>DASYXG010000001.1:0-2810 GCA_035935235.1 Allostellaceae bacterium
CAACGCCAACAAGCGTAGCCTGACCCTCAACCTCAAGACCGACGAGGGCAAGCGGCTGTTCAAGGAGGTGATCGGCCAGTCGGATGTGCTGCTGGAGAATTTTGGGCCGGGGGCGATGGATCGCCTCGGGCTCGGCTGGGATGTGCTCAAGGAACTCAACCCGCGGCTCATCTATGCGACGATCAAGGGCTTTGGCAGCTACGGGCCGCACGCACATTTCAAGAGTTATGAGCCGGTGGCCCAGGCGATGGGCGGGGCGATGAGCGTCACCGGCTGTCCCGAACAGCCGCCGACTCTGGTGCTGCCGGCGATCGGCGATAGCGGCACCGGCATGCAGATGGCGATCGGCATCCTCGCCGCGCTGCAGCAGCGCCACAACACCGGCAAGGGCCAGCATGTCGAGGTGTCGATGCAGGACGCGGTGGTCAACATCATCCGCGTCAGTCTGCGCGACCATCAGCGCCAAGGAAGGCCGATGGAGCGGCATGGCAACCAGCTTGGCCACACCGTGCCGGGCACCACCTATGCCTGCGCGCCGGGGGGGCCGAACGATTATGTCATCGTGCTGGCCCAGCCGCAGATGTGGCGGGCGATGTGCGGCGCGATGGGCCAGCCCGCACTGGCCGACGACCCGCGTTTCGCGACAGCCGACGCGCGCTGGCAGAACCGCGCCGTTCTGGACGGCATCGTCGAGGAATGGACGCGCCAGCACACCAAGCACGAGGTGATGCAATTGCTCGGCGATGCCGGGGTACCGTGCGGCGCGTGCCAGGATACCGGCGAGGTGCTGGCCGATCCGCATCTGAAAGCGCGCGAGATGATCGTCGACATCGATTATCCGACGCGCGGCACCTATCAGACGGTCGGCTGCCCGGTGAAGCTCTCGGACTCCCCGGCGGAGATCACCCGCCCGCCGCTTCTGGGCGAGCACACCGACGCGCTGCTCGGCGAGTTGTGCGGCGTCGATCCCGACCAGGTCAAACGGCTGCGCGAGGGCGGGGTCGTGTGAACGGTCGCGATCGATGATCGGCTATCGTGCCCGGCTCGGGTTTTTGCTGCCGCCGGGCAATCCGACGATCGAACCGGAGATGATGGCGATGGCCCCCGAGGGTGTGTCGCTGCATTTCCACCGCATGGTGGCGCGCGGGACACCAGGGGCGCTCGACGGCCAGGCCGAGCGCAACCGCTCGATGGTCGAGCACCTCGACGAGAGCGTGGAGATGCTGGCGCTGGTCAAACCCGACATCATCGTCATCGCCCACACCGCGACCAGCTACGACCTCGGCCGCGAGGCGGAGCACGCGCTGCTCGCCCGGCTGGCGCAGGCCAGCGGTACGCGGGTGACAACGGCGTTCGCCTCGGTCGCGGCGGCGCTGGAGCGGCTCGGCGTGAAGCGGCTGGCGCTCGGCGCCCCCTACTCCGTCGAGACCACCGCCCAAGGCAAGGCGCATTTGGAGGCGCATGGTTTCACGGTGGTGAGTCACGCCAACCTGAAGCACGCCGGCAACATCTACGACACCACCGCCGAGCAGGCCTACCGGCTGGCGCGTTCGGTCGATAAACCCGAAGCCGAGGCGGTGTTCCTGTCCGGCACCGGCATGCCGACGGTCTCGGCGCTGGAGATGCTTGAAACCGATTTGCAAAAGCCGGTCATTTCGAGCAATTCGGCGATGATGTGGCTGGCCTTGCGCGCCTGCGGGGTCAATCAGCCGATCCCCGGCTACGGGCGATTGTTGACGCTCGACTGAGCCGGCCTATCATCGACAGCAGAATTGAGGGAGTTGCCGATGTCCGTCGCCGAACTCGACACCGCGCCCGCGACACTCGAAGCCACGCTCAACTACTATCTCGACACCGGCGAGAAACCGGTCTCGATCGTCGCCGGGCCAGGCGGGGTCGACACGCGCGTCGGCGGCGGCGAATACGACCCGCATCGGGTCACGCTGCTCAACGGGCGGCTGCATCTGCGCGAGTTCGAGATCGACCGCACCGGGTTTGTCTTTGTCGATCACCCGACCAAAGTCGCGAATTTCTACGACGATGACGAGGTGCGCCGGGTCTACTACCCCGAGATGGAGGCGCTGATCAAACGCGAGGCCGGGGCCAAGCGGGTCGTCGTCTTCGACCATACGCTGCGCACCCAGGACGAGACCCAGCGCGAGAGCCAGGGCATCCGCGACGTCGTGCGCCGCGTCCACAATGACTACACCGAGTTTTCGGCGGCGAAGCGCGTGCGCGATTTGATGGGCGACGAGGCCGAGGAGCTGCTCCGGCATCATTTCGCGATCGTGCAGTGCTGGCGGCCGATCCGCCTGCCAGTCGAGAGCTGGCCGCTGGCGATCGCCGACTCGCAGACCCTCGATCCGAAAAACTTTGTGGTGACCGAGCGGCGCTATCAGAACCGCGTGGGCCAGACCGCGGCGATCACCTGGGATCCCAAGCACCGCTGGTACTGGTTCCCGCATATGCGGCGCGACGAGGCGCTGGTGTTCAAGGTGTTCGATTCTGAGACCGACGGACGCGCCCGGTGGACCGCGCATACCGCCTTCGACGATCCGACTTCGCCGTCCAACGCCCGCTTCCGCGAGAGCATCGAGATCAGGACGCTGGCGTTCTTTTAGGTCTCCATCCCGGCATAAGCCGGGGAACGGTTTTTTATGGGCGCATCAATTCAATCAGCGGGCCGACGCTGTCCGCCTTCGCGAAATCGTGGATCGCCGCGAGGCTGGCCTCGATCTGGCTCTGCTTGAGCCCTGAATTCGGCATCAGCGTCAGGTATTTCGCCTCGATATCGGCCCAGTCGATGCCGA
>DASYXG010000002.1:0-8693 GCA_035935235.1 Allostellaceae bacterium
TGCACACGAATGCGTTATGCCACCCTACACTTGATATTATGTCTGACAGTGTGCTCCACGACCCAAACTAGAGTGTGGGCCGAAGACGCACCTGCCGCCAATTCGAGACCTCCGCACATCTTTGTGGACGTAGGAGCTTGCCCGTTCGAGTGTTGTACCTACCGTCAATGGACCGCTGACGAAGCGATAACCCTCTGGGACCAACCTAATGGGACACGCGTCGTTGGCTCCTTAAGCAAGGGACAGATTGTCCAGGGACTCTCGGGAGAAGTTCGGTCCACACCGCTTCCCGTAATATCCGACCGCGACATCCCGGAAACAGACATCAAGACCGACGATACCTTTTACGTCTTACACTATGACGGAGAAGGCTACTGGAAGGTTTGGTTTCGCGGGAAATTGACGCTCGTTAACGAGAGCGTTGTGAATATTCCCGATCCAAAAGCCGAGTGGTGGGTAAAAATAAATGATCTAAAGGGAGAGATTGGCTGGACAATTTCTCACGGAAATTTTGAACATCAAGACGCGTGTGAATAAGTTCTGAAAATACTTCAAGAACGTCTTGGTTCAGCGCGTCAACGGCGAGGCGCCCGGGCGGCGCAAGAGCGGGATCAGCAGCAGCCCGAGCACGAACATGCTGCCGATCATCAGCATCACGTCATTGTAGGTCAGCACCAGCGCTTCGCGCTGAACGATGCCGGCGAGGAGCTTGACCGCGCCCGCGGCGGTGTCGCCGGTGAAATGCGGGTCGAGCCGCGCGGTCTGGGTGTCGAGGAAATGCTGGACGGAAGGCCGGGCCGGGTTGACGGCCTCGATCAGCCGGTTCCAGTGGAAGTGCAGCCGGTCGTTCATCACCGTGCCGAGCATGGCGAGACCGATCGCGCCGCCGAGGTTGCGCATGAGGTTGTAAAGCCCGGCGGCGCTCTTCAGCAGATCGGGCGGCAGGGCGCCGAGCGCGATCAGATTGGCCGGCAGGAAACAGAACATCAGTCCGACGCCGCGCACGATCTGCGGCACGAGCAGCTCGTTGAAGCTCGCCTGGTTGGTCAGCCCCGCGGTCATGTACATCGCCACCGAGAAGAGCACCATGCCGATCGCCAGCATCAGCCGCAGGTCGATCTTGCGGGCGATCCAGGTGGTGAACGGCGAGGTCACGATCTGGGCACAGCCGGTGACGACGACGGTCGTGCCGATCTGCCAGGCGGAAAACCCGCGCACCTGAGCGAGAAACAACGGCACGATATAGGTGCCGCAATAAAGCCCGATACCGACGATGAAGGTGTAAAGCGTTCCCATCGAGAAATTACGGACGCGAAACGCCCTGAACTCGACGATCGGCTGGTGGTAAGTCAGCACCCGCCAGAAGAAGAGGATCGCCGAAACCGCCGAGACGATGACCGCGCCGCGGATCGTCGGGTCGGCCAACCAGTCCCAGCGCTCTCCCTCCTCGAGCGCGTATTCGAGGCAGCCAAGGAACAGCGCCATCAGCACCAGACCCGGCAGATCGAAGCCGCGCAGCAACGACAAGTTGGGCCGGTCGACATCGACCAACCACCACACCGTGGCCGAGACGACGACGCCCGGTACGACGTTGACAAGAAACAGCCACTGCCACGAGTAGGCGTCGGTCAGATAGCCGCCGAGCGATGGCCCGACGGTCGAGGACAGGTTGAGGATTAGCGAGATCAGCACCATCACCACGGCGAGCTGGCGCGGCGGGAACACGGTATAGACGACCGGAAATACGGTCGGGATCATCGCCCCGCTGAGGAATCCCTGGACGACGCGGTAGAAAATCATCGCGCCGAGGCTGGTCGCGGTGGCGCAAAACACACTGCTGATGGTGAAGCCCACGGTCGAGGCGACGAAGAGAATGCGCGTCGACATCAGCCGCGACAGCGTTCCGGTCAGCGGGATCATCACCACTTCGGCGATCAGGTATGAGGTCTGCACCCAGCTGATTTCGTCGGGGCTGGCCGACAGCCCGCCTTGGATTTGCGTGAGCGAGCTGGTGACGATCTGAATATCCAACAGCGCCATGAACATGCCGAAGACCATGGCGAGGACGCCGACCCATTGGCGCAGCGAAGCGGGCTGGATCTGCCGGGATGGGGCGGGCGACGCCGCCGCCGGAGGCGATGCGGCCGGGGCGGCGGCCTGCGAGGCGCGAACCCGCCGCGGCGGCGACAGCAGGGTCATTGGCGCGTCATTTGCCCGGGGGCCGCGTCCCGGCTTGCGCGGCGCCGACGATGGCGCCGTCGGCGACCGCATCGCCCGGCTCGCGGGTGTCGACCGTCACCGTTACCGAGAGACCGGGCCGCAGCAGCGTGGCGAGAGGAGTGTCGGTCGGCAGCGCGATGCGGACCGGCACGCGCTGAACGATCTTGGTGAAATTGCCGGTCGCGTTGTCGGGCGGCAGCAGCGAGAACTGCGCGCCGCTGCCGGGCGCGAAGCTGTCGACCCGGCCGACGATCGTCTGACCCGGATAGGCATCGACCGAAACCTCGGCCGCCTGCCCCGGCCGCATCAAGGTCAGCTGAGTTTCCTTGAAATTGGCGGTGACATAGACCTGGGGCAGCGGCACCAGCGACAGCAGCTGGGTCCCCGGCTTGACGTATTGCCCGGTCTGCCCGGCGCGGTTGCCGGCGACACCGGCGACCGGCGCGCGGATCACCGTGTTGTCGAGGTCGTTCTGGGCAAGCCGCAGGGCGGCGCGCGCCTGCGCTCGCCGCGCTTCCTCCTCGTGCTTTTGCGCTATCAGGACAGCGAGTTGTTGCTTCTCGGCCTCCAGCGCGGCCTTGGCCTTCAACAGGCTCGCCGCCGCTTTGGCGGCGTCAGATACGGCCGTTTCGTAGCGCTGCTTGGTCACCACCTCGCTGGTGACCAGCGCGACGTAGCGCTGCTTGTCGAGATTTGCACGGTCGAGTTCAGCCAGCGCGGTATCAACCTCGGCGGCGGCCTGGCTGATCATCGCCTGCTGGAAGTCCTGGCGGGTGTCGAAAGTCCTGACCGTTGCTTCGGTGGTCTGCACCGTCGCCGCGGCCTGCGCGACCTTGGCGGCGAAATCGCTATCGTCGATGACGAAGAGGATCTGGCCAGCGGTGACCTGCTGGTTGTCGCGGACACGCACGTCCTTGATGTAGCCCTCGATTTTTGGACTGATCAGCGAGACGTCGCTTTGGATATAGGCGTCGTCGGTCGATTGCTGAAAGCGCCAGACGCGCCACCAATTCCAACCGCCGTAGAGCCCCGCCAGCAGGCAGAGCGGCAGCAACAACAGAATCAAGCGCTTGCGCATGCGAGGGGGTCGTTTCCCGACTAAACTGAACGGTTCAGTTCAGTATTGCAGAAAGATGTAAGCGCGGTTAAATCTTGTCAAGCGATGAGCGCGTTCAACGCGAACATACCTGCCGCGCCGCCGCCGACGGAGAAGGCCGAAAGCATCCTTGCCGCGGCGCAGCGCACCTTTCTCGCGGGCGGCTTCGGCGCCGCCAGCATGGATGCGATCGCGCGCGAAGCGGGCGCTTCCAAGGCCACCGTCTATGCCTATTTCGCCAGCAAGGAAGAATTGTTCGGGGCGGTCGTGGCGCGCGAGAGCGAACGCTATGCCGAGGGCTTTAGCGCCGACGAGCTCGATCCCGGCGATGTCGAGGGCTCGCTGCGCGCCATTGCCCAGCGGTTCTTGCGCCTGCTGCTCTCGCCCGACGTCATCGCGATCAACCGCATCATCATCGGCGAGGTCGCGCGCTTTCCGGTGTTGGCCGAAGTGTTCTGGCAGGCCGGACCGGAACGGGTGCGCATGCAGCTCGAGGATTTTTTCAGCCGAGCCGCCGAGGCGGGCGCGCTTCAATTCGACGATCTGCGGTTGGCGGCCGGCCAATTCGCCTCGCTGGTGCGCGGCGAGATTCATTTGCGCGCCTTGCTGGGCCTTGCCCTTACCGACGAGGCAGCCCTTACCGGTGCCGCCGATAACGCGGTCGCCACGTTTCTGCGAGCCTACCGGCAGAACGGTTAAGCCGCCACCGCCGAGGGCTTCTTTGCGGGGGCGCGCGGCAGCTCACCATCCTCTAGATCGATCGGCATCAGCGCGCGATCGCTATAGGGCGCGGTGTCGCGCTCGACCTTTTTTCGCAACGAATGCAGGAACAGGTAGTAGCGCACCAGTCTGACATGGGTCAGCACGGCCTCGGCGACCCGCCGCGGGTAGAAGATCAGGGGATTCTCGACTGGCATGCCCGGCCGGCGCTGAGTGCGCACCTTGCGCCGGAAGAACCCGCCCTGCAGCGGATGCACCTTCTCCTGCATAAAGGTGAAATAGAACTGCAGGACGTGATTGACGAGCCGCACCGGCTTGATGCCGCTCGCCTTGGCGCGGCGGAACATTCGCTCGATGTGCTCGGGCGAGTAATAGAGCTCGAACGCCTGGCGATAGAAATTCTGCCATTCCGCCGCACTCATCGTCGGATGTCCGGTGGTGACATGTTCGAGGTCGTATTTGTTCATGTCGGGGTCCATCCACGCCCCGTTCTTGTCGAGAAGCTGGTGGTCGGCCGAACCCGGCAACGGGGTCAGGATGAAGAACTCCAACAGATCGACCGACAATTCCTCCTGCACCGTCTTGATGTCGCGCGCCAGTCGCTCCGGCGTGTCGTTGGGAAAGCCAATGATGTACCCGGCATAGGTGATGACCCCGTGCCGGCGCCAGGCGAGAAACAGTTCACGGTACTCGTGCACGCGATTCTGCTTTTTCTTGGCGGCGAGCAGATTGTCGGGGTTGATGTTCTCCAGCCCGATAAACACCCGGGCGCAGCCGGCGCGCGCCGCCTTCTCGACAAAATTGGGGATGCGATGGCACAGCGTGTCGACTTGGATGATGAAATTGAGGGTAAGGCCGTCGCGTTCGCGCAACTCGATGAGGCGATCGAAGATCGCCTCCCAGTTGCGATTGCGCGCGAAATTGTCGTCGGTGATGAAGAAGCGAAAGACGCCCTGCGCCAGATTGGCCCGCACCAGCGCCTCGACATCGTCGGCGTCGCGCCAGCGCGACTTGCGCCCCTGGACGTTGATGATCGTGCAGAAGCTGCACTGGAACGGACAGCCGCGGCCGGCGTCGAAGGCGCCGAGCGTCTCGCTGTAGCGGCGCAGGATTTCGACGGGAAGAAATGGCGTTACCTGACCCTGCAGCCCGGGCAGATCGGCCATGAAATTGTATATCGGCTTCAGTTCTCCGTTGAACGCATCGACAAACAGCGCGCCGAGCCGTCCTTCGGCCTCGCCGGCGAACAGGCTCACGCCGAGCTCCTTCATCGCCGCGATGTCGGGCGGCAACTCGGGCAGCATCGATAGGCAGCCGGAGATGTGGAAACCGCCGGCGGCGACCGCGATGCCGTGGGCACGAAGTTGCTCGGCGATCGCCATGGCTCGCGGAAACTGGTTCGACTGCACGCCGACCAGGCAGACAAGACCGCTGCCCGCCTCCTTGATCCGGCGAGCGATTTTCCGGATCGGGACGACGGTGTGGCACTCGTCATAGGCGTTGATCTCGATCGCCACGTCCGGACCGAGCACTTGCCGCGCCGCGGCGTCTCGCGCGATGGCGTAAAGGCACGCCAGCGAGTTCGACGGGACCCACGACTTCGCCCACTGAATGACATACCCGTCGTCGTCGTAGTGCGACGGCTTGATCAGCTCGACGACAAAACGGCCCGCACCCATGAGGCCGAGTCTAACCGCCGTGACGGGCGCGAGAAAGCGATTAAATCGGCCGGCAAACGCCTGTGTGCTAAGTTCGCGGCGATGACGCTCGCCCGCGAGAATATCGACGCGCTGACCGGGTTGCGCTTTATCGCCGCCCTCACCATTGCCCTCGGTCATACCGAAGCCCTCTGGCTGGAAATCACCGGGATCGGCATGCCGCTGTTTTTCACGCTGAGCGGCTTCATCATCCATTACGTCTATGCCGAAGTGTTCGCCGGCTCCTGGCGCGGCGCGACCCGCGAGTTCGCCGCCGCTCGGTTCTCGCGCATTTACCCGCTGTATTTTGTACTGCTGGTGTTCTCCCTGACGCATGGCCCGATGCGACCGGCGCTGATGAACGCCGAGGGATTGCCGGTGCTGGCGTCGTATTTCCTCGCCTGCTGGACCTGGTGGCCCTTCACGCTCAACGGCGAACTTCTCCTGGAGTGGTATTTCCACATTTCCTGGTCGGTCTCGACGGAGATTTTCTTTTACATTGCCTATGCGCTGGTGTTTTACCGGCTTGCCCGGCTCAACAGCCTGCGCGGCTGCCTGATCGCCCTTGTCGGGTTCTGCGTCGGTGCGTATGCGCTCTTCTACCTGTTGTTCCTCACTCGCGATCTGTGGGAAGCGGCGCTGCTGCAGCAGTTTCCCCAGTTCACCGCGCGTACGGTGAACTTCAATGGGTCGCTCTACCGCTGGATCCTCTACATCTCGCCGTATTCGCGAATCTTCGAGTTCATCGGCGGAGTGCTGACGTGCCAGCTTTACCGCCTGGTGCGCGTGCGGCCGGAGTTGCGGGCGCGCATCCCAAGCGGAACCATCGCGGTCATCGCCGTCGTCTCGATCTTGGTGCTGTTCTCGGCCTTCCGCTATCTGGGCGAACACAACCCATGGCTGGCGGTCGGCAATTATTCGTTTGGCGCCTATCTCGTCAGCCTGCACATGAACTTCCTGCTGGCGGCCCCGTGCTACCTGCTGATCTTCGCACTGGCGCTGGGCGGCTCGGCAATCGGCGCGGCGCTCTCCTCCCGCGTCTGCTGTTTCCTCGGCGACATCAGCTATTCAACCTATCTGTCGCATCCCTTGGCCGAACGCATCCTCTTGCATGCCGGTCTGGTAGTGACCGCGTGGTGGGCGCATCTGGTGGTCGTCCTGGTCATCATCTACGGGATGTCGTGGGTGCTGTATTCGCTTGTCGAGGTACCGGCGAAGCGCGGCTTGCGGCAGCTCTTGACCCCGCGGCGCCTCGCAGTGGCGACGCCCAGCGGTGGCGGCTGAGCCAATGCCTGTCGGACAGATCGGCCGCTCGCTGACCCGGTTCGAGGACGATCGGTTTCTGCGCGGCAACGGCCGCTTCGTCGACGACATACCGGTGTCCGGCCAGCTTCATGCCGTCGTCGTCCGCTCGCCGCACGGCCATGCCGAAATCGCCGGCATCGACACGGCGGCGGCGCGAGTGCTGCCCGGGGCGCGCGGTGTGTTCACCGCGGCCGATCTCGCCGCCGACAAAATCGGGCCGCTGCCGTGCATCGCCCAGGTCGCGACGGTCGGTCCGCTGATCGTGCCGCCGCGTTTTGCGTTGGCGGCCGGGCGGGTGCGTCACGTCGGCGATCCCGTCGCCTTTGTCGTCGCCGACACGCTGGAGATGGCGCGAGATGCAGCCGAGCTTGTCGCGGTCGATTACCGGGTGCTGCCGGCGGTGGTCGATGCCCCTGCGGCGCTCGCTGCCGGCGCGCCGCGACTGTGGGACGAGGCGCCGGGTAATCTCGCTTTTCGCTTTGAGAAGGGCGACAAGGCGGCGGTCGATGCGGCGATGAAGGCGGCGGCGCATGTCGTCGAGATCGACCTCATCAACAACCGTCTCGTCGTCGCGCCGATCGAACCGCGCGCCGCGATCGGGCGTTATGACACGGCGAGCGACAGCTTTGATTTGGCGCTGAGCGGGATGGGGGTGCACAGCCTGCGCAACCAGCTCGCCGATGCCGTTTTTCACATGCCGCGCGAGCGCATCCGGGTCCACGCGCCCGATGTCGGCGGCGGGTTCGGGGTCAAGAATTTCCTCTATCCGGAATGGGTGTTGCTGCTGTTTGCCGCGCGCCGGCTGGGCCGCCCGGTGCGCTGGGTCGCCGAGCGGAGCGAGGAGTTTCTCTCTTCGGCCCAGGGACGCGACAACCACACCAAGGGCCGGCTCGCGCTCGACGCCGGCGGCAAGTTTCTCGCGCTCGAAGCCGAGACGATCGCCAATCTCGGAGCCTACGTCTCGACCAACGGGCCGGGCAGCTCGACCAACGCGCCCTCGACCGCGCTCGGTGGGGTCTACGCCATCCCGGCGATGTTCATGAGCGTGCGCGGCGTCTTCACCAACACCGTGCCGATCGACGCCTATCGCGGCGCCGGCAAGCCCGAGGCGAACTACCTGACCGAGCGGCTGGTCGAACAGGCGGCGCGGCGGCTGGGCATCGCGCCCGTGGAATTGAGACGGCGTAATCTGGTTCGCGAGTTTCCCTATGCGAAGGCGCTCGGCACGACGATCGATTGCGGCCAGTTCGGCGCCAATTTTGACACCGCCGTTCGGCGCGCCGGGGTGAGGCGGGCGCATGGCGACCGGAAGCTGCGCGGGCTCGGCATCGCCGGTTTCCTCGAGACCGCGCGCGGCACCCCGAACGAGGGCGCCGAGATACGCTTCGAGGACGATGGAACGGTTTCGCTGCTGCTTGGCACGCAGTCGAACGGGCAGGGACACGAGACCGCCTATCCGCAGATCGCAGCCGACCTGCTCGGTCTGCCGGTGGAGGCCTTTCGTCTGGTCCAGGCCGATACCGCCGAGATCCCCGCCGGCAACGGCCACGGCGGCGCGCGCTCGATGCATCAGGGCGGGTTCGCGCTGCACCGGGCGGCGCAAATGGTGTTGACCAAAGGCCGCGCCGTGGCGGCGGGATTGCTGCAGGCCGAGC
>DASYXG010000003.1:0-4603 GCA_035935235.1 Allostellaceae bacterium
GGCTTCCTGCTCAACGCGATGAACTGCGCGCCCGAAGTCGAGGCCGAGTTCAACGAATGGTACAATACCGAGCACATCCCGCAGCTTGCCGCGGTGCCTGGGGTAATCATGGCGCGCCGCTTCCGCGCCACTAGCGCCAACCGCAAATATGTCGCGCTCTATCACCTCGAATCGCCCGACGTGCAGGCGACCCCAGCGTGGAAGAACGCCGCCGACAGCGAATGGACCCGCAAGCTGCGCCCGCATTTCCGCGATCATTTGCGGGTTGTCTGCCGCAAATACGTGCGGGGGAAGTAGTTACCGACCCGTCATTGCGAACGCGGCGAAGCAATCTCCTGGTGCCTTGGCCTTTCGTGGCGGGAGACTGCCGCGCCGCGCTACGCCTCCCTCGCAATGAGGGTGTAGATACCCGACCCGATGTCGATCGAGATTCTTATCCCACCGACGGTGCTGATTCTTTTCGCCGCGTTGGCGGCGTGGGCGACATTGTGGCGCCCGCATGTCGGCGCCGCCGTCGCCATCATCACCACCAGCCTGCTTTATCTCGCGGCCCTGCCGGTTATCGCGGCGCGGATGCTTGAAGAGGTTGAGATCAAGACGCCGGCAAAATCCGATTTCTCCGCGGCCCAAGCGATTGTGGTGCTCGGCGGCGGCGTCCACCCCGGCGATGGCGAGATGGTGCCGGACACACTTGGTCCCTGGTCGCTCGAGCGCGTTGCTTTCGCCGCACAGGCCTACCGTCAACTCAACCTGCGGGTCGCGGTCAGCGGCGGACACGTCGCCGGCGCGCATGTGAGCGAAGCGAGCTTGCTGAAGGCGGCGCTCGAAACTCAATTCAACGTGCCGGTCACCTGGATCGACGACCGATCGCGCACGACCTACGAGAACGCGGTCTTCACCACCAAGCTGCTCAAGGCCGACAATGTGACGACGGTGGTGCTGGTCACCCAGGCCTGGCACATGCGCCGCGCGCTGTGGTCGTTCGAGCGTGCCGGGCTCCAAGCAATTCCATACCCGGCGCCGCCGACCTTTGACGAAAGCGACCGGCTCGACGACTACCTGCCAAGCATTAGCGCGCTGGAACGGAGCTACCACGCGCTGCACGAGGCGATCGGTCTCGCCTATTACCGGCTGCGCTATTGAGGCGAGCTGGTTTCTGGTATTTCTTTGGGCACTGAACGAGCGCGGAGGAGCGGCCATGCGGCGGGAAGATCAGATCGTCGAAGCACGCAAACTGCTCACCTATCTCAAGAACCGCACGACGGCCCTCGCGGACGGCATCTACCGCAATCCGGTCACCGACTACACCTGCGAGCAACAGGCCGCGCGCGAGCGCGAATTGTTCTTCCGCAAGGGCGCGTTCAATGTCGGTCTGTCGGCGCTGCTGCCGAAACCGGGCGATTGGATGACCCATGATTATTCGGGCGTGCCGATCCTGCTGGCGCGCGACAAGGACGGCAAGCTCGGCGGCTTTCTCAATGTCTGCCGCCATCGCGGCGCCCGCGTCGCCGAGGGCTGCGGCAGTGGCGAGAAGGATTTTCGCTGCCCCTATCATGGCTGGTGCTATGGGCTCGACGGCGCGCTGATCGCGCGGCCGGACGAGGCGTCGTTTGCCGCGGCGGATCGCGCGACGCACGGGCTGACCCCGCTGCCGGTGGCCGAGAAATACGGGATGATCTGGGTCAGCCCGGATCCCAAGGGACATTTCGACGTCGATGATCTGCTCTGCGGCATGGGAACCGATCTCGCCGCGTACGGGCTCGGCAGCTATCACCATTACGAGACTCGGGTGCTGCACCGGAAGATGAACTGGAAGCTCGGCGTCGACACGTTCGGCGAGACCTATCACCTGCAGCACCTGCACCCGACCACGGTGAGCCCGCTGTTCCACAGCAACCGCTGCACCTTCGACGCCTTTGGCCCCAATCACCGGATGCTGGCGGCGCGCGCCACCTTCGACAATCTGCGCAACGTGCCGGAAAACCAGTGGGACGTGTTCGACAACACGGTGGTGATCTGCGTGCTGTTCCCCAACACGGTCTTCACCTTTCAGCGCGACCACGTCGAAACTTGGCATTTCTTCCCGGGCGAAAAGGCCGATGAGACCGAGATCTACGTCTCGCTCTACATCCCCGAGCCGGTCACCAACCCCAAGGCCAAGGAGCATTGGGACCGCAACTTCAACCTGCTGATGGCGACGGTTGAAATGGAGGATTTCCCGACCTGCGAGGGGATGCAGCGCGGATTTTCCTCGGGCGCCCAGGACGCGATCACCTTTGGGCGCAACGAGCCGGCGCTGCAGCATTTCCACAAGAGCGTCACCGCAGCGTTGGCGGCGGCCTGAGGATAAAAGGCGCTCGTCGGGCGTATTATCGATCGCATGGAATTGTCGATCGTCATCCCGGTCAAGAACGAGGCCGGAAACATCGCGCCGCTCGTCGCCGAGATTGCCGCCGCACTCGACCCGGGCGGGATTGACTATGAGATCGTCTATGTCGACGACGGCAGCAGCGATGCGACCGCGGCGGAAATCGCGCGGTTGCAAGCGGCGAACCCGCGTCTGCGCCTCGTGCGGCACGCCCAGAGCTGCGGCCAGAGCGCGGCGATCCGCTGCGGGGTCAAGGCGGCGCGCGCCGCCTGGATCGCGACGCTCGACGGCGACGGACAGAACGACCCGGCCGATATCCCGGCGCTGTGGCAGATTGCCGGAGCGGCGCCCGCCGATCCGCCGCTGCTGATCGCTGGACATCGCGCGCACCGCCGGGACAGCGGCACCAAGCGCTGGTCGTCGAAAATCGCCAATGCGGTGCGCCGCGCCATGCTGCACGACGACACCCCCGATACCGGCTGCGGCCTCAAGCTGTTCTCGCGCGCGCTTTATCTCGACCTGCCATTTTTCGACCACCAGCATCGCTTCCTGCCGGCGCTGGTGCTACGCGAAGGCGGCATCGTGCGGTCGTTGCCGGTCAATCATCGCCCGCGCGAGCGGGGCGCCTCGAAATACGGCACCTGGGACCGGCTGTGGGTCGGGATCGCCGATCTGTTCGGGGTGATGTGGCTGCGGCGGCGGACCGCGCTGCCAAAGCCGGTCGCCACCGAGGCCCGGACGGCTGCCGTCCCCGCAGCGCAGCGGGGCAAAACCGCAGACCCGGTCCTATGAGCGAAATCAAACTCAGCGAAGCCCCGGCGCTCGGCAATCTGCGCCGCACTGGCCAGGCGCTGGTGCTGGGGCTCATCGTCGCCGGGATTGCCGCGGCGTGGCGCTGGCGCGGCAGCCTCGATCCACTCGATTTAGCCGCTCTCGTGCGCTCCTACCCGGTGGCGCCGCTGGTCTTTCTCGCCCTGCATGTCGTCGCCAGCCTCACCTTTGTGCCGCGCTCTCTGCTGGGGTTTGCCGCCGGCATCGTCTTCGGCGTGTGGTGGGGGCTGCTCTGGGCAGCGCTGGGCAGCGTCATCGGCGCTGTCACCGGTTTCCTGCTGGCGCGCTACGTCCATGCCGGCTTTTTCGATCGCGTGCGCTGGACACGTTTCACTGCGTTGCTCGAACGCACCGAGCGCGGCGGCTGGCGCATGGTCGCGCTGGTTCGACTGGTGCCGGTGATCCCGCACAGCCTGAGCAATTACGCGATGGGCCTGACACGCCTGCGGCTCGGCGACTATGCCTTGGGCTCTCTACTCGGCCAGTTGCCGCTGACCGTCGCGGCGGTTGAGCTTGGCGTTGCCGGTCAGCAGGCGATGCGCGGCGCCGCGGACTGGCTGCTGCCGACGGTCATCGGCCTCGTCGCGCTGGCGCTAACGGTGCTTATCCCGGCCGTGGCGAGGCGCCGGAAAGGGCCGGAGGAATAGGCCCGCCGGACGCCCAATCCAGCAGCTCGACCGGATGCACCACGGGCAAATCGGTGCCGGCGGCAAGCTGGGTGATGCAGCCGACATTACCGGCGGCGATCGCCTGCACCCCGGTCGTGGCGATGTTGGCGAGCTTGCGGTCGCGCAGCGCCGTCGCCAATTCCGGCTGCAGCAGGTTGTAGGTGCCGGCTGAGCCGCAACAAAGATGCGCCTCGGGCGGGTCGACCGCGTCGTATCCCACCGCGATCAGCAGCTCCTTCGGCTGCCGATGCAGCCCCTGACCGTGCTGCAGCGAGCAGGCCGAATGATAGGCGACACGCAACCCCTGTCCGGCTTCAATGCGCCGCGCGATGCCAAGCATGGCGGCAATTTCCGACACGTCGCGAGCGACCGCGCTGATCCGCGCCGCCTTGTCGGCGTAGGCCGGGTCGGTACGAAGCATAAAACCGTAATCCTTGAGCGTCGTGCCGCAGCCGGAGGCGTTCGCGACGATCGCGTCGAGGCCGCCGAGCACCATCAGACGCTCCCAGGCGTCGATATTCGCCCTGGCGAAGGCGAGCGCCGAACCTTCGTCGCCGAGATGGTGGTTGAGTGCGCCGCAGCAACCGCTGCCTTTGGCGATGACGACCTCGCAGCCATGCCGGGTCAGCAGCCGAATCGTCGCCTCATTGATCGACGGGATCAGCACCCGTTGGGCGCAACCGGACATCAGCGCGACGCGCATTCGCCTCTCGCCCTGTGCCGGGAAGACTTGCGG
>DASYXG010000004.1:0-3930 GCA_035935235.1 Allostellaceae bacterium
AGGCCGCTGCCACGGTGAAAGCGTCGGTGATCGTGCTGTCGCGGATCAGCCGGTCGAGTTCGGCGGGCGCCACCGCGACGATCTCGGCAATGCCCTCGCCGAGCGCCGGGGTGCCGATCGCGGCGAACTCGGCATAGACCAGCACCACCCGGTGCCGCATGAAGGCCGAGGCGCCGTGCAGCACGCCCATCTGCGTCATCGAGGTGATCGTGCCGCCGATTTCCTCGGAAATCTCGACCTGCGCCATCTGCGCCGGGTTCTCGCCGACGCCGACCGCGCCGCGCGGGATCTCGAGGTGCCAGTCGCGCGTCGGGTGGCGAAAGTGGCGCAACAGGATGACATCGCCGCGATAGCGCCCAAGGATCGCCACCCCCGTCGGCTCGTCATGCCGGGCAATGGCGCGATGGTAGAGGCCGGGTTTGCCATCGGGGAAAATCACCGCGTCGCGCAGCACCATCAAATACGGGTCCTCGTAGAACACCCCGGCACGCGCCCACTCGCGCGGCAACCCCTTGGCCGCGAAACCCTCGGCCATCGCGCGCTCGATTCGCGCGGTCTCTGCCGGGTCGGTCACCACGTCGATCCCGCCGGGCAGGTTGCGGGCCAGGATTGGCCGCTCGGCGATGAGCGCCCGATACCGCTCGGTCGGCGTCGTCACCGCTTGGGGCCGCAGGCCAGCGCCAGCCGGTAATGCGCCATCGGTCCAAAGCCCGTATGCACGACCTCGTCGTTCATCGCGAAGATGAAGACGTTGTCGAAATGGCGCTGCATGAAGCCGCGCAGCTGATCCTCGGTCTTGCAGTTGATGTGGCCGGCCTTGCTCTGCGGCGACGCGTAATCCTGCGATTCGAGTGACGGCATGCCGATGATCACCGCTCCATGCGGCGCCAGTGCCCTGATGATCCGGCGCATCGCCGCGTCCTCGTCGCTCGCGGGGATATGCTCGAAAACGTCGAGCGCGTAGATGCCATCATGCTTACCGGGTAGGTCCTCGACCCTGATATCGACGACGACCGCCTCGATCGGCCATTTATCGTACTCAGGCGGCTTCGCCCGGGCCTTGATGTCATCGATATAGGTCCGATCGACATCGGTGATCGTCAGCTTCTTGACCTCCTGCCGGACGATCGGCGCGCAAAACCCATCGCCGCAGCCGACTTCGAGAACGCTCTCGCGGCCCTTGAACATCTTGGCGACGAATTTGTAACGGGAGAGCGAAATTGCCAACCGACGCGGGTCGTCGTGCCATTCCCAATTCTTCAGGACGCCCAGTCGGGTTTCGCCGATCTTCCGGCTTACCGCGAGTGAGGTTTTGTTGACCTCGTCGACTGTTGGCATCGCCTGCCTGCCGGTGCTTTTCATGTCCCTCGGCCGCAAGATTTTGCCACGGCGGAGGTCGTACCATAGCCACGCTCGGGAGCCGGCGGAAGGGTTGCGACCGCTCCACCGTTTGGCTAGCATCCATAAAGCCGGCTCGGCTGCGGCACAGCCGCCGCGCGGTGAAAGGGCTTATGTAAGGGCGGGGGCGTTGTTCCCCTCTTTCGACCGAAATTTTACTCGGTCGGGCATTAAATTGGGGGAATCGATTGTTAAACTTGCCACCGTTGGGCGTACCCTGTCGCCGCGTGCTGATAGCGGGTGGCGGATGAATTTGCTGGCGCGTTGTGGCAAGGAGTAACGGGTGAACGACGCCGATCTGGTAATTGCCAAGCCGTCCGCCCGCAAGAGCGGCCCTGCATCGATTGTTGCCCCGGCTGATCCGAGCGAGTTCGAGCGCAAGATACTGCCGCTGCCGACCCTCGCCGCGATTACCGGCGAGCTGCGTGCGCAAGGCCGCACCATCGTCCTCGCCCATGGCACGTTTGACCTGCTCCATATCGGCCATGTCCGCCATCTTCAGGCGGCGCGCAAGCACGGCGACGTCCTGGTGGTGACGATCACCGCCGACGCGTTCATCAACAAGGGTCCCGGCCGGCCGGTGTTTCCGGAGGGTCTGCGCTCGGAAATGCTGGCCTCGTTGGGCATCGTCGATTACGTCGGCGTCGTCGCCGGGCCGGATGCATTGCCCGCGATCGATGCGGTCAAGCCCAGCGTCTATGTCAAGGGCCAGGACTACCGGAACCCGGAAGGCGACATCACCGGCCGCATCGTCGCGGAGCGCGAGGCCACCGAGCAGCATGGCGGCCGCGTCATTTTCACCGAGGAGATCACCTACAGCTCGACCGAGCTGATCAATCAGCATCTCAACATCTTCGATTCGCCGACCCGCGAGCATCTCGATCTGTTGCGGCAGAACAACGTCGCCGACCGTATCACCGCGGTGATGGCCCGCGCGGCGACGCTCAATGTGCTTGTTGTCGGCGAGGCAATCGTCGACGAGTACCGTTACGTCCTGCCGATGGGCAAGGCGCCCAAGGAAAACATCATCGCGACGCGGCTCCAGGATCGCGAGATCTTCATCGGCGGCGCCGTCGCCACCGCCAACAACGCTGCGGCGTTCTGCAATGCGGTCGAGCTTCTGACCCTCATCGGCGAGCGCGACAGTTTCGAGCAGCAGATGCGCGACGCGCTGAAGCCTAGCGTGACCATGCGCACCCTGGTTCGGCGCGGCGCCCCGACGACCCATAAGTGCCGCTATGTCGACCCGACCTTGGTTCGCAAACTTTTCGAGGTCTACCAGATCGAGGATGCGCCGCTCTCGCCACGCGACGAAGAGCGGCTGTGTGCGATGTTCTGCGACGCGGTGACCGGGGCGGACGTCGTCATCGTCAATGATTTCGGCCACGGCATGATCGGCGACAAGCTTGTCAAGACGATCGCCGACAAGGCGCCATTCCTCGCCATCAACGCGCAGACCAACAGCGCCAACATGGGCTTCAACCTGATCAGCCGCTACCCGCGCGCCGATCTCGTCTGCATCGATGCGCTCGAAGCGCGCCTCGCCTCCAAGGATCGCACCGGCGAATTGACGCGGATCATCAATGAGACGCTCCCGGGCATGATCGACTGCGACCGCTTTCTCGTCACCAACGGGCGGCACGGCTCGCTGACTTACGAGCGCGGCGACATCGTCCACTCGATCCCGGCCTTCCCGTCCAAGGTCGTCGACACGATGGGCGCCGGCGACGCGGTGTTGGCGGTCGCGGCGCCGCTACTGGCCGCTGGGGCGCCGCTCGACCTGGTCGGCTTTATCGGCAACGTGGTCGGCGCGCAGAAAGTCGCGATCGTCGGCCATCAACGCTCGATCGACCGGGTCGCGGTGCTGAAGGCGCTGACCGCGCTGTTGAAATAGCCGGCCGCATCGGGATCGACAGCCGCCGGCGGGAGATGAACCGCCGCCGGCAACGCCAAGCGAGCAGTTAGAGGGGAGCAGGTTTTAATGCAGCAAAAGTGGCACGTCTGCGTTCCGGGTGGGGCCGGGTATGTCGGCGCCATCCTGGTGCCGAAACTGCTGGCGGCCGGACATACCGTCACCGTGCTCGACCTCTACCTCTACGGCGACGACGTGCTGAAGCCGGTCGAGAACCACCCGCAGCTTATCCAGATCAAGGGCGACATGCGGCATCCCGCGGTCGTCGAGAAGGCCCTGGCAGGCTGCGATGCCGTCATCCACCTCGCCTGCATTTCCAATGACCCGTCCTTCGAGCTCGATCCGGCGTTGGGGCGGGCGGTCAACTACGACTGCTTTCGGCCCTTCGTCAAAGCCGCCAAGAAAGCCGGGGTGAAGCGCTTTATCTATGCCTCCTCGTCGAGCGTTTACGGCATCAAGGACGAAGACAACGTCACCGAGGAACTGTCGCTCGAACCGCTGACCGACTATTCGAAATTCAAGGCGTTGTGCGAGCAGGTCCTGACCGAGGAGCGCGAGCCAGGCTTCACCACGTTGATCCTCCGCCCGGCGACGGTGTGCGGGTATTCGCCGCGCCAGCG
>DASYXG010000005.1:0-9183 GCA_035935235.1 Allostellaceae bacterium
TGGGAGCCTCGCGATTGAAAAGCCCGTTCAGTTCGGAAAGAGCGTGGCGCAGACTCATGCGCGCTTGCGCATCAGCCGACAGGCTCCAAAGCAGCCCGATGAGACGGCTGCGAGAAACTCGCCTGCCGCCGGCAACGCACAACACGGCGAGAATTGCCCGCGTCTTTCGCGACCGAACCACGAGCTCCGCTCCATCCGGCGCGACAATTCTCATGTCGCCGAGCAGATGGAAACTGACTTGTCCTGGCGCGGGCTCGCCCTGGTGGTACGAGGGTCGCCGCGCCGCCGAATTCCGTTCGGTCATCGTCCGGGCCCTTTGCGGCGACCTTTTGCCGGTCGAGCGAGCGTTCCACCTCTCATAGCGACCGCAAGCTGTTCTACTCGTCCCACCACTCGGCCCGCGCTCCTCATGGCGGCCAACTCGACCGCAATCAGTATATAGGTAAAATTCGCACCGTTTTCACGCCAAATTCACGAAGCATTATATCAAATTGTAGAGACTTCGCCCCGGCTCCGGAAAAATTCGGAGCGATAAGGCGTGGGGCCGAGCAGACCCACGCATTCGAGGGTAGGGTCTATGGCAACCGAGAGTAGCTCGGCGCCGCGGGAGTATTCGTCCGCGCGCGTTCCCCCGATATCGCCTGGGGCAATCATCGGGACAGCGGCCGGTCTGGTGTTGCGCTATGCGCGCGACGACGACGCGGACGCGATCATCGCATTGGTATCCAAGGTCTGGTCGGAGTACCCGGGCAAGACCCTGGTCGCCGCCAACGACATGCCGGAGCTGCTCAAGCCAGCGAGCGCCTATGCGCGCGGCGGCGGGCGCTTCTGGGTGGTCGAGGCGAACGGCGAGATCATCGGCACGATCGCACTGATGCCGAGTGCCGAGGACGGCGTCGTCGAGCTGCAAAAACTCTACGTCGCGCGCGGCATGCGCAAGAACGGGCTCGGCACCTTCCTCTGTCATCTGGTCGAACGCGAGGCGCGCGAACGCGGCGCGAACGCGATCGAATTATGGTCCGACGTCAAGCTCCTCGATGCGCATCGCCGCTACGAACGCCTCGGCTACCGGCGCGGCAACGCGCTCAAAACCTACCACGACACCTCGGCCACGGTGCGCGGCTACTACCGCAAGGAGCTCGACGCCGACCACCCGGCCGTGTTTGGCGGCGAGGCGGCGGACGCGGCCGCCCATTGGCAAGTTCTGTTTCATCTCGCTGCCGCCGGCAGCGCCCCCCAAGAGGTAGCAACGCCATGAAAGTATCTTTCACCGAGCACCCCGCCTCTGTCGGGGAGAACTATTTCGAACATTTGCGTGTCGCCTCGGGGTTCAGCCTCAGCATGATCACCGGCGGGCTGGCCTGTTTCGTCCATGCGGTCTTTCCGTTCCTATTCACTCACACCGGCTCCGGGATCATCGCTTCGCTCAATACGAAGATGGTCACCAACCGCCGGCGCCACCCCCCCGTTCCCCAACGCAACAGCCACATTCGCGCCGCATGACCCGCCTCACCAGCAGCTCGCGCCTGGTGGCGCTGATGTGCGTCGCCGAGATCCTGTGCATGGCGGGGTTCGCCACCTACCCGGCGCTGCTGCCGGTGCTGCGCTCGGGCTGGGGGCTCAGCAATGCCGCGGCCGGGCTGGTCGGCGGCATTCTGTTCTTCGGCTATGTCGGCTCAGTGCCGGTGCTGACCAGCCTTACCGACCGCATCGACGCGCGCCGCATCTACCTCGGCTCGTGTTTGCTCGCCGCCGGCGGCTCGGCGACGTTCGCGCTGTTCGCCGACGGCTTTATCGGGGCGATGCTCGCGCAGGCGCTGTTCGGGATCGGCTTCGCCGGCATCTACATGCCCGGCCTCAAAGCGATGTCGGACCGCATCGAGGAAGGCCTGCAGTCGCGCGCCACGGCGCTTTACACCTCGCTGTCCGGGTTCGGCCTTGCCGGCTCCTATTTCCTCGCGGGCGTGGTCTCGGCGCATGCGTCCTGGCGGCTGGCCTTCGCGCTCGCGACATTGGGACCGCTGCTGGCGGCGCTCCTGGTGTTCCTGCTGATGGCGCCCAAGGCCCCCGCCCCGGCCGCCAACCGCCCCGGCTTTATCGAGAGCTACCGCCTGGTGTTCCGCAACAAGCCGGCGCTCGGCTACATCAGCGGCTATGTCGCGCATTGCTGGGAGCTTTACGGCTCGCGCGCCTGGATGGTGGCGTTTCTGACGTTCGCCGCGGGCGCGACAACTGGTACCGCCGGCGGGCTCGACGCGCCGACGCTCGCGTCGATCATCTCGCTGGGCGGGATCGCCTCGAGCATCGGTTGCAACGAATTCGCCAAGCGGTTCGGCCGCGCCAATCTGATCACCGGGATCATGGTGATCGGCTTTGTCTTCGGGGTCGCCACCGGCTTCTCGTGGCAGGTCTCGTTCGCCCTCTCGGTGGGGCTGTTGGCCTGCTACTACGCGACGGTGATGGCGGATTCCGGCGCGCTTACCGCCGGGACCGTCGCCGCGGCCAAGCCCGAGCAGCGTGGCGCGACGCTGGGCGTCCATTCGATGCTCGGCTTTACCGCCGGGCTGGTTGCGCCGACGGCATTCGGCGTCATTCTCGATCTTGCCGGCGGCGCGCAAAGCGGCCGGGCCTGGGCAGCCTCGTTTATCGTGCTGGCGTTGCCGAACCTGGTGGCGATCGTGGTGTTGCGCTGGCTGACCGGTGCAGCGGCAACGCCACGGGTGGTGATCCGCTTCGCGGCGGGCCTAGGCGCGGACGGCGAGTTGCGCGGTGGGCGCCATCCGGGTGCGCTCGGCCGGTAGGGTGATCGTTACGGTGGTCCCGGTACCGGGATTGCTGACGATCGACAAGGCACCGCCATGGGCCTCGACGAGGCCTTGGGTGATCGGCAAGCCGAGCCCGGTCCCGCCATAGGTCCGCGTCGTGGAGCTGTGGGCCTGGCCAAATGGCTGGAGCGCCCGCTCCTGCTCCTGCTCCGTCATGCCGATACCGTCGTCGGCAATGGTGATGACGGTACGGCTCTGGGCATCGATATGCGCGTCGACGGTGACCCGCCCGCCGATTTTGGAGAACTTGACCGCGTTTGACAGCAGGTTGAGCAGGCACTGTTTCATCGCCCGCTCGTCGGCGAAGATCACCAGGTTGGGATCGTCAGCGTGGCAGAGCAACTCGACTTCCTGCTTGCGGGCCCGCTCGCGGACCATGCGCAGGCTGCCCGCGAGAAGCTGGCGAACGTCAATCTCCTCCTCGTGGATATCGAGCTTGCCGGCCTCGATCTTCGACATGTCGAGCACGTCGTTGATGATCGACAGAAGATGCAGCCCGCTGGAGTGGATGTCGCTCGAATACTCGAGGTAGCGAGGGTTCTTCAGGGGACCGAGATGCTCGCCGCTGAGGATTTCCGAGAAACCGATGATGGCGTTCAACGGCGTGCGCAGCTCGTGGCTCATATTGGCGAGGAAATCGCCCTTGGCCCGGTTGGCGAGCTCGGCCTGGGCCCAGGCCTGGGCCATCTTGACCTCGGCCGCTTTGCGCTCGGTGATGTCGGAATAGAGCGAGACGACCGCACCCCCGGGCATGGCGCGGCGACGGATCTGCAAGGTGCGTCCGCTGCGGGTGAGGCGTTCGCGAACATAGGGGATATTGCGGAAGAAGCTTTGGAAGCGCTCCCGGACCTCGGCCTTGCTGTCGACCGGGCCGAAATCGCCGCGCGCGGCTTGCAAAGCCAATATGTCCTGGAGGGTGGTCTCGCCCGACAGATCCGTCGGCAGGTCGAGCAACTCGACAAAGCGCGAGTTCCACGCCATGAGACGCCCTTTGCGGTCGAACACGCTGAGCCCCTCGCCCATGTTCTCAAGCGTGCTCTGCAACAGATCGCTCTGCCGCTTCAGCCGCTCTTCGCCGGCGCGCAACTCGAGCGCGGCGCGCTGCTGACGGTCGAACGCCCGCACCATCATCCAGGTCAGGCATCCGGCGGTAAGCGCGAACAGTACGAAGGCGACCAACGAACCGATACATTCGGAGCGCCACTGCGCGAGGATGTCATCGCGGCTGCGCGAGGCGGTGAGGATCAGCGGGCGGGCCGGGATATGTTCGAAGCTGATCAAGCTAACATCGGCGCCTTCCGGCGAACTGCCGATGACGCCGGCCCGGCGCTGTGCCGCGGCGGCGAGCACCGCGCTCATATCGGTCTGGCGATGGCCGATCGCCTCCTCGCGATGGGGCTCGCTGGCCACCAGGGTGCCGTCGTCAAGCACCAGCGCGACGTGCACGGCGCCGTTCGCCACCACCGAGCTGTAAAAATCGGTGAAGACGGTGATCGGCACTTCGGCGGCGATCACGCCGACCACCTTCTCGTGTTGAAGGAGCGGACGGCTGACCATGATCGACCAGCCGCCGGTGGCGCGGCTGCGCTCGGGGAGGCCGAGATAGAGTGAGGGCAAGCCGCCCTTCTGGTGCGCGGTAAACCAGGGCTTGCCGGCGAGGTCGCGGGGAGGGGTGGTGGCGGTCGAGCCGGCGTTGTTGATCAGCTGTCCATCGGAATCGACGATCAGAATGTCGCGGACAGACAGGGTTTGATCGTTGACCTGATTGAGCAGCTGCTTGACGCTAGGATCGCCGAGCGGCGTGTTGGGGAGCATGGTTTCGAGCATGCGCTCGACCCCAAGCAGCATGGCGTCGATCTCAAAAATCGAGCGATTGGTACCGACCTCGGCGGAGCGGGCGATGCTCTGCAGGCCGCCAGTCGCGTCGTCGAGGGTCTGGCGAAACGAGCGGTGCAGCGAGCCGTACATGCTGGCGCCGTAAGCGCTGACGAGGATCGTGCACAGCACGATCATCGCGTTCTGCAAGCGAACGTGGCGGGTGACGCCAGTGAGCCACGATGGTCGCGCCATCAGCCGCTCGTTATCTCAGTGGCTCGAGGCGACGGTGATGTCGAACTGGCGGCCGATCGTCTCGTTCCAATTGCTGACGCAGGCAGAACCGCAGCGGTCGGACCAGCGCGGCGCCACCACCTTGGTAAAGGACAGCCGCACCAGCTTGCGGTCATCGTCGGTGGTTGGGACCAGCTTCATGTTCGCCGGCGTCCCCGAATTGCAAGTTCCGTGACCGGTCAGGCAGGCGACGCCTTCATCGGTCTCCTGCGCGGCGGCCTGCCACAGCTTGCCGCTGAGCTCGTCAATCTGGGCGGTCAAGAAATCGCGGACCTTGGGGTCGAGACGGTCCCACGCGGCGCGGTTGGCGAACAGCACGTAGGGGCCCCAGCTGACCGTGGTCGCGTCGAGATGGGTCGTCACGTTCTGAAGACCGACCCGATAACCCGACATGGCGCCGGTGATGGCGCAGTCGGCGACGTGCTTCCGCAGGCCGTCCATCAGCCCGTCGAAGGGAACCGTGACGCCGACGCCGCCCAGCCCCTCGACAAAGTCCGAATGCATCGCGCTGGCGACGCGAACCTTTACGCCCTTGAGGTCGGCGAGGCTGCCGATCGACTTGTTGCAGAAGATCACCTGCGCCGGATAGCTCCACACCGCCAAGAGCTCGAGCCCGTAGCGCTCGCGGTAGACATCGCGCAAGGTCGGCAGGTAGGCCTTGATGCTGCGCTGCAAGGTCGGGATATCGGGGTTGAGGCCGGCGAGATCGACCGCGGCTGCCTCGGGATCCTCGCTAGCGATCTGGCTCAACGACACGGTCGAGAGCATGATCGCGCCGAGGCGAGTGAACTGCAGCAGCTCGGCGCCCTTGATGCCGAACTGATCCCACGGCGTCACCTCCGCGGTGATGTGACCGCTGGAACGCTCGGCGAGCTGCTTGCTCCAGAACGGCTCTTCATAGTTCTTGAACTGAATGGTCTGACCGAGGCCGCCCACCACCTTGAGATGGATGTCCGGGAGCTCTTGACCGGAAGCCGGAAGAGCCATCAGCAAAAGGAGCGTGAGTAGCCAATACCGCACGACGGAGTTTCCTTCCGATCTATCGGTATGACCTAGGCCTTCGACGTTAATTTTCCGTTATGTTCGGACCTTTCCGGGCCTCGAGGAACACAAAACGACCGCCGCGAGACCGGTTTCGACACCCTGCGCAAGGCGCCGCTTGAGCCTGTTACAATTTGTCACTAATTTTCGTCAAATGTGATGTGGATCACGCTGAGCCTTCTAATGTGGCGCTATTTTTAGGGTATCGGAACAGGGAGCTCAGGCCATGGGGAGCTGCTCCACTAAGATCGTCGGGGGAAAGCGCGGAGCCGCGCATCTCAATTCCGCTTGGCGGATGGAATACGGGGTGAGCGGACGCGCCGCCAAACGCGCGCGGATCGTCGCCCTTGCGTTCGCGCTGCTGCTGAGTGTTGCGTTGCCCGCCGAAGCCGGCGACGTCGGCAATTTCCTTGGCAGCGTCGTTGGCGGGATTCTCGGACAGACGATGCAGCAGCCACGGCCACAGCCGGTTTATCCGCAGCCGCAGTATTACCAACCGCAGTACCAGCAGCCAGATCCAGCAGCGGCGGAAGCACACCGGCAATACCTGGCGCGCCAGGCCGAACTCAAACGGCAGAAAATCCAGCAGGAGAAAGATGAGGCGGCGGCCCGCTTGCAACAACAAGCGCCCACCGCCGGCGCACCGTCCGGAACGCTCGACATAGCCATGAAGCGGAAGGACGGCAATCTATGGGTACCGGCTCAAATCAACAAAGTCGTGACGATTGATTTCGTCATCGATAGCGGCGCCTCGGATATCACGTTGCCGAGGGATGTCTACCAGACGCTCATCAGGTCGGGGACGCTGACGAAAGCCGACTATATCGGCACGGCGCAATTCGGCATTGCCGATGGCTCCGAGGTAAAGGGCATCAAATTCAAATTGGCGAGTTTCCAGGTTGGCAACCAGGTTCTGACCGACGTAGTGGCAAGCGTCATGCCGTCCGACTCGGCGACGCCGCTTCTTGGCCTCAGCTTCCTTTCGCGCTTCCAGTCTTGGGCGATTGACAACAACTCCGGCACGCTAAAGCTCACACCGCTCGGCGCCGAGCCGACGGCCCAACCGCCGGCACAAGCCGCCGCGGCCACAGCGCAGCCTTTGACCGACCTGACAAGCGTCGCCGCACCGTCAGCGCAGCCTCCCGCAGCGGCTCTGGCGGCGGCTCAAACCCCGGCGACGACAGGACCCGTCGTTCTGCAAGGCGCGCCTCCGCAAATGCATATGGCGTCGGCCGCGCCGCGCTCACGCCAAGTGCCCAGCTCAGCTCTGATCGTGAAGGATGCGTCCCCGCCGGTAACGGTCGCCGAGGCCGCGCCACCACCGACGACGTCGTCACCGAAACCTGACACGGCCGCGACGGTCCCGAATTTTCCAGCAAACACACCTTACGCAAACGCACGCTCTAGCCTGCTCGCGCTGGGCTATGGGCCGGCCCCGCTGCCGGACGCGGGAAAATTCGACAGCAACACCGACAGCACGTGCTTTCCCGAACGCGAGGCGTGCGCGAAGGCAGACAATGGCGTTCAGTGCGATTTCTTTTGGCGGCGCGGCGAGCAAGTGATCAAGGTGAAGACCGTCGCCGTTCCACCGACGGTCGCCGCGGTCGAATGCCAAGTGAACTGCAAGTAATCGGCACACCCGCTGTAATCGGGTGGAGGTGATCGCTGAACGGTTGAGTGACGCCCCCGCGCCGCCCTATTGTGTCGTGATGGACGGCGCCGTTTTTGTCAGCTTTGCCTCGAAAGATCGCAATTTCGCGACGATGATCTGCGATGCACTGGAGCAACGCGGCATCGGCTGCTGGATCGCCACGCGCGATATAGGACCGGGCGAGAATTTTCAGACCGCAGTCTTCAACGCGATCCGTTCGGCGAAAGTGATGGTCCTGGTCTTTTCTACCAACGCGCACAATTCGGATGAGGTCAAAAAGGAGATCGTACTCGCGGGACAATGCCGAGTGAACGTGATCCCGGTCCGCGTCGAGGACGTGACGCCGGACGGAGCGTTCGCTTACGAACTGGCGACGCGCCAATGGGTGGATTTGTTCGATGACTGGGAGCGCTCGATCCAGCGCCTGATCGAGCAGATCGTGAAGGTGATCGGTCAACAGCCAGGGGCAGCGCCCTCTGTCGCTGCGTCACCAGAAGTACCGGCAGGGATCGCCGATATCGCCCGGGGCCCCCTGCAACATCCGCTGACGGTCGGGGCGGCCGCGTCTGCGCCGGCGACCACGATGCCGCCGACCACCGGTGTCTCGCCGGCGAAAAAGAAACATCTTGCCGCGATAGGCGGGGTGGGAGCCTTGGCGATCGCCGGTATCGCCGCGGCCTGGCTTTGGTCGGGAGGTTTGAGCCGGGGGCCGGCACCAACGCCGTTCGTTAGCCCGATCACGGCGGCGGACGCGCTTACCAAGGCGAAAGCGGCGCTCGACCGTAAGGAGTACCTCGAGGCAATGCGCTGGTACCGCCAAGCCGCCGACCAAGGAAACACCAACGCGCAAACTCACGTGGGTTATCTCTACGAAAAAGGGCTTGGGGTTCCCCAAAATTATAGCGAAGCGCTGAGCTGGTATCGCAAGGCGGCCGATCGGGGCCACGCCGCAGCGCAGCGAAACATCGGGAGCCTTTATGAGCAAGGTACCGGGGTGCCCCAGGATTACGGCGAGGCGATGCGCTGGTTTCGCTTGGCTGCCGATCAGGGCAACGCCGGCGCGCAAACCAATATCGGCTATTTGTACGAGAAGGGTTTGGGCGTCCCGCAGAATTACGCCGAGGCAATGCGCTGGTATCGCTTGGCGGCCGACCAGGGGGAAGCCACCGCACAAAACAACATCGGTGTCTTTTACGATAACGGTTATGGCGTGACGCAGAATTACGGCGAGGCCATAGGCTGGTATCGCTTGGCCGCCAGCCAGGGCAACATCGACGCCGAATATAATCTGGCTCTTCTTTACGCCGACGGTCACGGCGTGCCGAGCGATCTTGGCGAAGCGCGCCGCTGGATGCAAAAGGCCGCGGACGCCGGCGACCCCGAGGCGAAGACCTGGCTAGGCAAGCACAATGAATGACGGTTACCGCCGAGCGCCGCCTCCCCGCGGACAGGGGTGGCTAATGCCCGGTTGGCGTCGCTTCGGTGACGATCAGCGCGTCGAGGGCGACGACGCCCTTGCCTTCGGGGCGGACCAGCAGCGGGTTGATATCGATCGAC
>DASYXG010000006.1:0-2776 GCA_035935235.1 Allostellaceae bacterium
TCCGGTACCTTGTTCCGCGAGCGGTTTCACTGGAGCCCGCTGCGTCATCCCCGCATCGACTTCACCCCGTCGGCCGAAATCTATAGCGTGCTCGGAGAGTGGAGCGCCGCGAGGGTCGAGCCAGCCAGCCGAGGGGTAAACGTTGAAGTTCAGCACGTTTCTCTTTCCCGATAGCCGCGACCCTGCCGACGACGGCCAGGTCATCGACGAGACGTTGTGCGAGGCCGTACTCGCCGACCGGCTCGGCGCCGATATTGTCTGGCTCGCTGAGCATCATTTCGACGGGATATCGGTCTATGCCGACCCAATGGTGCTGGCCGGCGCACTCGCGGCCTCGCTGAGACAGGCTGGGCTCGGTTTCGCGGTGATCCAGACCGCGCTGCACCACCCGATCCGCCTCGCCGAGCAGATGGCGGCGCTCGACCATCTGACCAAGGGAAAGCTGATCGTCGGGCTTGGCCGGGGCAGTTCGTACAACATCTACGACTACCTGGGTTTCGGCATCGACCATCAAGAGGCGCAAGCGCGGCTCGACGAGGCCGAGGCGATCATGGTCAAGGCTTGGACGGAGAGTGAGTTTGCGCACGATGGGCGGTTCTGGCAGCTCCAGGTGCCGATGTTGCGGCCACGCCCCTATACGCAGCCGCACCCGGCCGTCATCCGCGGCTCGTCCGGCGAGGCGTCGCTCGTCGAACTGGCGCGCGAGGGCAAACCGTTCATGATGAATGTGCAATCGTTCGCAACTACCGCTCGCCGGGTCGAGCTGTACCGGCAGACCATGCGCGAGGCCGGGTTTGGCGAGGCAGCGGTCGAGAAGAACCTCGCGGCGAGTTGGGTCTGGCGCAATTTTTACGTCGCCGAGAGCGATGAGGAAGCCGCGCGCGTCGGTATCCCCGCTTTCGAGACGATGACCCGCTCTCGTGCCGAGATGCGCAATCTCTATGCCGAGCGAGGGCAGCGCATCGTCGTGCCGCAACATGACCTGCCGGGTGCGCGCACCGCACGCGGCGACGGGCTGATTCACGGCGCGCCGGCACGCGTCGCCGAAGACGTCGCGGCTCTGAATCGCCTCGGCATCGGCGGCATCATCGGCACGTTCCGGCTCGGGCCGATGCCGCATGAGGTGGCCGCTCACAGCCTGACTTTGTTCTTGCAGCAGGTGGCGCCGCACTTTCGCCGCTCCAATCCGATCGCGGCGGAGGGATGATGGCGCAGATCCCGATTCTGGTCGCGTGGCCGTGATCCAGCCCGGCTGGAAGCAGCGGTAATGGTCGACAGCGCGATGCCAACAGCGGAGGACGTCGAGACCGCCGCCGAGTTGCGCGCCGGCCGCCGTCAGGCGATCGGCGCGGCGGTGATCGGCAACATCCTCGAATGGTACGATTTCTCGATCTACGCTTTTGTCGCGACAATCATTGCCAAGAAGTTCTTTCCGGCCGGCGACGACATTGCCGCGCTCCTCTCGACCTTCGCCGCATTCGGTTTCGGTTTTCTCGCGCGGCCGATCGGCGGCATCGTCATCGGTCGGCTCGCCGACCGGCGCGGGCGAAAATTCGCGCTGATCCTCACGATCTTGATGATGGCGGCGGGGACAGTCGCGATCGGCCTTATCCCGGGCTATGAAACCCTCGGCTGGGCGGCTCCGGCGCTTTTGGTGCTGGCGCGGCTGGCGCAGGGATTCTCGACCGGCGGCGAATGGGGCGGCTCGACGTCGTTCATCGTCGAATGGGCGCCCGATAACCGCCGCGGCCTCTTTGGTAGCATCCATCAGGCGAGCGTTTCGTCCGGCTTGTTGTTCGGCTCGGGTGTCGCGGCGCTGCTCAGCACGCTGTTGACGCCGCAGGCAATGCAGGATTGGGGTTGGCGGGTGCTGTTTCTGCTCGGGGGGTTGTTGCTGCCGATCGGGCTCTATCTGCGCCGCAATATCGCCGAGACCCCGGCGTTTCGCCGTGCCCAGCGCGAGGCGCCGACTGCGCCTGGCACGCCCGGGCTGTTGCTCGCCGGCCGCGCCTTCGGCTTCACCATCCTATGGACGGTGACCTCCTACGCGATGCTGAGCTTCATGCCGACTTTCACCCAGAAATTCGCCGGGCTCAGCCGGGTCGAGGCGCTGTGGTCGAGCACCGCCGGCATCGTCGCGCTTGTGGTGGCGATCCCGCTGATGGGTTACCTGTCCGACCGGGTCGGGCGGCGACCGATGCTGCTAACTTGCACCATCGGCTTCGCGGTGCTGGCCTACCCGATCTTCGCGGTCATCGTCTGGGGCTCGCGGCTGGCGGTGATCCTGCCGGTTCAGGTCTGCGTCAGCGTGCTGATCGCGTTCTTCTCCGGCCCTGGCCCGGCGGCGATCGCGGAAATCTTCCCGACCCGGTCGCGGGCGCTGTGGATGTCGATCGGCTACAGTTTTGCGGTCGCGATCTTCGGCGGGTTTGCGCCCTATATCTGCACCTGGCTAATCGAGCGCACCGGGTCGCCGCTCTCGCCGAGCCTCTACGTGATGGCCTGCGCCGTGATCTCGTCGGTGGTGATCTGGCGCTTGAGGGAAACCGCGCACCATGCGCTGCGTTGATGAAGGAGACCGCGATGACGAACCCCGGCCAATGCCGGCGCGATCTCATTAAGGCGGCGGCGATCAAGGCATGCCGAACGCGCGCGGCGTGCTGAGGCGGTCGCTCGGCGAGGGTTTGGTTTTCGACCGGCCCGACTTGCTCGTCTCGTTCGACGAGATCAACGACCCGATGGGCTTGCCGGAACTGGGTAAATTGGAAGATCGCCA
>DASYXG010000007.1:0-14126 GCA_035935235.1 Allostellaceae bacterium
TCCGGCCCCTCGGCGAGGATCGCCTTCTCGACCGCCTCGGCGGCGGCGATCCCGGGATCCTCATTGCCCTGGTAGCGATAGGCGTAAGGCGGCATCACCTGGACAAAACCCGGTACCAGCGGGCCGAACATCTTATGGTACGCGGCCATGCCGGTGGCGCTCATCGCCGCCATCGTCACCCCGTGATACGCGTGCCAGCGCGAGATGATCTTGGTTTTGTCGGGCTTGTCCTGGGTCTTCCAATAGAAGCGCGCGAACTTGAAGGCGCTCTCGTTCGATTCGGCGCCGGCAGTAGTGAAATAGACGCCCGAGCTGCTCGGATAGGCGTGCCCGACGATCATCTCGGCCAACCGGATTGCGTGCTCGTTGGTCTGACCGACATAGGCTGAGGCATAGGCGATTTTGCGCATCTGCGTTGCCGCTGCGTCGGCGAGCTCGCCGCGCCCATGGCCGACATTGACGTTCCACAGCCCCGCGAGCCCGTCGATCAGCCCCTTGCCGTCGACGTCGTAGAGCATCGCGCCCTTGCCGTGATCGACAAAGAACGGCGCCTTGTGATCCTCCGGATGGTGGAGCGGATGGACCAGGAACTGGCGATCGGTTTCCAAGAGCTGCGTCGTGCCGTCCATCGATACCTCCTCTTCCGCCCTCACCCTACCGCGCCGGCACGCCAGAGGGAATTGCCGAACCGGCCCTGCGCGATCAGTGAGCAAGCGGCCAGTTCCCTTAAGGAAATGACAAGCCCGCCTTAAGGGAAAAACAGGCCGCCGATAAAGTCTCTGCGGGCGCGCGCAGCTAGAACTCCTTTCGCTTGGCGTTTGAGATTTCCTTCCGAAAAGGAGTTGGTCATGGCGAATATCGCTCGCATTCCGATCACCAACATCTACATGGACGGCGACTACACGGGTGAAATTCTCGTCGGCCCCAATCAGAAGCCGATGAACGTGATCCTCGACACCGGCAGCAGCGCGCTGGCGCTCGATGGTCACAAATACCAGCCCGCGGCCGGTGACGAGCACACGAGACTGGCGCAGACCGACAGCTATGGCGACGGCAGCAGCTGGACCGGCGCAGTCATCAACACCAGCGTGGCGGTCGGCACTAGCGGCTCGCAGGTGACACTGCCAAATGCCAATGTCGCAGTGGCCTATGATGCGTCGGCGAACATGTTCCGCCAGGCCGATGGCATCCTCGGCCTCGCCTATGCCCCGCTCGACGACGCCTTCCAGATGCCGAACGACACCTGGACGCAGAAATATCCCGGCACGCAGGTCAGCCAGGGCACCCGGACCCAGATCCCGCCCTACCTGACGCAGCTCGCCGGCGCGGACGTGGTCAGCGACATCGTTTCGTTCTACACGAAGCGCTCGTTCATCCATGCCGGCGGCGCCAGCGACCCGCTCAACCAGGGCTGGATGATCGTCGGCGGCGGGGTCGAGGCGACCGACCTCTATACCGGCCCGTTCCAGGTGGTGAAGGTGCTCGCCGATGCCTGGTACAACACCAACCTCAAGGCGGTCATCGTCGGCAATGCCTCCCCGATCCACGTCAAGGCGCGGGGCCCGCAGGGAATGCCGTCCAACTCGATCGTCGACAGCGGCACCAACAGCCTCAACCTACCCCAGTCTTTGCTGAAGGCGATCTTTTCCAAGTTCAGCGCCAGTCAGCAGCAGTTGTTGAACGCGTCGGTCTTCGCCCAGCACATTGTCCCGACATCGAGCCTGCAATTGGCGGAATGGCCCGATATTACTTTTGTCCTGCAAGGCGATGGCAGCGACGTAGCGCTGCGCGTCGCCGCGCGCGACTACTGGCAGGTCGATGTCGGGAAAGTCGGCGCCGCGATGGCGGCGTTCACGCAAGGCGACCCGGCTTTGTCGATCCTCGGTCTGCCGTTGATGAACGGCTACTTCACGATCTTCGACGGCGAGGCGGATGGCGGCAGAGGCGTCATCCGCTTCGCCACGCGAACCTAGCCCTTCGGGACGGCCAATCCGGGATGCAGCTCATCCCGGATTGGCCGCTCGCAGATTCGTGACAGCCGCGATAGGGCAGCTGGCTATATCGTATGACGGTCTGTCTTCCCTGGCGGAGACAACCCATGCGATTGATCGCTCTTCTTACCCTGATGTTGGTTCTCGCCGGTTGCACCTCTGGGGCGCCGACGACCCCGTGCCCCGACCCTGATCCCAATCCGATCAGCCCGTGCGCAACCTCGCACAGCCATACCTATGACGGCGGCGGACGCCCGTAACCACCCGCCTGTTGCGTGTGGCGCAGATCACCGGTTCGGCAGATCGAGCGGATAGATCGGCCGGCGTACCTTCTTGAAGGTGAGCTGACTGTAGTCCGAGGTGCACACCCCGATCCCGGCGCAGTCGACCACCGCCTTTGCCATCGGCCCCAAGCCGGCACGCCAATGCACCCGGCTCTTCAGCATCACATAACGCTTCTGCAGTGGGTCGATGCCGAGGCTTAAGAAGCAGTTGAGGTCCGACGGCTCGACATGGCGCGATATCAGCGCCACCTCGACCTTGCCGGTATCGATCACCACCGACGGCCCCATATCGGTCAAGACGCCGCGCACCATCGGTCCCTTGTTGCGGAACCGCCCGTTCGAGATCGTCTTCACCGTGCCGGTGAGCGTTAGCGGCGGACTGTCGCCGGGGATTTGCGGCATCGCCAGCTTGCCGCCGACCGAGAGCGTCACCCGCGCGCCGATCCCAGCTGCGATCGCCTGTTGTACCGCCTCGGGGTCGAAGATCGCGAACGCGGCAGCATTCTCCAGGCCCGCTTTGAGAATTTCGCCGAGCACGACGGTCGTATCCATCGTGCCGCCCGAGGCGCAATTGTCATAGTGGTCGAGCAGCACGATCGGCCCCTCGCCCGGCCCCGGCGCCGGCGCCGCCTTGGCCCGCCCTAGCGCCTCGGCCAAGGGCTCGATTTTGTAGACGAAGGCCTCACGCTCGACCCAAGCGCGATCGAGCAATTCGTCACGCAGCCGCTCGGCCAGGTCGCGATCGCCGTCAGTGACGACGACCGCCGACAGCCCGGCATTGGCGATATCGGCGTGCGGAAACCCCGTGAAGAGGCTGGCGATCAGCGCGCCGTCCTCAACGGTCATGCCAGCGCAGCGCGCCTGCAGCTCCTTGTTCGGGTGATCGTCCGAGCCCTGGCGCATCACATGCGGCAGCATCGGCACATTGCCCCAGGCGATCACTGGCTTCGCCTCGCCGCGGATCGCCTTGATCAGAATGTCGCCGGCGCGTTTCGCGGTCTCGTAAGTGTCGATATGCGGATAGGTGCGGTAGCCCGACACCACCGTCGCGTTCTCGATCATCGCCGGATAGAGGTTGGCGTGCATGTCGTAGGAAACCGCAATCGGCGTCTTCGGGTCGAGCGCGCGGATGCGCCGCAACAGCTCACCCTCACCGTCCTCGTGGCTCTCGGTGACCATAGCGCCGTGCAGGTCGAGAAAGATGCCGTCAAATCCGCCTTTGGCCACTGCCTCGCAAATATGGCCGGCAATATGCTCGAACGCTGCGTCGTCGACCGGCCGCGACGGCGGCGCTCCGGCGGCGATCGGCAGAACGATTTCGGCCTTCTCGCGCGCGGCGATGTCGAGATAGGCGCCCAGCCCCGATCCCGTCCCGCGATAGGCGGCGATCGCCGCCTCGCCGTAAAGCGGCCCCGGCCCATGCCCGAACCGCTCGAGCGGCGTCGGCACCGGCGAAAAGGTATTTGTCTCGTGCTTCATCATCGCGAGCAACAGGCGCATGATCTGCCTCCTTTGCCTCTTATTGTCATTGCGAGCGCAGCGAAGCAATCTCGCGCCAACTAAATCGATTGCCGCGGCACCACTGGCGCCGCGCAATGACGGAGAATTTCCGATGCAACGCAGCACCGACCGCATCCTCACAACCCATGTCGGCAGCCTGCCGCGCCCGGCCGATCTCTATGACCTGATCAAGGCAAAGCAGGAGAGCGGCAGCATCGATGCGGCTGCCTTCGCCGCTCGTGTTAAGAGCGCGGTCGCCGAGACAGTGAGACGTCAGGCTGAGGCCGGCATCGACATCGTCGCCGATGGCGAAATGGGCCGGGTCGGGTTCATCCCCTACGTCAACGAGCGCCTCACCGGCATCGAGCCAAGCCCCGGGGAGATCGCCTCTTATTGGAACGAGTCGCGCGAGTACAAGGCGTTCCCCGAATTCTACGCCTGGGCCCAATCGCAGGCCGGGGCCGCCGGCAGCGCCGGCCGCACCCGCTGGATGTGCACCGGCCCCGTCGGCTACAAGGGGCACGCCGCGCTCGCCAACGACATCGCCAATCTGAAGGCGGCGATGGCGGGGCTTAATGTCGTCGAGGCCTTCATGCCGGCGGTGTCTCCCGCCAACCTCGTCAACTGGAACCGCAACCTCTTCTACAAGGACGAGGAAGAGTACCTCTACGCGGTCGCCGATGCGCTCAAGGAGGAATACAAGGCGATCATCGATGCGGGGCTAATCCTCCAGGTCGACGACCCGTTGCTCAGCTCTTACTACGTGATGCATCCGGAGGTGAGCCTCGACGGCTGGCGGCGCTGGGCGGCGACCCGGGTCGCCGCCCTCAACCACGCGCTCAAGGGGCTGCCGACCGACCGCATCCGCTATCACACGTGCTACAGCATCAATATCGGCCCGCGCGTCCACGATCTGGAGCTCAAGAATATCGTCGATACGATGCTGTCGATCGACGCCGGTGCCTATTCGTTCGAGGCCGCCAACCCGCGCCACGAGCACGAATGGAAGGTGTGGAAGACGGCCAAACTCCCCGACGGGAAATCGCTGATCCCTGGCGTCATCACTCATTCTTCCAATATCGTCGAACATCCTGAGCTCGTCGCCGAGCGCATCGGCCGCTTCGCCAAAGTCGTCGGCCGCGAGAATGTCATCGCCGGCGCCGATTGCGGCTTCGCCAGCTTTGCCGCGACCTGCGAGGTTCACCCCAGCGTCGTCTGGGTCAAGCTTGCCGCCCTCGCCGAGGGTGCCCGCATCGCCAGTAAGGAGTTGTGGCGTTAGGGGGAGCGGCGGCGGCCGTGCCGCGGCGCTAGCTTTGCGCGCGGGCGCGCTGGCGGCGGCGCTTCGCTTGCAATTTCGCCTTGCGCTTGTTGGCGCGAACGACGCGGCTCGACTTGGCTGGGGTTTTCATCGGTGTGACTCCGTTGGAGTTTCGGCCAGCGCATCCGCTACGGTACGCGCTTTAGGTCGAGCGTGTAGGTGCAGATGATGCTCCACACCTTGCCGGTGAACTGGTCTCCGTCGATCTTGCCGACAAGCGCGACCCCGCCGGCAGAGGTCTCCTCGCTCCCGGTGATGGTGCCGTCCGCCGCGATCGTGCCGACGACCTGTCCTTGATAGGTCGGGTTGTAAGTGTAGGTCGCGGCCCCATCCTTGACCACCATCTGACGCTTGAACGGGCCCTTGAGGCATTTCGAATAATTGTGATCGTTGGGGTCATCGGTCAGCGTCTGCGTGCCCTTGTAGACCCCATCGTATTGCGCGGTTTGCGCCGGGGCTGAATGCACTCCCACGACAAGCGCGATGCCGAGCGAACCGAGCATGGCCGCAAGGCGCGAGCTCTTGGCCAAGTATCTTCGCGCGATCATCGTCCTCATCGGCTCGCCACCCAGGTTGAACGGCATCTTAGCCGGGGCGCACACGCGCCGTCGAGGTCGGGCGGAGATAGCCGCGGGGGGAACTGATCAGCTGAAAAGTTTGCGCCACAACCCCAACAATCGGGACTCGGCGGTGGTACCGGTCCTAGGCGCCCACGCGAAGGCGCGCCCCGGCGTGACGGACGCCGGCAAGGTGATCCGGCCGGCGACGATATCTTCCCGTACTCGCCGCAGCACGAGGATGTCATCCTCGTGCGTTGTTTCCAGGCGGTCATTGAACGATTCGATGGAGCAAAACTCCCTGTCGGCCGCTTCCGCGGCCGCTTGCAATATGATCGGTTCGAATATCTCCGCAACGCCAGCGATGTTGAGCGCTTCTTTCAGACAGTAGCGTCCCTCCGGAGTTCTGTACGCACCTTTCGACCACCCACCGGGCGCCCCAATGAGGTCGATAACCTGGTCGAACTTGGCAAGATAATTGAACGGCGACTCCAATCCGTCGAACGGCATTTAACGCCTCCAACTTGCGCGGGATTAACCCGGCGAACGCGGTATTCCGCCTGCCGTTCCAGGCCGCGCTCTATGCAATACTTCGTCGAGCGAACGCGAAATGCCGGACTAAGGCGATCGCAGGTTCCTAACGCGGCGGAGATGTCCGGTCTTCACCCAGACGATGCATCCCGCCGGGCCGGCGGTCGCCCGCAACGCGCCGGCGCAGGGCAGCCGCAGCCAGGATTGCGGCTCGAAGCGCTCACCGCCCTCATCAAAATCACCGTCGAGCACCAGGAATTCGCCGCCGCCCGCAAGGGGAAGTGCGATTTCAGCGCCCGACGCCCAGCACTCGAGCCGCACATCTTCATCATCGTCGTGGAACAATGGCATCAGTTCGACCCCCGGCCGCGCCGGCGCGGCCGCATAAGCGCTGCTCGCGGCGTCGATCCGCACGGGGGTACGGTCGGCGAGGTCGAACTGCCACAGTTTCACGAAGAGCACGCAACCTGGCTCCGAACCCGGCCGATGGTACGACGTCGGCGGGTTGCGGACATACGAACCTGTGGGGTAGTCGCCATGCTCGTCTTGAAACGTGCCTTTGAGGACAAGGAATTCCTCGCCGCCTCCATGGGTGTGCGGGGAAAATCGGCTTCGCGGCGCATAGCGGACGATCGAGGTAGCGCGCGCCACCTCGTCGCCAATGCGGTCGAGCATGCGCCGCTCGACTCCCGCGATGGGTGACGGCACTCATGCACGACGCGCAGCGTGCACTACCGCACGCTGGGAGAAATCGGCATTGAGTTCCACTGCGATCCTCCGCTTGGGTCACTGCCGATTGCCGCCCTCGCATTCTACCCTACCATGGCCGGGCGCGAGGCGGTATCCGAGGGCAACGGCGATGCAGTTCGAGCCTCCATGTTCTGTGAAGCGTTGCTATTGCCGATTTGTCGCGATTTAGGGACGAGGATCCCCGTCTCATGCAGAGAGGGGGGGTTTGGCTCGTTTGAGGCGGTTCGTTGTAGACTAATAGTAAGATTGGTCGGAAATCGGCCCTTCCCCCGCGCCGGCGTTGTTGGATGCCAAGGCATAATAGTCACTGACTATATGCCGCGTTCGTCTAGCGTTAACTCTTTCTTAATACAAATTAACCTGTATACGACCTAAGGTAACGAAGGAGTAGTTAGTTTGTTGCCCTTTGGCTTGGCCAAATTACTGCGGTCGAGGGTGGCGATACGGGGGAATTCAATGTCACGCCTGCGGATAAGTCTGACAATCGTATTTACCTTTCTCTGGGTCGCGACGGGACACACCGAACAGGTCAACAATGTCAGCTTGGTGCCACCCAACGGCAAACCCATCGTGCTCGAGGCGGGTAAAGGCACCCTGGTCCGATTGAGCAAACCGGCGGCAACCGTTTTTATCGCCAATCCCGATATCGCCGACGTCGCCGTCAAATCGCCGGCGCTGATTTGGCTGAGCGCGAAACAACCGGGAGAGACCGTCGTCTACGCTGTGGATGATCAGGGTGGCGTGCTGCTCAACGCAGCGGTGCGCGTCGATCACGACATCACACGGGTGCGCCAATCGCTGCAAGCGCTGATGCCCGGTGAAAACATCGGGGTCACCTCGGTCGATAAGGATTTGGTGCTCAGCGGCAATGTCACGACCGCGGCCCGCGCCGAAAAAGCGCGTGCGCTCGCCGCCTCGATCGCCGGCACGAACGTCAAGGATGCGCAAATCCTCAACCAGCTCTCGGTCAATACGCCCAACCAGGTCAATCTGCGGGTCAAGATCGCCGAAGTGAACCGTACCGCGCTCAAGGCCCTGGGGTTCAACTGGAGCGGCTCGTGGAGCAACGGCCGCCTCGACCATTCGGTATTCAACTTCGCGACGCAGAACCCGTTTACCAACCAAGCCATTACCAACCAAAACCTCTTCCAGTACGGGTTCGCGGTTCCCGGTGTTGGCTCGATACAGGCCACCCTCGACGCGCTGGCGCAAGAGGGGCTGATCACCACCCTGGCGGAACCCAACCTCACCGCGACCTCCGGCCAGACGGCGAGCTTCCTTGCCGGCGGCGAGTTCCCGGTCCCGGTGGCCGCCTCCACCGGCACCACCGGCACCCCGACAATCACCATCGAATTCAAGCAATTCGGCGTGTCACTCGATTTTGTCCCAACGATCATCGACGCCGATCACATCAGTCTGCGGGTCCGCCCCGAGGTCAGCCAGCTGACCACCACCGGCGCGGTGTCGGTGCCGCTTAGCCCGACAGCGACGGTGACGATCCCGGCCCTGACCGTGCGCCGCGCCGACACCACGGTCGAACTCGCCAGCGGTCAGAGCTTCGCGCTGGCCGGCTTGCTGCAAAATACCACCGAACAGGATCTGTCGAAGATCCCGTGGCTCGGCGACATCCCGGTCATCGGCCAATTGTTCCGCTCGAACTTGTTCACGCACAACGAGAGCGAGCTGGTGATCGTCGTCACGCCCTATCTGGTCAAACCCAGCAATGTCGCGCTGTCGACCCCGACCGACGGCTTCATCTTGCCGCACGACGCGCAACGGCTGGCCACCAGCGACACCTACCGCCAGACACTGCCGGCGCCGGCCAGAGGACCGATCCCCGCCGGGGGAATTGGGCTCATCGGGCAAGCAGGATTTCGGCTCAATCAGTGACAGGGGAGGCTGACATGACCATCAACCGCACTCCCCTCGCCGTTGGCCTGGCTGCGACGCTGCTGCTCGGCGCGTGCGCACCGGTGACGAGCTATACCGATGCCGTGGCGCCCCGGAACCTCACGACTGACAGCGCGACGACCCGCGTCGACCTGCATTTCGCGCCCGGCTCGGCGCAGCTGTCGTCGGCCGACGCGGCCAAGCTGCGTCACCTGGCCGCCGCCGGATCGATCGGCGCCGCCGACCGGGTAACGGTGGCGTCCTCGGGGTCGCATCTCGGCCACGTAATCTCGAACCTGCTTTACCATCACATTGAAGGCCGTCTTTGCGGCAGCAACCCCCTCTCTAGAGCGCTCTTTGAGTTGGGGGAGGTTAGAGCGCGAAGGGGAATAGCCGATCTCTTCGGCTAGGTAGGCTAGATTGTCTCTCACTGGTGCTGGGAGCCGGCGGTAAAATCTGGCAAAAAGCTGCAAGAGCACTTCTTTAGCGTTTTCCAAATCACCGGCATTCTGAGCAAGCCAATCAACGCAGTCTTCGAATGCTTCACCGGATTGCTCTGTGCGGAATTGTTGCCGGTAGTCCCTACCAATGAGGTGCATAAGGAGCTTGTAGTCCTTATTGCGTAGGAGAATGAGGAGCGGATCTTCGGTTTGCAGACCGTCGTCGATAAGACGAGTATCGGTCATGGCATTCCCCCAAATGCGCGTGAGCCTGCAGGAACGCTAGCCAAGATTTTGAGGGACCGGCGGCCAATCTTTTAGATACTCTAAAACGCCGGTTTAAAACGCGGCAGGTGCAATTTAAAGAGGCGTTCGTACGGGGCTCTTTTTGAAGGTTTTTTCCGCACGGGCCTCTCCGCGTCTCGCCCGAAACTTTTCCAAGCCCGGAATTGCCTGGAGCGGAGGATACTCGCCGCCGGCTCGCCCATGCGGGCGAATCTAAGGCGTCTTGGGGCGAGTTGCGCTGCGGACGGCGTCACCCCGCCCAGGCACTAGGCGCGGTGTTTTAGGTCTACAGGAGGGAAAGGTGCAATTCGGCTATTTCACGCTGAGCGACAACCACTACGACAACAACCCCCGAACCGCGAATGAACTTATCACCGACATCCTCGACGAGGCGGTCTATGCCGAGGAGGTCGGGCTGCATTCGGCGTGGATCGGCGAGCACCATTTCTCGACCTTGGGTGTGCTCTCCTGCCCCGATCTCGTGCTGGCGCAGGTTGCGGCGCTCACCGAGAAGCTTCGCCTCGCTCCAGCCGTGACAGTGCTGCCGCTGCACCACCCGATCCGCGTCGCCGAGCAATGGGCGACGCTCGACATGTTGTCGGGCGGGCGGGTCGATTTCGCCGCGGGGCGCGGCTACGACCGCCGCGAATACGGGCCGCTCGGCGCCTCGTTCGACGACAACCAGGCGATATTCGAAGAGGGGTTCGAGATCGTCCAACGGCTATGGGCCAGCCCCGAGCCGCTGACTCATCGCGGCCGCCACTACAGTTTCGACGACGTGTCGATCACGCCGCAACCGGTCCAGCGCCCTATCCCCTCCTATGTCGCCTCGTTCTCAAAGCCGTCGATCGAGCTCGCCGCCCGCCTCGGCCTCAACCTCATTGTCGCGCCGTTTGCCGCGGCGATGACGTTTGGCGGCCTCAAGCAGGTTCGCGAGGTTTACGACGAAGCGTGCATCCGTCACGGCAACCAGCCAGGTCGGCTGATGTGCAGCTATTTCCTCCATTTCGCCGATACGCCCGCTGCCGAAGAGGCGGCCCGCGCCCGGCAGATCCGCTATTACAAGGAATGCGCCATCGCTGCCTTCCCCAGCGACCTCGCCACCGCGCCGCCGAGCTACCGTTATTTTGTCGAGATCGTCGACCGGCTGCATAAGGTTCGTCCGCAAGACCTGAGCGACAATTCGGTGCTGCTCGGCTCGCCGGGTCAGATCGTCGACAGCCTGAAGAAGGTCGAGGCCGCCGGAGTCGCCGAGGTGATCCTCTATGTCACCGTCGGGTTGAAGCCGCACACTCAGGTCAAGGACGAGATGGCCCGCTTCATGGCCGAGGTCGCGCCGGCGTTTGGTTGACGCAGCGCGGCAGATCTTCAGAAAAAATTCACCCTGTGTGACATCGGTCACATTGATTGAGGCCGGTCGGTCCCATCTACGACATCAAGCGATTTGGTTTCTGGGACGACTACGATGACCTACGACACCATGACCGGCTGGATCGAGATCGCCGACGAGCGGCGTTTCGTCGAGACGGCGATAGCCGAGACGGCGATAGCCGAACGCCCGCTGCCCAGCGAGCGTCAGCATCTTCACCTCGGAACGGCGATTTTCAGTCTGCCGTGTCGTATCATTGACGCGGTGACCCATCGCCATTCCGACGACGCCTGCTAGAGCCGCGCTTCCGCCATTCGCCGGAAGGCGCTAAAACGGGGCCTGCTCCAATCGCGTAGGACGGCGGATGCAGGCCCCGACTGCAATCGAAAAGCGCCGACTGTTCGAGGGCCATGCCCTCTTCGGCAAGTTGCCGCCCGACGACCTCGACGCGCTCCTGTCGCATGCGCGGGTCGAGCATTTCCCGGCGGGACGCGAGGTCTTCGCCAAAGGCTCGCCCGGCCGCAGCATGATGGCAATTCTCGCCGGCAGCGTGCGGATCAGCGCGCCCTCGCCCACCGGCCGCGACATAGTCCTCGCCATCCTCAATCCGGGCGAGGTATTCGGCGAGATCGCCGTACTCGACGGGCAGGACCGCACCGCCGACGCCACTGCGATTTCCGACACCTATCTGCTGGTGCTCGACCATCGCGATTTCGTGCCCTTCCTCGAGCGCCGCGCCGACCTGTGCATCCTCTTCCTGAAGCTGTTGTGTCAGCGCCTGCGGCTGACTGATCGCCAGGTCGCCGAGGCGATGTTCGGCCGACTCGAGGACCGCATGGCAAAGGCGCTGGTGCGCCTCGCCGGCGGGTCGGTCAGGCCGGGTCATGGCACGGTGCTGCGCCTCTCGCAGCAGGAATTGGCCGGGATGGTCGGCGCGACCCGTGAGAGCGTCAACAAACAGCTTCAGATATGGCAGGGCGCCGGCAAGCTGCGCCTCGGCAAACGGCTCATCGAAATCCCCGACCTCGCCGCGATTGAGGGGCTGACGTAAGCTCGCCGATCATCAAGGGAGCCAGCATGGACCTCAACCAATTGAAGGAAGCGGCCATCGAGGCGACGACGCGCGCGCTGCAGCAGAAGTTCGACGTGATGCCGAGCGAGGAAAGCGACGAGTGGGAGGACGAATACCGCCGCCAGTTCGCGCTGATGAAGCAGCGTTACGCGGTCGACACGAAGGCGATCGTCCGCGCTCCGGTCAGCGCCGCCTCAGCGTTGCAATTGCCCGAGCTGACCGGCGACCGTGAGCATGTCCACTGGGCCGAGCTGGTGCGCGCCGACCGGATGCGCGAGGTCACCGACCCGCCGCGCCGCGCCTGGATGGCGAAGACCTGGACCCGCGCCAAGCTTTGGGTTGACACCCGTGAGGTCCCGGTCGCGACGTTGCTTCAGCGCACCCAGGCGCAATACGACGACTACCGCCGCAAAACAGCCGAGCAGCAGAAGGCCGCCGCGGCTGCGGCACAACAGAAGGCCGCCGCCCGCGCCGCATACCAAGCGAAATTGCAACAGGCCGGGATCACCGAAGCCGGGCTCATCGAGCTGATCGACGCCAGCGAACGCATGAAGCCGGCCCCGCTCACCGACAAGCTCGCTGAGCTGAACGGCGTCGATCGCAATTTGCGCATCTTCGCCACCGCCGACCCGAAGACCTTGCTGGTCAAGGAGAAGAACCTCACCGGCCAGCACGATTACGCCGTCGAGCGCGACGACGGACTCGTCGCCGACCTCAAACTGTTCGCCTCGGCCCCTGCAGGCTAGCGATGGCCGACCGCAACCCCATCCCGGTCGTCGATCTAGCGTCCTATCTCGCCGGCGCTCCCGGCGCGCTCGACCGCGCCGCCGAACAGCTTCGCGTCGCGCTGACCGAGATCGGTTTCTATTTTGTCACCGGCCACGGCGTGCCGCCGGAGCTGACCCGCGAAACCTTCCGCCAGGCAGCGCGGTTCCACGCCCAACCGCTCGACCGGAAGCTCGCGATCAAGCTCGACAAGCATAATGTCGGCTACTTGCCGCTCAAGGGCGATACGCTGCGCACCTCGACCGTCGCCACCGTGACCAAGGCCAATCTCAACGAGGCGCTGTTCGTCGCCCGCGATCTCGCGCCCGACCACCCGGACGTCGTCTCCGGCCGCCGCTTTCGCAGCGCCAACCAATGGCCGCCTGACCTGCCTGGCTTCCGCGACACCGTCACCGCCTATTGCGATGCAATGGAGCGCTTGGTCCAGAAGCTTGTGCCACTTTACGCCCGTGCCTTTGAACTGCCGGCCGAGTATTTCGACGCCCCGTTCGCCGAGCCGCAATACAAGCTGCGCATGACCCACTACCCGCTTCAGCCCGACGCGCCCGACGACGAGTTCGGCATCGCCCCGCACACCGACACCAGTTTCCTGACCCTGCTCGCGCCCAATGAGGTGCCCGGCCTCTCGATCCGCACGCAAGGCGGTAGATGGATCGAGCCGCCCGCCAACCCCGACGCTTTCATGGTGAATGGTGGTCAGCTGCTGCTGCGCTGGACCAACGACCGCTTCCTCGCCACCCCGCACCGCGCGGTTAATCGCTCGGGTGGCGAGCGCTACGCCCTCGCTTTCTTCTGCGACGCCGCTATCGATTGGCCGATCGCCGCGGTGCCGACCTGCGTCGGCCCCGACAACCCGCCCAAATACGCGACGACCTATTACACCGACTACATGATCCGCTATCAGCAGCAGAGCTATAACGTCTTCGGCGACGCCAAGGATGCCGCGGAGTAGGCACCCTTCGTACGGAACTCCCATTGGGTCGGACGGCGAAGCGTCGCGACAACTGCGCGAGCTTGAGCTGGAACGGCGTATGAAACGGTTGAGCTATTGGATCGGAGCCCTGGCGCTTTCGTCGCTTGCTGCCGTGTTATTCGCGTTTGTGCCGTTAAAACATCACCTAACATCATACGAATCTTTCCGGATTGGATCGGTGAGGCCGCCTATTTCATCTATTTTCTGCATTTTGGAGTCATTTTTTATGGAATTCGAAAAAGAAAATTAATTTATTGGAAGATCACTCCCCTTCTTATTTGGTCGTTTGTTTTGGTCTATGTTAGCTTTCCGCTTTATGGTGCGATCTTGGGCTTATTGCCCTGGGCTGCCGGTCTTCTTGTTCTCACCGTTTTTCCCCT
>DASYXG010000008.1:0-13458 GCA_035935235.1 Allostellaceae bacterium
CGACAAAGTGGTCGTGGTCACCGGCGCGGCGCAGGGGATCGGCGCGGCGCTGTGCGCACGCTTCGCCCAGGAGGGCGCCAAGGCGGTGATCGGCGCCGACATCAAGCCCGGCCCGAGCATCGTGCCGTGCGACGTCAGCCGCGAAGACGACATCGTCCGGCTGATCGACGATACCGAGGCGCGCCACGGCCCGATCGATCTATTCTGCTCGAATGCCGGGATCGCCGTGCTCGACCCCGATTGGGACAACCCGGCGAGCGCCGCCAACGACGGCTGGGAGCGGAGCTGGGCGGTCAATGTCATGGCGCATGTCTATGCCGCACGGCATCTCGTGCCGCGGATGAGCGCGCGCGGAGGCGGGTATTTTCTCAACACCGTGTCGGCGGCGGGCCTCCTGTCGCAGATCGGCAGCGGCCCCTATTCGGCGACCAAGCACGCCGCGCTCGGCTTTGCCGAGAACCTGGCGATCAACGGGCGAGATCGCGGCATCAAGGTCTCGGTGCTGTGCCCGCAAGGGGTCGACACGCCGCTGTTGCGCGGCATCACCCGCGGCGTCCCCGACCGCGACGGGGTCTTGACCCCGGCGCAAGTCGCCGACGCCGTCGTCGCCGGGCTCGACGCCGAGTGCTTCCTGATCTTGCCGCACCCGGAAGTGACCACCTATATGCAGCGCAAGGCGGCCGATTACGACCGCTGGCTCGCCGGGATGGCGCGGCTGAGACGGGGGATGTGACGAATATCGATTTCATTTTTCAGCCCGACCTAGGCAGTTTTGAACCTGCTTCCCGGCGAAGAGTTTTCGGAGATTGCAAAGTTTCGAGATCGGCGGCGCAGCGCCGTTGCGACGGCACCATCGTCGCTGGGTGGGTGTATAGTCGCGCGCGAGTAGAGGCCCCCAGTAACGCTTCACAGCGACCCAGCGCGGTGCCCATGAACGATATCCCGCCCACGCCGACTTACCCGAAGACCGAGCCCTTGCATCTCCACATCCCGCCGCATCGCGAGATGCCCGGGCAGCGGCCCGATTTCAGCTATTTCCGCCTGCCTCCGGCGGGCGGGTTCCCGCGCCCGGCGATCGATTGCCCCTCGGTCGAGACGCATCCGCTGGCGACAGCGCTGATCCGCGTGCTCGACGACGGCGATGGCAGGGATGCCGAGGCGGTGGGCGAGTGGGATCCCAAGCTCGACCCCGAGACGCTGCGCCGGGGCTTGCGCGCGATGATGCTGACCCGCGCCTATGACGATCGCATGCACCGGGCGCAGCGCACCGGCAAAACCAGTTTCTATATGAAGTGCACCGGCGAGGAGGCGATCGGCGTCGCCCAGGCGATGGCGCTGCGGCCCGACGACATGCTGTTCCCGACCTATCGCCAGCAGGGGCTGTTGATCGCGCGCGGCTATCCGATCCTCGACATGACGTGCCAGTGCTATTCGAATTCGCACGACCCGCTGAAGGGCCGGCAATTGCCGGTGCTGTATTCGTCGCGCGCGTATTCGTATTACAGCCTGTCGGGCAATCTCGGGACGCAATTGCCCCAGGCGGTCGGCTGGGCGATGGCGTCGGCCTATAAGGGCGACACGCGGATCGCCGCCGGCTGGATCGGCGAGGGCGCCACCGCCGAGCCCGATTTCCATCACGCGCTGACCTTCGCCGCGGTCTACCGCGCGCCGGTGGTGCTCAACGTCGTCAACAATCAGTGGGCGATCTCGTCCCACCAGGAAGTCGCCGGCGGCGACGAGGCGACCTTCGCGGCGCGGGCGATCGGCTTCGGCCTCGCCTGCTTGCGGGTCGACGGCAACGATTTCCTCGCGGTCTACGCCGCGACGCAATGGGCCGCCGATCGGGCGCGGGCCAATCACGGCGCGACCCTGATCGAGCATTTCACCTACCGCGCCGGCTCGCATTCGACCAGCGACGACCCGACCCGCTACCGCCCCGAGGACGAGCCCCGCACCTGGCCGCTGGGCGACCCGGTCGAGCGCCTCAAGGGCCATCTCATCCATCTCGGCGAATGGTCGGAGGAGCGGCACAAGCAGGCCGAGGCCGAGCTCGTCGATGTCGTGCGCGAGACCGACCGCGAAGCGCAGAAATACGGCACGCTCGATTCCGGCCCGCATTTCAGCACCAAGACCATGTTCGAGGATGTCTACAAGGAGATGCCGCCGCATCTGCGCCGCCAGCGCCAAGAGCTGGGGGTATAGCGATGCCGACGATGTCGATGGTCCAGGCGCTCAACTCGGCAATGGACGTGATGCTGTCGCGCGACCCCACCGTGCTGATCTTCGGCGAGGATGTCGGGTTCTATGGCGGCGTCTTCCGCGTCACCGAGGGCCTGCAGAAAAAGCACGGCGACCAGCGCATTTTCGACGCGCCGATCGCCGAGGGCGGCATGCTCGCGGCTGCGGTCGGCATGGGCGCCTACGGCCTCAGGCCCATCGTCGAAATCCAATTCGCCGACTACATCTACCCGGCGACCGACCAGCTGATCTCCGAAGCGGCGCGCATCCGCTATCGCTCTGCCGGCGAGTTCGCCGCGCCGATCACCGTGCGCGCGCCGTGCGGCGGCGGCATTTTTGGCGGCCAGACCCACAGCCAAAGCGTCGAGGCGATTTTCGCCCATGTCTGCGGGCTGAAGACGGTGATGCCGTCCAACCCCTACGACGCCAAGGGCCTCCTGATCTCTGCGGTCGAGGATGACGACCCGGTGGTGTTTTTCGAGCCGAAGCGGCTCTACAACGGCCCGTTCGACGGCCATCCGGACCGGCCGGCGGTGTCGTGGTCGGGGCACAAGGCAAGCGAGGTGCCCGAGGGCTACTACACCGTGCCGCTGGGCCAGGCGGCGGTCGTCCGGCCGGGCAGCGAGGTGACCGTACTCGCCTACGGCACCATGGTGCATGTCGCGCTCGCCGCCGCCGAGGAGGCCAGCGCCGACGCCGAGGTGATCGATTTGCGCACCCTGTTGCCGCTCGACCTCGACACTATCGTCGCCTCGGTGAAGAAAACCGGGCGCTGCGTCATCGCCCACGAGGCGACGCGCACCTGCGGCTATGGCGCCGAGCTCGCGGCCCAGGTGCAGGAGAATTGCTTCTACCATCTGGAAGCGCCGATCCAGCGGGTGACCGGGTTCGACACGCCCTATCCGCACGCGCTGGAATGGGCCTATTTCCCCGGGCCCCAGCGCGTCGCCGACGGCATCCGCCGCGCGCTGGAGCGCCAGACCCCCTGATGGCCCAGCGCATCGTCAAAATGCCCGATATCGGCGAGGGCACCACCGAGGCCGAGATCGTCTCGTGGCTGGTCAAAGTGGGCGACATCGTCACCGAGGAAGACCCGCTCGCCGAGGTGATGACCGACAAGGCGACGGTCGAAATCCCCAGCCCGGTCGGCGGCAAGATCGTCGCGCTCAACGGCAAGCCCGGCGAGAAGCTGCCGGTCGGCTCCGATCTGGTGGTGCTGGAGGTTGCGGGCGCCGCGCCCGTAGCGGAGCCAGGGGCGCCGCGATCCACCCCGGCCGCCAGCCCTCACCCACCGTCGGCTGCGCCGACGGTTCCCCCTCTCCCGCAAGCGGGCGAGGGTAAGAATGGCCGCATCGCACCGGTGCAAAAACCCCTCTCCCGCGGCGCGGGAGAGGGTGGCGAGACTCAAGCGAAAGCGCGAGGCGAGGCGGGTGAGGGTCCGCGTGCGCCGCGCCCCTCCGGCCTCTCCGGACACAGGCCGCTCGCCTCGCCGGCGGTGCGTCAGCAAGCCTGGGATCTCGGCATCGACCTACAATTTGTGCCCGGCACCGGCCCGGGCGGGCGGGTTACGCATGAAGACATCGCCGCCTATGCCGCGTCGGCCGGCAGCCAGCAAACCGTGCGCGCTCCCGCGCTGGCCCGGCGCGACGGGGTCGAGGACATCCCGGTCATCGGCCTGCGCCGCGCGATCGCCGAGCATCTACAGGAGGCGTGGCGGCATATTCCGCATTTCGCCTATGTCGAGGAAATCGACGTCACCGCGCTCGAAGAATTGCGCGCGCACCTCAACCAAACCCGCGCCGAGCGTGGCCATCTGACCCTGCTGCCGTTGCTGATTCGCGCAATCGTCAACTCGATTGTTGATCATCCCCAGGTAAACGCGCGCTACGACGACGAGGCCGGGGTGCTGCACCGGCACAACGCCGCCCATATCGGCGTCGCGACCCAGACTCCGGGCGGGCTGATGGTGCCGGTCGTGCATCACGCCGAGGCGCTCGATCTGTGGCAGGCCGCTGCCGAAATCCAGCGCCTATCGGAGGCTGCCCGCACCGGCAAAGCCACGCGAGAAGAGCTGACCGGCTCGACGATCACCATCACCAGTCTCGGCCCTCTCGGCGGGCTGATGGCGACCCCGGTGATCAACCACCCCGAAGTCGCGATCATCGGAGTCAACCGGATCGTTGAGCGTCCTGTGGTGAAGGCCGGCCAAATTGTCGTTCGCAAGGTGATGAACATCTCGTCGTCGTTCGATCATCGCATCGTCGATGGCTGGGAAGCGGCCTCGTTCATCGCCAAGATCAAGGGCTATCTCGAACAGCCCGCGACCTTGTTTCTCGACTGATATGGCTGAGGCGCGCCACACCAAGGTACTGGTATTGGGCGGCGGGTTCGGCGGCTATGTCGCGGCGCTGCGCGCGGCGCAGCTGGGCCTCGACACGGTCTTGGTCGAAGGCGATCGCCTCGGCGGCACCTGCCTGATCCGCGGCTGCATCCCCTCGAAGGCGCTAATTCATGCCGCCGGCCGCTATGCCGAGGCCGGTGATGGCGCCGCGCTCGGCATCGCCGCTCATCCAAAGCTCGGCCTGAACAAAACCATCGCCTGGAAGGACGGCATCGTCGACCGCCTCAACAGCGGCGTCGCCGGGCTGCTCGCCCGTGCCAAAGTGCCGGTGATCGAGGGCTGGGCTACTTTCAGCGATGCGAAGACCTGCACGGTCGAGACCAAGAAAGGCCCGGTCACCCTGACCGCGGAGCATGTGATCCTCTCGGCAGGCTCGGAAGCGGCGCCGCTGCCGACGCTTCCGTTCGGCGGCTCTGTCATATCATCAACCGAGGCGTTGAATATAACGACATTGCCGAAGCATCTCGCGGTTATCGGCGCCGGCTATGTCGGGCTGGAACTTGGCACCGCCTTCCGCAAACTCGGCGCCGCGGTCAGCGTCGTCGAGATGGCGGACCGCATCCTGCCGCGCTACGACATGGGGCTGACCCGCCCGGTGCGGCGCTGGCTCGAGCGCAACAAGGTGACCTTGCATCTGGGCGCCAAGGTCGCCGGTCTCGATAGCGAGGGTCGGCTCGCGGTGGAGACCGCCAAGGGTGAAACACTCGCGCTCGCCGCCGACAAGATCCTGGTTACGGTCGGCCGCCGGCCGCGCACCGAGGGCTGGGGCCTCGAGAATATGGGCGTCGATAGGGACGGCCCCTTTATCAAGATCGACAACCAGTGCCGCACCGCGATGCGCGACGTCTGGGCGATCGGTGACCTTGCTGGCGAACCGATGCTGGCGCACAAGGCCTCGGCGCAAGGGGCGATGGTGGCCGAGATCATCGCCGGGCGCCGCCGCCGCTTCGACCCGGCCTCGGTCGCGGCGATCTGCTTTACCGAGCCGGAGATCGTCGTTGCCGGCCTGTCCCCCGACGAGGCGAAAGCGGCGGGCGAGGATATCGTCACCGGGCAGTTTCCGCTGTCGGCCAGCGGCCGCGCCATGACCCTCGAAGCCGGCGAGGATGGCGGGTTTTTCCGCATCGTCGCCCGCAAGGTCGATCAGCGCGTCCTCGGCATCCAGGCGGTCGGGCGCGGCATCGCCGAGCTGGCCGGCGAGTTCGCCCATGCGCTGGCGATGGGCGCGGTGCTCGAGGACATTGCCGGCACGATCCATGTCCACCCGACCCTGAGCGAGTCGCTCGGCGAGGCGGCACTCTTGGCGCTGGGCCGCGGACTGCATATCTGACGCAAGCGATGACCGGTTCAGCCCGCATCTTGCGCCCGGCGGCGTTTCTCGACCGCGACGGCGTGCTCAACCACGACGACGGGTTCGTCAGTTCGGTCGAGCGCTTTCGCTGGATCGACGGCGCGCGTGAAGCGGTTCGGGCCTTCAACGAGGCTGGGTTCTACGTCTTTATCGTCACCAATCAGTCGGGGATCGGCCGCGGCCTTTACACCGAGACGGAGATGCATCGCATCCATGATCATCTCGTCGCGGGATTGCGCGACGCCGGCGCGCGGATCAACGATATCCGCTACTGCCCTTATCACCCCGAGGCGACCAACCCAGAGTATTGCCGGGACAGCGACTGGCGCAAGCCGCAGCCGGGCATGCTGCTTGACCTGATGCGCTGCTGGCCGGTCGAGCGCGAGACCAGTCTGTTGATCGGCGACCGGGACAGCGATGTCGCCGCGGCGACAGCGGCTGGCATCGCCGGCTATTTGTTCACCGGCGGCGATCTCGCTGAATTCGTCGCACCACTGATCGCCGCCCGCCGCCGCGCCTGAGGATCAGGCGCGGGGCGAGGGCATCAACAACGGGCCGCTAATAGCCGGCTGCGACCGGCTCGTACTGGTCGAACGAGGCGAAGCAGTCTTGGCGCAGCGGCTGCACGAAATCGATCGGATTGCATTCCTTGCGCATCCGATAGTGGCGGAACCCCATGTTCGTCTCGAGCAGCTGGTCGTATTGGGCGCTCCGGATAACGTTCTGCTCCGGCGTTTCGTAACTGTAGCGCATCGGCTGCGCCATCGCCGGCAAGCTCGCCAGCAGCCCGATAGTCGCGGCCGCGCCGAGCAATCGCACATACTTGGACATTGATCTTCTCCTTGGTGATTCGCCAATCAACGCGCGATCGATAACAACACTGCGATCGTGCCGGCCGCCGTCCGCTGAAGCACGGATCTCATTGAGCAAAACCCGCCGCGGCCAGCCGGTCGTGCAAGAGAAACAACGTGCCGGCGAAATCGTTCCGGTGTCGCGTTGTCGGCGATAATCGCGTGATCGGTGGTGGCGGGCTTGCTTGGCTAGCCCACCGGCGTCGGCCCAGCCTGCATCGAGGGCGCCTCGAGGACCTGAACGCGATGCCGGGTGACCAAGGCGCCGCTGCGCAGGCGCTCCACCGTTGGCAGAAACGCCTCGATCTTCGCGTCCGTATCGATGATTTCCACAACGACCGGAAGGTCATACGAGAACCCGCGCCACGTCTCGTGGATATGGCCCGATCTGCCAAATCCGGTAACGCCGCGCGTCACCTTCGCGCCAGCGAGATGGGCTTCCCGCGCCGCCTGGACAATCGCCTCGTAAAGGGGCCGACCGTCATGCGTGTCGTCGTCGCTGATCAAGACCTGCAATGCGGTCGCCTCGGTCCAATTAGCCATCGTTGTCTCCACGAAGTCCGGATGAGACTAGGAGGAGGTTCGTGCCGGCGCCTTGATGCAGGTCAAACGAGTGCCGAGCGATGGCAACGCCTCGTCAGGCGGCGTCCGCAAAGGGCGTATCGCGGGCCTGCTGCAGTTGCCGGTCGCTGCGAACCACGGTCGCCATACGATAGCGCAGCGCGGGATATGCGATGCTGAGCGGCTCTGGCTGGGCGAGGCGCGAGGGTTTGGCGGTCGCCTCGGAATCCGCTCCGACAAAACGCTCAGGAAACCACCAGCCGCGCAGACAAAATAGGCCGAAGGCGAAGCTGCCCGCCGCCAAGATGATCGAGCCGGCGCCTTGGTCGATGACGCAGGCGACACCGAGATAAATCGGGCCCGCGGCCAGCAGCAACCCGGCGACAGCGCCCAACAATGAGAGCCCCCTCGTCCGTTGCGACAAGAGAGCCGCCACCACCAAGGAGAGCGCGTAGCCCGTCAGGGCGCAAATTAGCAACGACCCAATCAACGCCTGCACCATTGCACCTGCAAACAGAAAAGGGGGACGGCGGCGCGGCCGCGCAAAGGGGGGGAACGGCCGATGAAGAAGGTTAATTTTGGCCGTGCTTGCGGAGCCTGTACAAGGGCCTTGTGCCTTGGTGCGCTACCCCGTTGAAACGCTTAACGCCGTCTCGGCCTTCGCGAGATGCATGGCCCCCGGCCTGCGCCGGGGCACTCGTTTTTCTAGGCTCGTTCCTCGCTAAGAAAAACTGAGTGGCTGGGGCGGGAGGATTCGAACCTCTGTATGCCGGAATCAAAATCCGGTATCTTATGCCGCCAAAGCCTGTCAGACGCCGTCGGGCATCCCAGATTAGGCAGAATAGCTTGAATTTGCTCTGCCAAAATCCGACATACGCTCTCGCGAGTACGATCTGCGGTGATACCCAGGTGATACCCAGACGGTGGAAAGGATGACATGCGGGGCAAGATCACAAAGCGCGCGGTCGATAGTCTGTCGCCGGCATACGATGCCGAGACCGTGCTGTGGGATGCCGAGGTAAAGGGCTTCGGAATTCGCGTTAGGCGCAGCAGCAAGAGCTACATCTTGCAATACCGCGTCGGCACCGGCCGAAGCGCGGGGTTGCGCAAGCTGACGATCGGCAAGCATGGTTCGCCGTGGACTGCGGAGACAGCAAGGGCGGAGGCGAAGCGGTCGCTGGCCGAGGTCGCTGCGGGCCGCGATCCGGCAGCATCGCGACAGGAGGATCGGAAGGCCCTAAGCTTTAACGATCTGATAGACCTTTACCTCACCGAGGGCGCTAGCCACAAAAAATCCTCGACCCTCAAGGTCGATAGAGGGCGCATCGAACATCATATCCGGCCACTGCTCGGCAAGCTTCGCGCCGACCGCATTGGCCGCGCCGATGTCGAGCGGATGCGAAACGCCATCACCGCTGGCAAGACCGCCGGGACGAGCATAAGCAGCGAGAAGCGGCGACCCGGCAGCATAGCGACAGGCGGCAAGGGTGCCGCCGCGCAGTGCGTCGCGCTGGTCAGTTCAATCTATGCCTTCGCAATCGGGCGTTGCCTATGCGCCGAAAATCCGGCGCGCGGCGTCAAGAAGGCTCCGGTGCGCAAGATCGAGCGCTTCCTGTCAGAGGCCGAATTTGCCCAGTTGGCTGAAGCACTCGACGCCGAGGCGCAGCATTCGGGCAATCCGTACCCACCCACGGCGATCAAGCTGCTGCTATTGACTGGTTGCCGCAAGAGCGAAATCACCAACTTGCTGTGGGATCACGTCGATTTCGACCGCGAATGCCTGCGGCTGCCCGACAGCAAGAGCGGCGCTAAGGTGGTTTATCTGAACGCACCGGCCCGCGCGCTACTTCATAACCTCCCGCGCGTGGCCCATAGCAGCAGGGTCATCCTCGCCATGCGGGCCGACAGCGCGGGACCAGCGATCGACAAGGTTTGGTCGCGGGTGAGAAGAGCCGCCGGTCTGTCCGGCGTCCGGCTCCACGATCTGCGTCATAGTTTTGCCAGCGTCGGCGCGGCCGGCGGGCTGAGCCTGCCGATCATCGGCGCGCTGCTCGGCCACAAGCACGCGACGACGACGGCGCGGTACGCGCACCTTTCGGCCGATCCGCTGCGGGCCGCCAACGACGCAGTGGGCGCCAAGATTGCCGCAGCGATGAGCCGCAGACCAAGACCGGTTCCCGGCGTGGATGTGGTGAACCTGCCGTCTCGGCGGAGTAAGGTGCTCCGATGACCTTGTTTGCCGGCGTCTCCGCACATGGCGCCTGATCAAGCGATCTACTACCGCCTCGACGATGAGCAGTGCGCGCGCCTTCGGGATTGCCTCACCAAAGAGGGGCTGTCGCTATCGCCGGATCGCGTCGAGCGGCTCACTTGCGATATCGAGGTATCCATTGCTCGTTTCGTCGCCGCACCGTCGGACGGCACCTTTCGATCAGCGCACGACGCGCTGCGACAGCTTTGGGAACTGAGCCATGGTGAGGACCCGCCCGTCGCGGTGATACGCCCACGGATACAGGCGCTTCCGAGACAGGCCGTCGAGTACGTCGACCGGCGAGCGCCGACTGTCATTGCGCGCCTCTTCTCGGCTAGACAACCCGTCACGAATTTTCGCGAATGGGCCGGCAGCGCCGATCGGAAAATGCTAATCGCCGCGACTCGGATCGTGAGCGGAGAAGGTGGACGCGCCGTCGTCGGTCGAAGTCGTGGCACCGGCAGGCGCTCCGCGCGTCGGCTACAGCCAATGATCATGGGCGCGACACGGGGCGGGGGCACCGGCCGCAACCGTGGCGGCCGACCGCGAACAGAGTACCACCGCGATCTGGTCATGCACTTGGCAATGGACTGGCTCACGGCGACGGGTGATCCGCCGAAGCCCGGCCGCAGTGACAGCGCTGGTTTCGGCGACCTGGTGCATAGCGCATTTCAATGGTGCGGCCTACCGGAAGGAAGCGCGGCTTACGCGCTACGGCAATATTGGACCGCTGTGAAAGCCCTTAAGGCCCAAGAACCACTAGAGAATTTCCTTCGGCGCCACGACGCAGAACGCTGACCCTGACGTGGCGTCGGGTTTACGCCAGCGCATTCCCGACATCTGCCACATCGTCCTGTCTGTTGGCGCCGTACGGCGCTCTGACATGACGGGAAATAATATGCACGATCACGATCTCGACGCGTTGCTGACCGGTCGCGAGGCTGGCGCGCAGCTCCGATTGAGCGAACGCACCATGGAGCGCCACCGGCTGGTCGGCACCGGACCGAAATTTGTTCGCCTCGGGCGACGCATTCTCTACCGTCGTATCGATCTCGCCGCCTGGGTCGCGGCGAGCACCTACTCCAACACGGCCGAGGCGGACATGTGCGCTCCGACTGCGCCGGCCGTTTGCGCCTCGCCCGCCATTGCCACGAAAAATCGGGCGCAGCGGCGGCGCTGCGCTCGGAACAGGCCGCCCCCCGGCCCCCCCTGGCTGCGGCTGCGGGAAAGTCGTTTGGTGCCCGGGAAGATACGCCAAAAAAATCTAGAAAAAATTCGACCAAATATTCCCGCGCTGCCGCCGAGGCGCGGCCAACCGAGCGCACTCTGCCGCCCGGCCTCAGGGGCGGCCAATGACGCGACCAACGCAGCCCCTGAACACCGAGCTGCTGGCCGCCTGCCGGTTTGTCGACATCGGCCACGTCTTCGATCGGCTGAGTGACGATCAGATAAGATCTATTCGGCGCGCCGTCGAACCGCCAAGGTTACCGTCTCAAACTGTTGGGGCGCTGTTGCCCGAGGGCTGCGACCTCGCACGGTTGGGCTCGTCGCCGCAATGCGTTCCTTCCGGCTTCTGGATTGCCACCAACGATCTCGATCGATTGCAGCACGACTTGGCGCTGCATGATTTTCTCAATCGCGGTGTGCCGGTCTTGCTCGTGTTCGAAGAATTCGACGACTGCCGGCGGTTCTGCTCGATCGTCGCTGCCCTACCGCTGCCGGACGACGAACCGCGTCTCGATCATGCTGATGGCGCCGGTTGGGACGAAGACGACGAAGCCAGCGAAGCCCGTTGTAACCACGACTACCAACGAGATTGTGACGATGAACCGTCCTGGGACGACGCGGAACCCCGCTGGGACGACGACCAATGAAGGCCGCCGACATCGCTCAGGCACTTGGCGCTGCCCGTCGGCACGGCACTTGGTGGTCGTGTCGCTGCCCGGCGCACCAGGATCGCTCACCTTCGTTGTCAATTTGCGATGGCGACAAGGCGCTCGTCGTGCGCTGTTGGGCCGGCTGTGATGCGCGCGACGTGCTTGGCGAGCTGCGGCGGCGCGGCCTGCTCATCGGTAACGCGCGTACCGATCGCAGGGTGGATTCCGCCACAGCCACCCTTCGACGGGAACAGGAAGCGCGCGATCTCACCGCGCGAACGGCGCATGCACGGCAGATCTGGGAGCGCGCTGGTGACGCCAGTGGAACGCTGGTTGTCACTTATCTAGCCACCCGTGGCATCAGCGTGCCGGTGCCGCCTTCCCTGCGCTGGGAACCATATTGCTGGAATGACGAGGCGGAAGACTGGTTGCCGGCAATGATTGCCGCGATCACGAATGTCACCGGCGAATTGACGGGGATACATCGGACTTACCTCCGCTCGAATGGATGCGGTAAGGCCGACATCGCCAAACAGAAGATGATGCTTGGCGCCGCGGCTGGTGGCGCGGTGCGGTTGGCTCCAGCGGCCGAGATGTTGATGGTCGGAGAAGGTCTCGAAAGCAGCTTAGCCGCGGCGCAGGCGACAGAACTGCCGGCCTGGGCGGCGCTCAGCACATCGGGGCTCAAATCGCTGGTGCTGCCGCCAAGGGTCAAGGAAGTGATCATCCTTGCGGATAATGATGTCTCCGGTGCCGGCCTCAAAGCAGCGCAACATGCGGCCGCACGCTGGCAGCGCGAGGAGCGGCGGGTCAAAATCGCGATGCCGCCCGAGGCCGGTACCGACTTCGCCGACATGCTCCTCGGCCAATCTCGCCGGCTGAATGAGGTCGGCCGTGTCGGCGAGTGACGATCGCGGACCGGATGATGGCGCAGAGGTGATCCGCGGCATCATCAACAGCGCCAAGGAAGTGGCTCCGGCTTCAACGCCTACGCCGCCCATGATCCCGATGCCCCCTATGCCTGACGGGGCCGCCAAACCGCAATTGATCGTGCAAAGCGGTGATCTGCCGGCGACAGCATACGCGCTGCGCGATCGTTTTGCGGCTGTCGGCTTGCTGTTCGACCGCGATATGCCGGTCAAGATCGTGCAGCCAGCGACTGGAGGATCAATGGTCGCTAAGGCATTAACCGCCAATAACGTCGTGATCGAGGCGCACCGAATTTGCCAACCCATGAAGCCGGACAGGAACGGAGACTTGGTCGCGGTAACGCTGCCTGATCGGGTCGCCAAGATGTACCTCGATATGAATGGCGAGTGGAACTTGCGGCCGTTGAACGGCATCGCCGTGGCGCCCCTGCTTTCGGCCGACGGTAGCGTTCATAGCCAGCAAGGATACGATGCTGCGAGCGGTCTTTGGTGCTGCACGGTGCCGCCGCTGCATCTTACCGAGCGTCCTTCACTCGATGATGCGAAGGCCGCGCTGCGTTCGCTCCGCGCTGCCTTCCAGACTTTTCCATTTGCCGATGCGGTTCGGCGTCGCGATCCGGTGTTAGGTGTCGACATTCTCGATCTGGATCAAAATCCCGGCCGCGACGAAAGCGCTTTCTTGGCGGGATTGCTCACCGCTATCTGCCGCGCAAGCCTCTGGCTCGCTCCCGGGCTGCTGATCGTCGCACCTGAGGTGTCGGGCGCCGGGACCGGAAAGGGCTTACTCGTTCGCGCAATTTGTCTAATTGCGTTCGGCGTTCGACCCCGTGCGTTTACCGCCGGGCACGATCGGAAAGAACTCGACAAGCGGATCGCGGCCGAGCTGGTCGAAGCGGCGCCGTCGTTTTTTCTCGATAACGTCAACGGGACGGCTCTGCGGTCCGATACCCTAGCATCGGTGCTGACAGAGCGGCCGGCGCGGGTGCGGCTGTTCGGCGT
>DASYXG010000009.1:0-4374 GCA_035935235.1 Allostellaceae bacterium
AATCTAGCTGATATTTCTCCGGACCTTGTGCGCAGAGCGGGGGCGTCATGCGAAAGGCTCAGCGAGCCGGCGGTCCCGGGCAAGGGTGAAGTTTATCCTGACATAAGCCGCCCATCGAGGTTCGATCAGCGCGTCGAGATCGAGTGTCGCAAGCTCCTGGCGAGTGGTGTTCAGGTCCCTTTCGCTGTGAACGACGGCGGGCCACGGCTGTCCGGAGACGGGTAACAAGCCGCACCAGCATCCGGGTGCACTGGCGGGCTCTTTCGTCTCGGGGTTTCATTCGTGATCGGCGAGCCACAGCTCCCTGCCGGGCACCTCAACGTGGTCAGCCTGGCAAGCATCGAGAAATGCCGCGACATCGCTGGGTACAACGCCGAGTTCGCCATTGCCAGCACGGAACGCTCGGCAAGCCACCGAACGCGGGAGTGACGGCGGAAACAGCATTTGTGACGCCCCATTCATTTTCCGGACTGTGGCAAGCATCACGCACGGCCCACTACCGCTCGGCATCAGCAGCTGATTGGCGGTGCCAGGTCTCGTAGAAAGGACCCACGAGAGCCCACGCACGCGCTTTTCACGCCCTACAGGGCCGACAGTCAGGCTCTTGTGAGGATTTGCGGCGATCCATTGTTCGGGTGTCAAGTCCGGAGAATTCCATTCCTGCGCCGGCCCGAGCGCGCATTGAATTCGTTGGAGATGGGCCGAGCCGTCGGGGTTGCGGGAGACCCAGAGGATCGGCGCCTTCCTCAAATAGAGAATGCCAACAAGCTCGGCGCCGCTTTCCAATCCAGCCCTCCAGTGGGTTATACGACACCGGCTCGCCGATACCGCGGCTTGCTGTTTGGCCCAAGCCCAGTCCAAGACAACGCGATCAACGACCAAGCTGAACGAAAGGGCGACGCCACTTCGCTTGAGCGGTCATAGAACTCCATTCAGGTAGAGACGGCCGGTTGAAAGCGGCTTTGCGAGGCAGCCCTTCCTGACGTCAGCGTTCTGCATACCGGGTCGCTGTGGTCGAGGACCGGGAAAGCGTCCGCTCAGCAGCGATATGCGGTCGTCATGTAGTTGCAGCCATATGAGAAGCACTGACACACCCACCGCCAGCCATTGATGCAGGTTTGCTGACCCGGACTGCTGCATGCGAACTGTGCCGGGACAACCGGTGACCGGTTTTGAGGCGCTTCCCGTGGAAGGAAGCCCGGATGAAACCCTGTCGGCCGCGGCTGGCGCTCGTCGCCCTTCGCCAACGGCAAAGGCTCGGCGATCTATGACGACGCGATTTTTCTGACCGGCGCCAAGATCGTCACCGCGACCGGCGCCGGGTTCATCACCAGCCAGGATCACCGAGACACGTTCGGATTGCGCGGTTACGGCGCGGTCGGCGATATCGATTATGACTGGCAAGGCGCCTGGCAGACCGGCAGCTATGCCGGACTGACCGTCACCGCCTTCGCGGTCAACACCGATACGGGCTACACATTCCACGATGTGCCGTGGAAGCCGCGCATCGGAGCGCATGCCGATATCGCCTCCGGCGGCGCCGATAAGGCCAGTGGCACGATGAGCACCTACCAGCCGATGTACCCGAACACTCAGTATTACGTGCCGAACAATGAATTTGCGCCGACCAATTTTTACGATTTCGCGCCGCGCATCAGCGTCAAACCGACCGAAGCCGTAACGGTGGAATACTACTACTCGTTCCTGTGGCGCTATTCGCAGTCGGACGCGATCTATACCGGTGCGCCGTGGCCGGGCGGCAACGGCCAGAACAATTATGCCACGACGGTGTTGGCGCGGGGCAAGATGATTGGCCGACAATCGGATCTGCGTGTGACCTGGGCGATCACCTCGCATGTATTAACCTTGTTTGAGCTCGGGATTTTCGAGCCCGGCTCAGCGATCCGCACTGCCGGCGGCCACACTACGACCTATCTCGATGCCAACTTGACCCTGAAGTTCTAGGACCTCCAGCCGGGCGGCAAGTATTCTGGGCCTATGCATCCTAGGTCTGCCTTGGGTCGAATTTCCCAAGTCGATTGCAGCCCCCGCGAATGGCCGGAATCGGCGCGTCTCGGCCGGCGCTCGCTCGTCAGTCGAAGGTCCCCTTATCCAGGCAATAGCCGGCGTTCGGCCGCGACGATGGGCACCACTCCTCATGCCCCCAAAGAGACCTTGCCGGCGCGCTCGGGTCGCACAGCCTTAGAGGTCGGGTGGCCAGCGGCCATTCAATGCCGGCCGCCCCAAAACCGTCGCTCGCGTCAGGCTGAGTTCCGTCATACTCTTCGTTCGACACGATCTTCCAGGATCAGCGAGCCAGATGAGCGGGGAGCGCGTTGAACGCCGCCTGGCGGCCATCATGGCGGGAGACATCGCCGGCTACAGCCGGCTGATGGGCGTGGACGAAGAGGGCACGCTGCGCGACCTCAAGGAGCTGCGCGCGAGCTTCCTGCACCCGAAGATCGCCGAACACCGCGGCCGCATCGTCAAGACCACCGGCGACGGCGTGCTGATCGAGTTCCCGAGCGTCGTCGACGCGGTGCGCTGCGCGGTCGAAATCCAGCGCGGGATGGCCGAGCGCGCCGCCGTCGCCCCGGCCGACCGGCGCATCGACCTGCGCATGGGCATCAATATCGGTGACATCATAATAGACGATGACGACATCTACGGCGATGGCGTCAATGTCGCCGCAAGGCTCGAGGCGCTGGCCGAACCCGGCAGCATCTGCGTCAGCCGGGTCGTACGCGACCAGGTGCGCGACAAGCTCGACGTTGGGTTCCACGACCTCGGCGACCATGCGGTCAAGAACATTGCGCGGCCGGTGCGGGTCTTCCGGGTAATGATCGAGGGCGCGGTGAGAGCGTCGCCGGCGGCGCCGACTGCGCAGATGGCGCCGGCCGCTCTGCCGGCGTTGCCCGACCGGCCGTCGATCGCGGTATTGCCGTTCCAGAACATGAGCGGCGATCCCGAGCAGGAATATTTCGTCGACGGCATCGTCGAGGACATCATCACCGGCCTGTCGCGGATCAAATGGCTCTACGTCGTCGCCCGCAATTCGAGCTTTGTCTACAAGGGTCGGGCGATCGACGTGAAGCAGGCAGGACGCGAATTGGGCGTCCGCTATGTGCTCGAAGGCAGCCTGCGCAAGTCCGGCAACCGGGTGCGTGTCACCGCGCAGCTGATCGAGGCCGTGACCGGAACCCATGTCTGGGCCGAGCGCTACGACCGCGCGCTCGACGACATCTTCGAGGTGCAGGACGAGATCACCATCAACGTCGTCGGCGCAATCGAGCCTTCACTGCGCCAGGCCGAGATCGAGCGCGCCAGGCGCAAACGCCCGGACAGCCTCGACGCCTACGATCTCTACCTTCGCGCGCTGCCGCATGCCATGGTCGTGATGCCGGGAGAGGCTGACAAGGCACTCGCCCTGCTCGGCCAGGCACTCGCGCTCGATCCCGAATATCCGCCGGCGCATTCCCTCGCGTCATGGTGTCACGAGGTGCGCTATCAGCGCGCCGGCATGCTGGACGCCGACAAAATCGCCGCGCTCGATCACGCACAGGCGGCGATCGAGGGCGGGGCGGACGATGCCGGAACGCTCGCAATGGCCGGATTTGCCATCGGCATGGTCGCCCACGATTACGAGACCGCGATGGAGGCGATCGATCGCGCGTTGACCCTTACCGGAGCTTCGGCTTCGGCGCTGTGGATGGGGTCGGTCATCCTCGCCCACGCCGGGGACAGCGCCAAGGCCGTCGACTATGCCGAGCGTTCGCTGCGCCTCATGCCGGTCGGGCGCGAAATCGCGCTCCCTTATAGCGGCATGGTGTTGGCCTATTCCGCGGCTGGCGATTTCGCAGGGGCAGTAGCAGCCGCCGCCAAGGCGATACAGGCCAATCCGCGGTTCAGCCTCAATCATGTGCTGCAGGCGGCTGCGCTGTTCCGGCTTGGCCGCATCGCGGAAGCGAAGGTCGCCGCGGCGCGAGCGCTCGAATGTGAGCCCGATTTTAGGATCACCCGGTTCGTCAGCGCGCATTCGGGACGCGCCGACATCTGGGAGCCAATCGGCGATGCGCTGCGCCTCATCGGGCTGCCCGAATAGCCCCCTGCGCCCCCGCCCTGCACGCTCATGGACGCGGTTCATCAAGGCCAGCTTTGGGTCGCTTTGACGCGTTCGCCCAAGGGCGTCAGAACGGCGGCTCACGGCGCGTCACCCGGGCCCGGCAGAGTCCACTATCGGCGAATTGTGTTGAAAAAGTCGGGAGTTGTCGGGCGACGGCCGCGGTGATTCAATCCGGTCTGGGGGACTGGGGTGCGACCGATGATGGGGGAACGACAGAGCGGGCAGGAAGCCCTGTTCTACGAGTTTTCGCT
>DASYXG010000010.1:0-24009 GCA_035935235.1 Allostellaceae bacterium
GGATTGTCCGACGGGCGTTCACCCCCGGGTCGAGGTTTTCCCGCGCGATCGACGGCTCAACGTGAAATCGGATGAGGACGCTAGAAGCGATGCGTCCGTCCACGGCACGATCGGGCAGAAACGAGCTGATTACGTTGCTGATCGCCATGAGCGGAAACAGAAGTGCCGCGCGCACCATATTGAACGGCATCGTGAACAGCTTGCCGCCGTAAATCGCCGAGGCCGTGTCGACGCCGGAATTGTTGATCCACCACCGCAGATAGCTCACGGAGGTGAACTGGAAATCGCTCACCTGCGCTCGACTGGCGATGAGTGAACCAAGGCAGGTGGCAAAAACCCGGCCGAAATGTTCCGGGTCACCAAACCATCGGTTGTTGAAGGCGACAACGGTGATCTTGCCGCCGGGGCGCATCAGGGGAGTGAGCAGGTCGAGAACCGCATCAATCTCTGCAATCTCGTTGTCGAGCAGCTCGATGAAGGCGGCGTCGAAGGCTCCGGGCTCAACGCCGCGAGTCGAATGGTCACGCAAGAGATGACGCAACGAAACGAAGGTGTTGGCCGGCATCTTGTCGCGCAGCCATTCGGTCAACGCTGTATGCCGGCTGGCGCCGATGAGCAGCCGCGGTGGAGCGTCAGCGACAATCTCCTCCAATGCGGCGAGCGCCCGCTGGAGTTCTCGCCATCGCGGATGCAGCCGGACGACTACCGGCGCTCGACCGAACATGTTGTACTGAATCCAACGCATTACCCGCAGTACGCGCGGCAGCGTCGGATTCTCGGTGCCGAGCTCCTTCCTGGTGGTCGCCGCGTTGAATGCCGCAATGGCACCCAACCAATAAGGATGGCCGCGATGCGGTTGCGGTCTCGGCGCGAGCTGCGCGGTCACCCGGCGGATGAACTCGTCCGCAACGGAAATCGCCTGTGGCAACGTCGCCGGTCGTGCGCTGGCGTGGAATACGATCGTCTGATTGGCATTCGCCCGGTGCCCCGCCGTGGTCCATTCACACAGATTCTTGGCGAGTCCCCCGATGGAGCCTGGGCCTAAGCGAAGAAACCGGGATTCGTGCGACCTAGGCTGGATCTCGACGACGAGATAATCGTCGGAATCGGTCATCGTCTCGACGTTCCCCGAGGGGCACATTTCGGGGACAAAGGAATAGTCGCAAGATGAGCCGATGACGAAATCGACGATCTCCGGCCGGATGCAGATCATGTGCAGCAGGTAGAACCGGCCAATCAGTGTGTCGGCGTCGACGCGCCACAATAGGCGATTCGTGTCCGTGTTGTGGCACAGCGGGTAATTCACCAGATTGGCAGCGGTGAGCGGATGGAGGCAGTTCAAGGCCCAGCGCATGACTTCGCGGGGCTTCAACGCAAGCGCCGCGCCGCTGTCAGCCAGGCGTTCCAGCAGCCACCCCTCGGCGGCTTCCTCGTCGAGCTGAAAATTGCCGGCCTGAACCGCGCTCGCTCCGGCCTGCATGCGCGCCAGCACCGCCGCCAGCGAGCCATCGGCCATGACGTAATCGGAGACGAGAAAGAAGAAGCAGGTATCAAGCATCGCCTCGCCGGTTTGGCGTACGGCGCGCGCATAGGCGAGAGTGACCGTCGTCGAGTGATTGCCCTGGGTGATCAGATCATCGATGGGTAGGAGCTCGACATCGCAGATGCTGCACAAGCGACGATAGGCTGGGTGAGCGTGGATCGTGGCCTTGTCGCCCGCGCGGCTCAAAAACACGAACCGCGTCGGCAGTGCTTTCGCAAGCGCCGGAATATTGCCGGGCGCCAATAGTGTCGGCAGGCTTTGCTCGAGAAACTGGCGGATGTACTCATCGCCCCAGACCGGCAGCAGAACGCAAATCGCTTTCGGAGGCGGGCGCCCCCTGGCCGTCCGCACCGGGGCATCAGCCCGTGCCACGGGGGCAACGGCGGGGTCATGACCGGCCAGGGTCAATCTTCTCTCCGGCGGAGATTGCGAAGAACATAGGCGCGGCCGTCGAGGCGGCTGCGCCGGTTACGCCGAGGCCGCATCGACGACAGCCGGTTGATATCCGGCAATGGGGTCCATGTAGGCCTGAGCGACCTCATCAACCGCCCCGTCAGCGACGATGCGGCCGTGCTCAAGCAAGACCGCGCGTGTGCACCACTCCCGCAACAGCGGTAGCGCGTGCGAGGCAAGTACGACGATGCTCGACCCGGCGACGAACGACTCCATCCGCCGCCGCGCCTTGGCGAGAAAGCTGGCATCGCCGGCGGAAAGCCACTCGTCCATCAAGAGGATCTCGGGCGGGAACGCGGTGGCGACCGCAAAGCACAGGCGGATAATCATGCCGGCCGAATAAGTCCGCACCGGCATGTCGATGTAGTAGCCGAGTTCGCTGAAATCGACGATCTCGTCGATGCGGGCGCGAACCTCGCTCGGGTGTCTGTCCATGTACATGCCGCGCATCACGATGTTCTCGCGACCCGTCGCGTCCGGACTCAATCCCACCGACGATGTAAGAAGGGCCGTGACGCGGCCGATGGACTGAACCCGACCCCGGGTCGGCTCGTAAATTCCGGCAAGAACTTTGAGCAAGGTGCTCTTTCCCGCTCCGTTGGCGCCAATCAGCGCTAGGCGCTCGCCATGACCGATATCGAGGTCGACGCCGGAAAGAGCGCGCACCGCTATTCGGTCATGTCTGTCTTTGCCAAGGTTACCCTGGATCGTGCTCTGCAGCAGCGTGCGTCTCAGCGATCGGCTGCCGCCGCTGTAGATGGGAAACTCGACCGAGACGTCGCGCAGGCGGATAAGAGCCATGACCCGCTCAAACCCAATAGGCGATGCGGCTGCGAAATCGGGCGAACAGCACAAGGGTGGTCCCAAGGCCGATCACCGTCGCCACCGCCAATACCGGCCAGGAATAAGGCTCTACCGGCACGCCCATCAATGGCGCGCGAATCACGTCGATCGCGCAGAATAGCGGGTTGAAATCCGCGATAGGGCGATAAATCCCCAACGAATCGATCGGCCAGAAAATCGGCGTCAGGAAGAAGGTCACTTGCAGGAAACTTGCGACAATCGGAGCGACGTCGCGAAACCGCGTGCTCAACATTCCGAAAAACAGGGTAACCCAGACGCCGTTCACTGCCAAAACGAAGCAGCCGGCCACGGCCTCGAGAAGGTGCCAGTCCAATGAGATACGAAAGGCGATCCAGCCCAGCGGGACGATCGCCAGGTTATGGCCGAAGACGATGAGGTTGCGGCAGACGACGCGATAGGCGTGGATCGAGAAGGGTACCGGAACCTGCTGAATTATTGCTTCGGCCGTCAGGAAGGTCTGGCATCCCTCGGTTATGAGGCTCGAAATCAGCTGCCAGACAATCAGCCCCAGGCCCAGATACGGCATGTACGTGATGGAGGTCGTGTGGAACAGATGCGAATAGATCAGGCCCATCGAGACCACCATCACGAAGGTGCTGATCGTTACCCAGAACGGTCCCAGCAGCGAGCCGCGATAGCGTATCTTCATGTCCTGCAGAGCAAGCGCCGTCCACATCCAGTAGCGTTTGAGGCCTTCGATCAGATCGCGCCAAGCTTGAATGCCGCGGCCTGGCAGCGGCGCGAATTCAACGGCGGCCTCGGCTTCGATTTCGGATCCGGCGAAGGAAACCATACTTAGGCGACCATCAGCGTCGGTAAGGCAAGGCAAGCGCAGCGCTCTATTTTCGATGAATGAACAACTCAACAAGCCGCACGCGCCGTGCGTTCTTCCGGCCCATCCCCCGATTTGCAGGCATCGCTGGCATATAGCATCGGGGTCGGCGCGATGTCCAACTCTTCCCCTGCCAGCGATGCGTCACCGGGGGCGTATTGACCGTCGGCGAGGGAACCGGTTATTAGCCAACATTAGAGATCTGCCCGATCTCGCAAATTGAATTTGCCGGCGGAGTGTCTCGCCGAGTGTCCCACGAGCCAGGAGCAGTGCGTCCCCCTGCACGGTCTGGTGCAATGCTCGTGCCGGTTTGGGGTTACCGGTACGTCTCCGAATTTCTCGAGTTTGGCCTGCCGACGCTGCTGGCGCCCGGTAATCTGCCGACAGTCGCGCGCGAGCTGCCGTTTCGGGTCATCGTGCTGACGAGCGAGGAGGATGCGCCACTCATTCGCTCTCACCCGGCGTGGCGGCATCTTCAGAAAATCTGTGCTGCCGATATCGCCGGGATCGATGATCTCATCACCGAGTCAAATCACAGCGCGACGATGACGCTCGCCCTCGTTCGGGCGATGCGAAGCTATGGTGCGGCGATCGCCGACACCTGTTTTGTCTTATGGATGTCGGACTACCTGGGCGGGGATGGCTCGTTGGCAGCGGTGCTGCGCGGGTTCCAGAGCGGCGCGAGCGGCATCTTTGCTGGCAATTTTCAGATCGTCGCCGAAGACGCGATCCCTTCGTTGCGGCGCTCCATTGACCTTCAGTCGTCAGTCATCGCGGTATCGAATCGCGAGTTGCTCGCCTGGTCACTCCGGTACTTGCATTCGGGGACAATCAAGAACTTTGTCGATAGCGGCCTGTCCCACAGCACCCACACCAACCGGCTGTTCTGGCGCATCGACGAGGAGACGCTGATCGGCCGCTTTTACTTGATGCATCCCATCGGCGTGCGCCCTGAAACGGCCGATTTCGAAATAGGCTCGTCGTTCGATTATTCGTTCATGCCGGAGATGTGCCCATCCGGGAAGATTTTAACCTTGTGTGACTCCGACGAATACTTCGTCGTTGAATTGCAAAAGCGCGCGCACGAACATGACAAGCTGGCCCCGGGGCCGCTGGATAAGGATCAGCTCGCCGCCCAACTCTCCGAATGGACGACCGCGCAACATCGGGCGAATGCCGCGCATACGATCGTTTTTCATGCCGCCGACGAGCCCACGAACCTGGCTGACGCTGTCGTCCACGCCGATCGATACATCGCCAGCGTCGGTGCATTGCTCACACCGCAGCCGCAGCCGCACCGCGGCCATCATTATTGGATCGGCTCGATCGCGGTCAATCGAGCGCGAACCGGGCGGGCGCTGAGCCGGGAAGATTGGCAATTCCTGATCGAGGACGCGCGTCCAAAAGGCGCCCTCGTCCGGCTGTTGCTGCAGCTGCGCCTAGGCATATTCGGCAGCCTACCCAATGTGACGCGGCTGCATCCGCGCTGGCGCGACCACCAGCTCTTGCGCGGGGTGCTTGAGAAGGCCGTCGCGGAGGGCGAGCGGTTGCTGTTGGTCGCGGAGGACCCGCTGATCTTCGCTCGCTGGCTTGTGCGCACGAGCGTGGACGCCGCGACGGTCGAGATCGGCCGCTTGCTTGCCGCATCGCGGCCTAAATACGAGTCGCTGTTCCAGCCGATAGCCGGACAATTTACGGCGTGCGTTGTGCTCCTGCCTGAGAGCCAGTTCCGCGACAGCGGAGTATTGTTCGAGCGGATTGGGCATTTGCTCGCTTCCGGCGCGCAAATTTCGATCGTCGCGCTAAATGAGCGGCCGGCTTCTGTCGCTGGTAAATTCGTGCAAACCTTTGCACTCCATTCGTCAAACTTTTTCGCCCTGTCCGCGTGGATCGCCGACGCCCAATATGTCCCGGCCAGCCGGGCGCGTTGGACGATATACCGCGCCATGCGGTGGTTCTCCGATCATGCCCGTCGGTCCCGCTGGACCTCGCCGATAATGTTGGGAGCACCAGTCGGTGTGGCGGTGCTGAGCGTTCTCAGTTGCCTGACGAGTCTGAGAGCGAAAGCGACCCGTTCGCCACCCAGGCTTGCCTCGAGCATCCTCGTCCAGCTGCGATTGTCGACCCGGGGAGCAGGCAGGAACTGGACGGCTCCGAGCCAATCGCGGATCGGCCACGCCACGGCCGAGCCAGAGCCCGTTGGGGCAGCGTCGCGCGGCAATTATTCCGCTGACCTCGCGGCGAAATACGGTTTCGTCAGCGGAATAGTGGCACGTCGTTTCGACGTTGCGGCGTATGGTTGCATCGATGACTTTGGCTCGCAACTGGTACTGGAGAAAGTAAAAAAACTATCAGTGTACGATCCTGATCCGCGCCGAATAGAAGAAATATCACAAAAGATTTTTGATCCGTGGAAATTTGAGGCCCAAGTGCACGATATCTTGGATAAACCATTGCCGGCAGTTCATGATGCGATTTATAATCTTGATACTTTGGAGTATGTTTCACCCAGCGATGAGGATCGCTACCTGCTCAATCTTTCCCGGTCCTTGTCGCGCCATCAGGATATTCTCATCATCGGCTTGACGCCATGCGACGCAGACGATGACACCGCAACGGAGGACGGCCCCCTGTCGTTGCAAGTTGACCGCGGCATGGGCGCCGATCGTCGGCCGCTCGGGTTGCGCGAAACCGAGAGCTCAGCCAGATCGCCAATCGCACCGGAGAGCCGCCCCCGCTATCGGCGCACGAGCGCTGGGGTGAGAGCTCTGCTGGAACACCATTTCCGCACCGTGTCGCTGTTTTCGCTGACGGCGGGCGTGGTTCAAACGGGGACGAGCGAGACGGGCGATTACTTGTTCGCGCTATGTAGCTCGAAAAAGGACTAAATCCGTCGCTCCTCGACGCCGCTTAGGGATCGCCCTGCGCGCGGTCAACGTTTACGGCGGTAGACCCGGTTGGAAATCCGCCGGTTAGCGATTTCGAACAGGGTGTGACCGACCGAGAGAAAATTCCGCAGGGTCAGCGCGTTCGAACTACCGCGCCGCTGCTCGATGGTGACGATGGGTACCTCGAGATAGCTGAAGCCAACGTCCATTAGCAGACACAAGATATCGGCCTGAAAGCCGAAGCCGCGGGTGTTGGGGTGCCAGCGCATGACGTTGTACCGTAAATGCACTGCCAAGCCGTTGTAGTAGTGGAGGTGGTTTCCGGTCACCAAATTGACAATGGCGGTGTAGGTACTGGAAATCAGCCGACGCCTTAGGCCCTTGCCTTCGCTCGATGTGTAGTAAGGAATGATGATGTCGGCTTTGCCGATCGCGTTAAAAACGGCAAGGATGCTTTCCCTCGGCTCGGCATTGTCGCCGCAGATGAGCCGGTAATACTTGCCGCGTCCGAGAAACGCACCGTCCATATAGTTTTGCGCCAGGCCCTTGTTGACCCGATTGGCGCGCAAGACGACGTTTTCCGTCGGATGAGAGGCGATGTAGTCGGCTACGAGTTGCCGCGAATTGTCGCGAGAGCCGTCGTCAATCACCAGAATTTCGTGGCTGCGCCCGGCTGCGCGGGCGGCGTCGATCACCGTCTCGATCGTCGCGATGATGTATTCAGCCTCGTTGTAGCAGGAGATGAAGACCGTCAGATCGAGCGGGTCGGAGTCGTAGGGCGCAGTCATCTGGTCGGGTTCGCGCAATTGCGCGGCGGCTTGGCTCAGGGTGATATCGGCATCCCAAAATTGCCGTCCGGCGCTCGTGACCGAGCTCATGTGGCTCGCCCGATCTTGAGGATACGCGCGGCGACCTGCTGGCGCGCATAGCCGAGGTATTCGTACTGGATCTGCCGCGTGGCGACGAACTCATGCCAAGCTTTGAATTCGTGCTGCTCCCAGCCTGGGTAATTAAAGTATTCGTCGAAGACGATCACCGTCCCCGGCTGCAGCCGGTCAGTCAAACCGTTGAAGATATCGACGGTCGAGGAATAAAGATCGCAGTCAATGTGAAGGAAAGCGACGGAGCCGGAATTCTTCGCGATCCAGTCGGCGATCGTCTCGTTGAACCAGCCTTTGTGCAGAACGACGTTGGCGGGCACGCGCGGCAGGCGGCTGCCCCTGGCAAAGGCGCGCTGACCGAGGTTGAAGCCCGACCACGCTTCCGGCAGCCCCTCGAAACTATCGAAGCCATGAATCGGCACGTTCGGCTTGCGGCGCGCGATCTGGCGGATCGTGCCGCCGGAGAAAACTCCGAACTCAAGGTAATGACCTTCGACCGCCACTTGCGCTAGCGAGTAGTCGAGCAACTCCTTTTGGGTATCGAATCCCAATGCCGATTGCATGTTCTTGTCGATGTAATCGACGCTGTCGACCAGCGCCCGGCGCGCCCGCTCGCGCACTGGATGCAGCCGGCCAGTGTCCAGCAGTTGGTACCCGCCGAGGACGATGCGGTAGAGCAGAAATTTCAGCCAGAAATTGGTGACAAGCATCGATTGTCGGGCTTATCGCTCGGCCGGGCCGAGCTGGTCAAAGGCTTGGAAACCGTACATGTCGACGGTACAGAGCGCGCGCAGACCCGGCGTTGCCTCGATCGCCGGTTCGACGGGTCGCAACAGCCGGAACAGCGGTTGCGGCGTGAAGTTAGGGAACAGATTAAGCCGCCGCCAGATCACCCGGCGATATCCGGCCTCGGCGAAGATTGTCTCGAGCCGCAGATGGCGAAAACTATCCTCGCCGGCGGCGCGATAGGAGGGCGTGAGTTCGAGCAATTTGCGCAAGAGATGGCCGCCATTGGGCTCAAGTACGACGACCCGGTCGGTGATGCGACGCAAGGCCTGGAGAATCGCCGGGGTTGCCGCCTTGACGTGATGCAGGAAACCAATGAGGAAGGCGCCGTCGTAATGCGGCAAATTAGCGAAATCCACCTCCGTCAGGTCGCATGCGGCGAAGTGCACATGGGGGCCTGGTGCGTGAGCTTGGGCGCGGCGGATTGCTGCCTCGGCCATGTCGAAACCATCGACCGTGGCGAAATTCTGCGCCAGCACGGCATTGGCGAAAGCGCCGTCGCCGCACCCCAAATCCAGCACTCGCGCGCTTGGGCCAAGGCCGAGCCGCCGGCCGATCTCGATTGCGATATTCCACAGCCGGCGGTTGACATGCTGCTCGACGGCTCGGCTGCCGAACATCGCTTCGCCATAGCCGATCGCCCCGGCGCGCTCCCAATAGGAGCCGGGATCGGCGCTCATGACGGCTTTCGCTCGACCGCCGCCGCGGGCGCAAGTGAGTGCGGCGATGCCATGTGACGCCACAACCACAGCGCACCTCCCGGCAGGCTGAGCAGGGCAACAAGAGCGCCGAGTTGCACCGACAAGACCGTCGCCGCGCTCGCCCCGACGCCGACCGTCGCCAGGGCGGCGACCATCGCGTTTTCCCGAACTCCCCAGCCGCCCACCGAGATCGGGAGACCCGAGAGCAGCACCACCGGCGGCATCAACATCAGGAAATCGACGAAGCTGACCTCGAGGTGTTGCGCTTGCGAGAGGCACCAAGCAGTCGCCGAGAATGCCAAAGCGCTGATCACGGCGATCACCGCCGCGGCGGTTAACCGACCTCGCCGCAATCGGGTCCAGCTCTCGGCCAGTCCAATGGCGAGCCCGGCAAACGGGACGCGACGCCAGCTGATCAGTCTTGCCAACGGCCCGACCGCCGGCATGAGTCCGAGCGGAACAAAGGCGGTGACCAGCGAGATCATCAGCGGCAGGCTCCGCGTCAGCGGCCCCGTCCCAAGCACCACCAATGGCAGGATCACCAACCCCAGCCCGGCAAATGTCATGACCCTGTCGAGCAGGACCGAATGGACCACGGTGGCGCGGCCACGGTCGCCGGTCGGCGCGAGGACCGCGCGCGCGACATCGCCGCCCATCGTGCCGAGCAGCCAGGCATTGAAGAAGCTGGCGATATACGTCACCGACAGCACGGTCTCCGAAGAGACTTCGACCCCTAAGCCCACCAGGATCTGGCGCCAGCGCGCGGCGCCGATGGCGATCTGCGTCAGTGTCGCAAGCGCCGCGGCGGCGAGCCAGACCGGTGATTGGGCAGTGAATTGGTGGGCGAACGCGGCGGTGTCGATCTGACGGCCAACCCAGGCGACGAGCGCGACCGAAACCGTCAGCCTGAGGACCGCGCCAATCCAGCGACGCCCGCGCGGCCGTCCGGGGCCGCGCTCGCCGAGCGTGGCCGGTACGGACGGGACAATACTCGACGGCTCTACGCGCCCCATATCTCTCGGTTCATGTTGGGCCGGGTAGCTATAGGGTCGAATAGCGCACTCGGCAACATCGTGGGGGCTGGGTTAGGCTGCGCCGTCGGTCACTGCGAACGGCGCTGCGGTATGTGCGGAATTGCCGGCGTGCTTTTGCCACAAGCGACGCTGCCGCGATCGGAGATCGAGGCGCGATTGTGGGCAATGACCGAATCGGTGCGCCATCGCGGACCGGACGATCAGGAGATTTGGACCGACGGTCTCGCCGGGTTGATTCAGGCCCGGCTGGCGATCATCGACCTGTCGGACGCGGCGAATCAGCCGATCTCCAGCCAGGACGGCTCGGTCTGGCTGACGTTCAACGGCGAGATCTACAATTTCGCCGATATCCGCAAGGAGCTGGAAGCGCTCGGCTATGTTTTTCGCAGCCGCGGCGACGCCGAGGTCATCGCCAATGGCTGGCATGCCTGGGGGCCGCGCGTCCTCGACCGCATGCGCGGCATGTTCGCGCTGGCGCTGTGGGATCGTCGCACACGCAAGCTGGTTCTAGCCCGCGACCGGGTCGGCAAGAAGCCGCTCTATTACGCGCCGACCAAGAGCGGGCTGCTGTTCGGCTCGGAGATCAAGGCGATCCTGACGTGGCCCGGGGTGCCGCGCACACCGAACCTGACCGCGATCGACCGCTATCTCAGTCTGCAATACGTTCCCGGGCCGGAAACCGCCTTTGCCGGCATCTATCGCGTGCCACCCGCGCACTACCTGGTCGTTTCGCCTGATCTCGAGGGAAATTGGCGCGACATCGAGCCGGTCCGTTATTGGCGCCTGCCCGAGCCGCGCGCCGCGGCGACACGGGTCAACGCGGCCGAGCTGCAGCGCGAGCTGGTCGAAAAGCTCGAGGAATCGGTGCGGCTGCGGATGATCGCCGATGTGCCGCTCGGCGCGTTCTTATCAGGCGGCATCGATTCGTCATCGGTGGTAGCGATGATGGCGCGCAACGCGAGCGGCCCGGTCAAGACGTTCTCAATCGGCTTTACCTCGAAGCAATACGACGAGACCCGTTATGCCCGCATGGTAGCGGAGCGCTACGCAACCGAGCACGAGGAACTGATTGTCGAACCGGACGCGGTCGCGATATTGCCGAAGTTGGTCTGGCACTATGGCGAGCCCTTTGCCGACCCCTCCGCGGTGCCGACCTATTACGTTTCGGAGATGGCGCGGCGCAAGGTGACGGTGGCGCTCAACGGCGATGGCGGCGACGAGGCGTTTTTCGGCTACCGGCGCTATCAGGCGATGGGCTATCTGACCCAGCTCGATCGCATGCCAGGTTGGGGCCGAGAAGGGCTGGCGGCGTTGCTCAGCTTGGCGCCGCATCGGCTGCAGCGGCGTCTGCGGCTGCGGCAGATCCGCGACGTGCTGCTCGAAGACCCGCGCCGGCCATCGCAACGCTACGGGCGGACGATTGCGTTCTTTTCCGACCGCGACAAGGCCAGCGGCTACGGCGAGGCGATGGGGGAGCGGGGCGAGGGTTCGGCGCTCGATCTGCTGGAGCCGTATTTCACCGAGGCGGGTGGTCTGGTGGCCGGCGCCAATTGGGCGGATTTCCACACTTATCTGCCCGACGATTTGTTGGTGAAAGTCGATGTCGCCAGCATGGCGCACGGGCTGGAGGCACGCTCGCCACTGCTCGATCACGAGCTGTTTGAATGGGCGGCGCGCATCCCGACTGATATCAGGATGCATGGCGGTCTAAAGGGATTGTTCAAGGCGGCGATGGCGCCGCATTTGCCGGCGGCGATCCTCAAGCGGCGCAAGATGGGGTTTGGTATCCCGATCGACCAGTGGTTCCGCGGCGAGCTGAAGGAGCTCGCCTATGAGGTGCTGCTGTCGCGCTCGGCGCGGGAGCGCGGGCTGCTGCGGCCCGACTATGTCCAGAGCCTGCTCGACCAGCACTGCTCGGGATCGCACAACCATCACACGAGGCTATGGGCGCTGTTGATGCTGGAATTGTGGTTCCGCATGTGGATCGATGGATCGCCGGAAATCGCGGTGCTCCGCCCGGCGGCTTAGGGTTGATCCGGCTTGGGCGCGGCGTAGAACTCGACAAAAAAGCGCACGTAACCGACCGGCTCGAGATGGGCCGCCATCGGATTGCCTTTGTAGCGCCCGCTCGTGAGCATGACCGACGACCAGAAGTCGCGCAGTTTATCTAGATGCTCGTCCCAGTCCTCGATCGCGTGCTCGAACAGCGGGCCGATCGTCGGATCGCGCCGTGCCTTCCCGTAGAAACGGCTGACGAGGGTCGCTATCGCAGGTTCGCTGATGCTGGCGGTGCCCCGTTCATCCCGTTGCTTCCGATGCCGTGCGTCGCCGCAGCCCTTGATCAGATGGCGACGAAAGACGGCGCGTTGCCGCATGGCGCAATACCGGCACGCGAAAAAAGCCAACTCAATGTGACCCAGATCACACTCGTTTGGGCACGGCAGATCCAACTTTGCAGGTGAACGCTTTGGTAGGAGAGCGACCATGACCAGGACCCGCGCGAAGGCCATACCCATTGCCCTGACTGGGGGAAGGCGCGGCGAGACGGAGGAAACCGGCCTCGTCGACTGCGTGATCGTCTCGCTGGGTGGATTGGCGCTCGCACTTATGCTCATCCATCAGAACCTATTCCCGACGGCGATGCAGCTACTTGCGTCGCAGTAATGCGGTGCTTTAGTTCAGCTTGCTCTTGAGCTGCTGCAGCATCACCGCCGCTTCGTGACGGGCCGGGCCGTCGGGCGAGCGCGCGACGAACTGCTCGATCGACTGCATCGCCGCGCGCATGTTGCCAAGCTGGGCGTTGACCAGTCCGGCCTCGCGCCACAATTCGGCAAGATCGGGCGCGAGCATCTGCATCGTCTCGATCACCCGCGCCGCGCGCTCGAATTGCTGGCCCTGAAGCAGTCGCGATTTGAGGTTGTTCTGCAAGCGCAGCAGCACGTCCCGGTCGGGAACCGGTGCGTAGTGGTCGGGCGTGAGTTCAACCTCCTGACCCGAGATGGCCTTTAGCAATTCGCGCAGCGCCATCGCGTCAAGCGTGCGGCCGCCATGGAACGGGTCGAGGATTATGCGCTCCGGCCCCTGCGACAAGCGGATGAGGAAGTGGCCCGGAAAGCCCAAGCCGACCGCGTCCCAGCCTTGTGCCCGCGCTGCCGACAGATAGAGGATGCCAAGCGCGACCGGCAGCCCTTTGCGCCGATCGATAACCCGCATGAGATTGGCGTTCTGCAGATCGTCGTAGGTCAGTTCGTCGCCGCTATAGCCGTGCTTGAGCAGGATGATCTCGTTGAGTGCATTGGCTTGCGCCACCAGCCCCGATGCGGCGGCGGCGTGACGGCCGACATCGCGGGCAAGCACCACCAAATGCTGGCGATAGCGGGCGAGGGCGATGCGCGGTCGTTCGAACGAGGCGAGCGCCAACGCCGCCTCGGCGATCGGCAGGGAGGGCGAGGACAAAGAACCCACTTCTCGAAGAAAGCGGGCGCACTGGTCGAGGTCGAACGTATCCGGCAGCTCGGTCATCAGGCCGGGATTATGGCAGCTTCTGCACCTGAATCGGAGCATTCGACGGCGGCGGTCCCGAGGGGCCGGCATAGGCCGGTGGGGGTGGGCCCGACTGAGGCGGCGGTGGCGATGCCATCGCGGTGTTGGGATCGCCTTGCCGGATCTCGACATAGGAGACCACGCGCTGCACTCCGGGCACATAGCGGGCAAGCTCGGTGGCGCGGCCGAGTTCGTCTTGCGAGCGGGCCGACCCAATGAGGTAGACTGACCGGTGATCGGTCTCGATCAGGTAGTTGCCCGATCGCACATCAACATCGAAGACCAGATCCGATTTGACCCGGGTGGTGATCCAGCCATCCTGCGCCATGTCCCATGAACTCGGCGGCGGTCCGACAACGATCTCGTTGTAGACCGCGCGTACCCCGGGGAGTTGGCTGACGATCTGCTCGGCCTGGGATTTCTGCTGGTCGCTCGGGCTCGCCCCGGTCAGCAGTACCCGGCCCCAATACACCGTCGCGGTGATGTCGCCGTACTGGGCGCCCAGCGCATTGCCGATGTCGGTCTTCAGCTTTACATCATCGAAAGCGCCGTTGAGGCCGCGCTCTTGCGCGGCCTGATAGCCAATCCCACCGGTGGCGGCCATGCCGCCGAGAATGGCGGCGGCGCAGCCCCCCAGGCAAGGCGCCAGCGCCAGCGTGCAGATCGCCGCTACCGTGACATTGAAGCGTGCCATGATGCCTCCGCGAGGCGAGGGACAGGCGCCTATAGTGAGATGTTCGCGACGGCGTGCAACAGCATCGCCGGGAGGTTGCGCGGACGCGCTTCGGGTCGCCCGCACACGCTCCGCCGCTTACATAAATTGCAAGAGGATTCGTCCAAGACCACAATGAGTTGCGCGCCGACTTCGCCAGCGAGCGAGTCAGTCGTCGCTGCGCCAGGCTCCGGTGAGGTGCCGCGGCAGGCGCCGCGGCTCCACCACCATCACGTCGAATCGCATGCCCATCGCGGCGAGATCGGGGCGCATCAGGAGAAACGCCTCCGCCGCTCGTGCGATCCGACGGCGCTGGCGCAGCGATAGCGCGGCAACGCCGGTGGCGAAATCGGAGCGCGACTTGACCTCGATTACCGCCAGCACATTGCGCCGCCGCGCCAGGATGTCGATCTCGCCGGCCGGACAGCGCCAATCGCACGCGAGGATGCGCCAACCACGGAGCCGCAGATGCCATCGACACAAATGCTCGGCGAGCATGCCGCGGCGCCGGGCCTTGCGACGTTTGAGATCGGCTTTTGGGGCTCGCATTGCGTTGCGTTCAACGCTGCCGTGCCAGCGCACGGTCGTATAGCGTGCGGCGGGCAAGCCCGGTTTCGGCGGCGAGCTCGGCGACCGCGTCGCGCAGGCTGAGCCGCGCGAGCTTGGCGTCTAGTCGCCCGTCGATATCGATGTCAGTGAGCGCACCGGCCTGCGCCGGCCCGATCACGATCACGACTTCGCCGCGCGGCGGGTGGCTGTCGTAATGTGTGGCCAAGGCGCTGAGCGAACCTCGCCTCACCTCCTCGTGCCGCTTGGTCAGCTCGCGCGCGACCGCGGCCGAGCGATCGCCTAAGACGTCGCGCATATCGGCGAGCGAACCAGCAAGTCGCGACGGGCCTTCGTAGAAGATGAGGCTTGCCGGCAATTCTCGCCAAGTGGCGAGCGCCTTGCGGCGTGCGGTGGTTCGCGACGGCAGGAACCCGGCGAACAGAAAAGCGTCCGGCGGCAACCCGGACAAGATCAGCGCGTCGATCGCCGCCGACGCACCGGGCGCGGCGGTGACCGGTAGGCCCTCGTCAAGTGCCCCGCGCACCAGCTTGAACCCGGGATCGGAAACGAGCGGCGTACCCGCATCGGAAACTAGCGCGAGCCGCTCGCCGCGGCGCAGCGCCGCCAGCGCCAGAGGGCGAACCCGGTCGGCATTGTGGTCGTGATAGGCGTCGAGCGGCGTGGTGATCCCGAAGCGGGCGAGGAGCCACCCGGTCAGCCGTGTATCCTCGCAGAGGATCCGGTCCACTTCGCGCAACACCCACAGCGCGCGTAGCGTGATGTCACCAAGATTGCCGATCGGTGTGGCGACAAGGTGCAGACCCGGTTCGAGCTCGTGCGCGGGCTCCCAAAGCACGGTGCTGGCGCCGGGTTTACTTAAGCAGGCCCGAGGGTTAGGGTCGCGCGCCGCTGTCGCACCCTTGCCAGGACCTGCCCGTGCCGCACTGGTTGTCCGCCCGCTTTGCCTCACGCTGTGCCGTTCTTTTCTCGTGCGGCGCACTGGCCGCGTGCGGCGGGCCGATGAGCCCGGCCCCCGTCGGCAAGCCACAGCCACCCTATTCCGGCAGTCCCGTCTCGGCAACCGCGCCTCCATCTCCAGCACCGGCGCCGGGATCCGAGGCGATTAAGATCGCGGTTCTGTTGCCGCTGTCCGGCGCCAATGCCGACCTTGGCAAGGCGATGCTTGAGGCAGCACAACTCGCGCTGTTCACGATGGGGGATAACAAGCTGACCTTGGTGCCGCGTGACACCACCGGCACCGTGCAGGGTGCGGCGGACGCGGCCAAGGCGGTGATCGCCGATGGCGCCAAGCTGATCATCGGCCCGCTGGTCGCGGACGAGGTCGAGGCGGTGAAGTCGATCGCCGCCGCCGCCAACGTCAATGTCATCGCCTTCGCCACCAAGACCCAGGTCGCCGGCGGCAACGTCTTCCTGATGGGGTTTCTGCCGCGCCAAGAGGTCGCGCGCGAAGTGTCGTTCGCGCATGAGCGCGGGGTCACGCGTTTTGCCGCGCTGGCGCCGAATACGGCTTACGGCCACCTAATGGCGGACTCGTTGAAGGAAATAGTGGCGTCGAGCGGTGCAACCGTGGTGCGTGTCGAATTCTTCGCCGGCGATCCCAGCGCGGTCATCAAGAAGATGGCGCCAGCGAATGGCGCCACGCCGAATTTCGACGCGCTGCTGTTGCCCGAGGGCGGCGATCAGCTGAAGCAGATCGCCCAGCAATTGAAAGCCGCCGGGATCGACTCGGCGCAGGTTCATCTGCTCGGCAGCGGGCTGTGGGACGATCCCGGGATCGAGAGCGAGCCGACACTCGCCGGCGGCTGGTTCGCTGCCTCGCCGCCCGACACGCGACAATTTTTCGTCAGCCGCTATCAGGGCGCCTACGGACACGCGCCGCCGCGGCTTGCCTCGCTCGCTTTCGACGCGGCGGCCCTTGCGGCAGTGCTTGCGAAGAGTCCCGACCCCGATCCGTTTTCGCAGGCGGCGATCGAGACCCCGAATGGCTTCACCGGGGTCGACGGTCTCTTCCGCTTCACCCAGCAGGGTCTGGTGCAACGCGGTCTGGCGGTGCTTGAGGTCCAGCCCGGCAACGACACGGTGGTCAGCCCGGCGCCGAAGAACTTCCAAGATTTCGCGTATTAGCCGAACAGGGCGCCGAGGACCGCATTGAGGCGCTGTCGGCCGGCCGGCGTCGCGGCGAAGCGCCGGCGATCGAGGGTGACGAAACCGCCGTCGATCAATCGGGTCAAAGAAACCCCAAACAAAGCCTCGATCGAGCATTCGGCGAGGGTTTCGAGCCGGGTGCGGCGGATGCCCTCGGCGAGGCGCAGCCCCATCATCACCATTTCCTCGACCGCGCCCTCGCGCTGGATCGCAGTCATCTCCTCGAAGTCCGAGTCCTTAAGCCAGGCTTCGGGCAGACGCCGCTGGCGGGTCGCGTATTTGACGCCGCCGCGGGTGATGCGCCCATGCGCCCCCGCGCCGATGCCGAGATAGTCCTCATAACGCCAGTAAGCGAGGTTGTGGCGGCACTCGGCGCCTGGCCGCGCGTGGTTGGAGATTTCATAGGCCGGCAGCCCGTGCGCGGCGAGACGCTCCTGGGTCAACTCGAACAGAGCGGCGGCGTCTTCCTCCTCAGGGATGGTGAATTCGCCTAACCGCGCCCGGGTGTGGAACGCGGTGCCCGGTTCGATTGTCAGCTGGTAGAGCGACAGATGCTCGCCGGCCAGGGACAGCGCCTCGTCCAATTCGCTGCGCCAGGCGGTAAGGCTCTGTCCCGGCCGCGCATAGATCAGATCGAACGAGGTGCGCCGAAAGAGCTTCTGCGACAGCTCGATCGCGGTGATCGCCTCGGCGCGGCCGTGGGCGCGGCCGAGGAATTGGAGCGCTTCGGGATCGAGCGATTGCACGCCCAGCGACAGGCGGTTGACCCCGGCATCGGCGAAGCCGGCGAAGCGTTTGGCCTCGGCCGAGTTCGGGTTGGCCTCAAGGGTGATTTCGAGTTTGCGCGCGGTTTTCCAGTACCGCTTGACGCGCTCAATCAGCGCCCCGGCGGTCTCGGGCGGCATCAGCGACGGGGTGCCGCCGCCAAAGAAGATCGAGACCACCTCATGCTCAGGCGTCAACTCGGCCTGGCGGTTGAGATCGGCGATCAGCGCCTCTGTCCAATGGCGCGTGTCGATGCGCTCGCGGACATGGCTGTTGAAGTCGCAATAAGGGCATTTCGACCGGCAGAACGGCCAGTGGATGTAGACGGCGAGAGGCGGCCGGGCCATCGTCTTATCCGAAGCAGGCGGCGGCCAGCTTGGCGAAGGCGCGAGCCCGGTGGTCGATCTGGTATTTCTGTTCCGGCGCCATCTCGCCGAAGGTGATGCGGTAGCCATCGGGGATGAAGATGGGGTCATAGCCGAACCCGTTCTCCCCCCGCGGCGGCCAGGTCAGCGTCCCATGAACCTCGCCGCGAAACATCACCTCATCGCCATCCGGCCAAGCCAGTGCCAGTACCGAGACAAACGAGGCACGACGGTCTTTGTCGCCGAGTTCGCGGTTGACCCGCGTCATCGCCACCCTGAAGTCGCGGCCGGTCCCGGCCCAGCGCGCCGAATAGATGCCGGGCGCGCCACCGAGAGCGGGCACGACCAGTCCGGAATCATCTGCCAACGCCGGCAACCTCGCGGTCTTGGCGGCAGTATGGGCTTTGAGTGCTGCGTTGGCCTCAAAAGTCGCGCCGGTCTCCTCGGGTTCGTCGAGGCCGAGGTCCGCGGCGCCGAGCGCTTCGACCTGGTACGGCGCGAGCAGTGCCGCGATCTCCGTGACCTTGCCCGGATTGTGGCTGGCGATGACCAGCTTGCCGCCGTCGGCCTTTAGCCCACGGGCTTGTCCCGTGGGGAACTTCGGCGCCATGCGGCTCAGCCGAGCGCCGCAAGCTGCAGCCGGCTCAGCTCGGCGATGCCGGCGCGGGCCAAATCCAGCATGGCAGTGAAGCTTGCCTCGTCGAACGGAGCGCCCTCGGCCGTGGCCTGGATTTCGATGATCTTGCCCGAGCCGGTCAGGACAAAATTGGCGTCGGTCTCGGCGGCGGAATCCTCGGCGTAGTCGAGGTCGAGAACCGGGATGCCGCCGCAGACCCCGCAGGAAATGGCTGCGACCGAGTCGGTCAGCGGCATCGCCGGGAGCAACCCGGCGGTCACCAACTTACCCAGCGCCAGACGGAGCGCGACATAGCTACCGGTGATTCCGGCCGTGCGCGTCCCACCATCGGCTTGGAGCACATCGCAATCGATCTTGATCTGCCGCTCGCCCATGGCGACAAGGTCTGTCACCGCGCGCAAGCTTCGGCCGATCAGGCGCTGGATTTCCTGAGTGCGGCCGCTCTGCCGCCCGCGCGCCGCCTCGCGATCGGTGCGGGTGTGGGTCGAACGCGGCAGCATGCCGTATTCCGCCGTCACCCACCCCTTGCCGCTGTTGCGCATCCACGGGGGCACCCGCTCCTCGATGGAGGCGGTGCATAGCACATGGGTGTCGCCGAATTTGGCGAGGCACGATCCTTCGGCGTACTTGGCGACGCCGGGTTCGAGGATGACGGCGCGCATTGTGTTGGGGGTGCGTCCGGAGGGGCGCATGTGAGTCTCCAATTAGAACAGGGTGCCTTGGCCGGGCAGGGGGCCCTTCGGCCGCGGAGAACGCCGAGGCCGGGCCAGGGCGCCGGCGACGACATCGACCTTGCCGTCGTGGAATTCGAGTTCGAGCGCGCCCGGCGTGACCTTGGCGGCATCGGCGATGATCGTGTCGCCGCGGCGGACGACGACGTAGCCTTCGCTGAGCCGCCGCTCGTGCGTGTCGGAGAGGCTGGCGAGGCGCCCGCCCAGGCCGTCTACCACGCGGCGATGCTCGGCGATCGCGCGGGCGGCCGCGGCGGAAAGGCGCGGCGCGCAATCGTCGAGCCGGGCGCGGGCGCGGGCAATATCGGCGGCGAGCGCCGCCGGGCGCAGTCGCGCGGCACTGAGTTGTGCGCGCGCGGCAGTCAGTCGCCCCAACATCGCTGAACGCAGCCGCTCGCTGCGGTCATCGAGCCGCTGCGCGGCAGAGCCGATCAGATCGTGTGGGTCGGGCAGGCCGCGCGCCAGCCCGGCGAGATGCAGCCGATGTTCGCTGAACATGCGGCCCAATCCCTGCGCCAGCCGTGCGGTTTTGCCGCTGAGCTCGGCGACGAGATCGAGCCGTACCGGCACCGCCATCTCGGCCGCTGCGGTCGGCGTCGGCGCGCGGCGGTCGCTGGCGTGGTCGATGAGGGTCGTATCGGTCTCGTGACCCACAGCCGAAATCAGCGGAATCGCCGAGGCCGCCGCGGCGCGCACGACGATCTCCTCGTTGAACGCCATCAGATCTTCGAGGCTGCCGCCGCCACGCGCGACGATGATCAGATCCGGGCGCGGCACGGCGCCGCCCGGCGGTAGCCGGTTGAAGCCCTCGATCGCAGCGGCGACCTGTGCCGCCGCGTTCTCGCCCTGCACCGCGACCGGCCAGACCACGACGCGACGCGGGAAGCGGTCGGCGAGACGGTGCAGGATGTCGCGGATCACCGCGCCGGTCGGGGAAGTGACGACGCCAATGACGCCCGGCAAGAACGGCAGCTTCCGCTTGCGCTCGGCGGCGAAGAGGCCCTCGGCGGCGAGCCGCTTGCGGCGCTCTTCGAGCAGCTTGAGCAGCGCGCCGATCCCCGCCAGCTCGATCGAATCGACGATGAGCTGGTACTTCGAGCGCCCGGGATAGGTGGTGAGCCGGCCGGTGGCGATGACCTCCATGCCGTCCTCGGGCTGGACCGAAAGCCGGATCGCGGTGGTCCGCCAACACACCGCGTCGAGCACCGCGTCGGCGTCTTTCAGCGCGAAGTAGCAATGGCCGGAGGCGACGCGCTTGAAGCCGCTAACCTCACCGCGCACGCGGACGACGGAAAAATTCTCCTCGATCGAGCGCTTGAGCGCCGCCGCCAGCTCGGAAACGGTATATTCAGGCTGGTTGGTTTGGACGGGCGAAGCGGCGAGCAGATCGTTCATCGCCCGATTATACGGGAGCCGGGGAGCACTCGCTAATGCGCATCCTCGTCATCGGGTCGGGCGGGCGCGAACACGCACTGTGCTGGTCAATTTCCGCCTCGCCGCTGGTCGACCATGTCTACTGCGCGCCGGGCAACGCCGGCATCGCCGAAGACGCCGAGTGCGTGCCGATTTCGGCCATGGATTTTCCCGCGATCATCGGGTTTTGCAAGAGAATGCCGATTGACCTCGTTGTCGTCGGTCCGGAAGCGCCGCTGGTCGCTGGCCTCGTCGATGTGCTGGAGGCCGCGGGCATCGCCGCCTTCGGACCGACGAAAGCCGCCGCCGCGCTCGAAGGCTCGAAGGGGTTCATGAAAGACCTTTGCGCGTGCGAGGGCATCCCGACCGCCGCCTATCGCCGCTTCACCAATGCCGCCGCCGGCAAAGCCTACATTGCCGCCCAGGGTGCGCCGATCGTGGTGAAGGCGGACGGATTGGCGGCGGGGAAGGGGGTCGTCGTCGCCACGACGCTCGCCGAGGCGAACGAAGCGGTCGAGGTGGTGTTTGCCGGCCGGTTTGGCGCGGCGGGGGCAGAGATCGTCGTCGAGGAATTCCTCGCCGGCGAGGAGGCGAGTTTCTTCGCACTATGCGATGGCGAGCACGCGCTGCCGCTCGCCGCGGCGCAGGATCACAAGCGGGTCGGTGATGGCGATACCGGCCCCAACACCGGCGGCATGGGCGCCTATTCCCCGGCGCCGATGGTGACGCCGGAGGTCGAAGCCCAGGTCATGGAGCGCATCATCCTGCCGACGGTGCGGGCGATGGCGCGCGCCGGCACGCCCTACAAGGGCGTGCTCTATGCCGGACTGATGCTCACCGCCGAGGGGCCGAAGCTGATCGAATATAATTGCCGCTTTGGCGACCCCGAGTGCCAGCCGCTGATGATGCGGCTGCAAAGCGATTTGGTGCCGGCGCTGCTGGCGACCCGAGACGGTATCCTCAACCGCGTCGATCTGCGCTGGTACGACCAGAGCGCCATCTGCGTGGTGATGGCGGCGAACGGCTATCCTGACGACCCGCAGCGCGGCACAGAGATACGCGGGTTGGAGGCGGCCGGGGCCGATCCCGACATCAAGATTTTCCACGCCGGCACCAAGCGCGACGGCGACCGTATTCTCGCCGATGGCGGCCGGGTGCTGGGGGTCACCGCGACCGGTGCTGACCTCGCTGCCGCGCGGGAGCGGGCCTACCGCGCGGTCGACTTGATCGACTGGCCCGGCGGCTTCTGCCGGCGGGATATCGGCAAGCGCGGCGGCTAATCCGCGCTCGGCCAGTTGAGGCGGATCGGGTCGCTTCCGTCCCAGTGTTTCGCCGCCTCGCGCACCTGGTCGAAGATGCGCATGCGGGCGCGCGTCGCCTCGGCCATCTCGATGACCGTGCCGGGATGGCCCTCCTCGAGGAAATAGATGAACGGCCCGCGCGGGCTGTCGCCCTCCTGGCCAATATGCCAGCCGCTCGCCAGCGCCTTCTCGCGGATCTCGTGGTAATTGACCGGCCAGGACGACCAGTGCTGCGCGCCTTCCTTGCCGGCGTTGAGAAAATCCCAGTAGAGGCTCGGCGTTTGACAGCGCTGCTGGATCAATTCGAGCTGGATGTCGCCTGAATTGGCCAGCGCGATCGAGAGATGCGGCGTGTCGTAGGGCTTGCCCTTGTAGCGATAGCCGGTGAGCGGCAGGCGCTCGGCATAGAACCACGGGCCGACCCCGCATACCTCGACCCAATGCCTCATCGCCTTATCGATGTCGCGGACGACGATGCCGATCTGCCGCATCTCGCCGAAAATCCGACTCATGGCTGCCTCCCTCGCTTCCGCGGAACCCGCGGCCACATGGAGCGTAGAACCTCACATCGGTGAAGGCCAGTTCAGGGGGCGGTCCGCGGATGAAAAGTCCAGTCGCGGTAAAGAGCCGGCGCCGCATCCTCTGCGTCTTCCCACGCTATGCGCCCTCGTTCGGCACGTTCGAGCATGCCTACGAACTGATGGACGGGGTGCGCGCCTTCATGCCGCCCCAAGGGCTGCTGGTGATCGCGGCCTATCTGCCGGAGGAATGGGAGGTGCGGCTCGTCGATGAGAACATGCGCCGGGCGAGCGAGGTCGATTTCGCCTGGGCCGACGCGGTTTTCGTCAGCGGCATGCATGTCCAGCGCGAGGCAATTGGCGAGATCGGCAGGCGAGCCCGCGGCTTCGGCAAGGCGACCGCGTTGGGTGGGCCGTCGGTGTCGTCCTGTCCCGAGCATTACCCCGAATTCGATTATCTCCATCTCGGCGAGCTGGGCGATGCGACCGACGCGCTGATCGCGGCGCTCGACACGGATGCGAGGCCGCCGAGCCGGCAAATCGTATTGACCGCGGCGGATCGCCTGCCGCTCGCCGAATTTCCGCTGCCCGCCTACGACCTCCTGGAAGGGCGGCGCTACTTTCTCGGCAGCATCCAGTTTTCCAGCGGCTGTCCGTATCGCTGTGAATTCTGTGACATCCCGGCGCTGTATGGCCGTCAGCCGCGCTACAAGCGGCCGGAGCAAATCACCGCGGAGCTGGACGCGATGCTCGCCGCCGGCATCGCCGGTTGCGTCTATTTCGTCGACGACAATTTCATCGGCAACAAAAAGGCGGCGCGGGAGCTGCTGCCGCATCTGATCGCTTGGCAGAAGGTGCGCGGCTACCCGCTGCAATTTTCCTGCGAGGCCACGCTCAATATCGCGGCATGCCCGGACATCTTGGAGATGATGCGCGAGGCATGCTTCTACGCGGTGTTCTGCGGCATCGAGACGCCCGAGTTGGGGGCACTCGACGCAATGCAGAAAGCGCACAACCACACGATGCCGATCCTTGACGCCGTCCGCGCCGTCAACAGCCATGGCATGGAGGTGGTATCGGGAATCATCCTCGGCCTCGACACCGATACCGCGGCGACCGCGGACAATCTGCTCGACTTCGTCGAGCGGTCGCAGATCCCGCTGTTGACAATCAATCTGCTGCAAGCATTGCCGAAGACGCCGCTGTGGGCCCGGCTGCAAGCGGCGGGGCGGCTCGACCTCGGCGGCAAGCGTGACTCCAATGTCGTCTTCGTCCGGGCCTACGACGCGGTGCTGTCGGATTGGCGCCGAGCGGTGCGCAGCGCCTA
>DASYXG010000011.1:0-6866 GCA_035935235.1 Allostellaceae bacterium
GACACGGGTGCGCACCAACCCGTGCCCGGGGCAAGCTATTTGACCGGGCCATTGCTCGCTTTGTGGCAAGTCTTGGCGCGGATAGCGCCGCCCGGCCGCGAAGTGAGTTGCCTGTGGAGGGTCTAGGACAGACCGCCATCCAGGCCTTCCGACCAGCGTCGCAATTGTGTAACTCCCGCGCAACGCCCGCGACATAAGCGGATGGTAGTCCACCCCTGTTCACGGAAATTCAGCACCGAAACAGGGGAGAAATGAATGAAACGGGCACTTATGGCGCTCGCCGCCGCGGCTGCGCTGACCACCGGCACTGCCTATGCCGATGATCATGATGTCGATGGCACGTTCGGCCGCCTCGATCACGTGTTTCTGATCGTCATGGAAAACCAGACCAACACCGACATTCTCGGCAACCCCAACGCGCCGTTTATCAATAGTTATGTCGCCAGCGTTAATCACGCGACCAACTACTTCGCGGTTGGGCATCCCAGCGCGCCGAATTACCTCGAGATCGTCGGCGGCTCCAATTTCGGCCTGACCAACGATTTCTGGCCGGTTTGGGCTAATGGGGAGGGCTGCATCGACAACGCGCCCGGCAGTACCGGCTGCAACAACGCCTTTACGCCGATTTCCACGCCGGGCACGGACAACGCGGTGGTCGCCACCGCGACGACGTCGGCGCAGTGCAACGGTCAGATCACGCTCAGCGGCACGCCGGTGCAAAACAATTGCGCGCTCTATAACTACCCGGCCAAGCCATTCACGCCGCAGTCGATCGCGGACCAGCTGACGGCTCACGGTCTGACCTGGAAGACCTATCAGGAGAGCCTGCCGACCGTCACACCGGGGGTCTTTGGGGTCAATTACTCCGACGGTGCGTTCTCCAACCTCAGCCCCGCGTCGGTCTTTGCGCCGGGACCCATCCAGAAGCTCTACGCGGTCAAGCACAACCCATTCGCGTATTTCAAGAACGTCGAAACCGGCGAGCTTGATCACGTCGTCAATTTCGGCGGGCCGAACGGGCTGTGGGCCGACCTCCAGAAAGACAATGACGACGTGCCGAACTTCAGCTTTATCGTGCCCAACCAGTGCCACGACATGCACGGCTTTGTGTCGGGCGGCACCCCGATCTGCTCGACGAGCACGCCCGCCGAGAGCGCGTTCACGATGTCTGTCGGCGACGCCGAGGTCGAGGATCTGGTCAAGGGCATCAAGGCCTCGCCCGCTTGGGAGCACGGGCGCAACGTCATCGTGCTGGTCTGGGACGAGAACGATTTCTCGAATGCCGCCAACCGCGTGGTCTTCGCCGTCGAGACCAACTACGAAAAGAACGGTCGGGTCAGCGACGATCCGGTCGACCATTTCTCGCTGCTGCGGACGCTTGAGGCCGGCTTCGGCCTGCCGTGCCTCAACCACGCCTGCGACGCGACGTCGGAGGTGATGAACAAGCTGTTCGGTGGAGAGCGCCGCTTCAGCAAGAACTAAATCACGCCGCTACGCCGAGCCTCACTCGCGGGTTCCGACCCGCGGGCTGAGGCTCGGTCATTTTTGGCAATGCGCAGCGCACCGAAAACCCCGATTGCCGCGGCTACCGTGCGCCGGGTTTTGTCCGTAGACTGCGATCGCGAGGCACGGCTAACTAGGCGAGAGCGACGTAGCGATGATCAGCGCGGCATCGCTCTCGACCATGCCGCTTCGCACGGCGGACTGGGCGCTGATCGCGACCGCCCCGATCATCGGCAGCTTTCTCGGCACATTGATCACCCGCTTACCGGAGGGCGCACCCGTCCTGTGGGTTCGCTCGCGCTGCGATTTTTGCGAGACGACGCTCGCGGCACGCGACGTAGTTCCCTTGGCGAGCTGGCTGGTGGCGCGCGGCCGCTGTCGGCATTGCGGCCATTCCCTCGGGTGGTTTTATCCGGCGGTCGAGCTGGCTGCTCTTGCCGTTGCCGGGACGGCGCTGGCAGTCGATCGCGGGGTCGCGGCTTGGCTTGGTGCGTTGCTTGGCTGGTGGCTCCTGACGCTCGGCTGGATCGATCTGCGGATCTGGCGTCTGCCGGATGTTCTGACCCTGCCGCTGATCGCCCTCGGCCTGATCGCGGGGTGGCTGTTCGCGCCCGACGAGCTTGCCGACCGCGCGATCGGCGCCATCGCCGGTTATCTTTCCCTGTGGTTGGTCGCCTATTGCTACCGGCGGCTCCGCGGGCGCGAGGGCCTCGGACTGGGCGATGCAAAGCTGCTCGCCGCCGGAGGGGCTTGGGTCGGGGCAAGCGGTCTGCCGACCGTGGTCGCCGGCGGCGCCATCGCGGCGCTCATCGTGGCCGGCGGGCTGATGCTGATTGGCGTCCGTCTCGGACGAACCTCGGCTCTGCCGTTCGGCCCGTTCCTCGCGTCGGCGATCTGGGTCGTTTGGCTTTTCGGGCCGATCGCCTAACCCGGCATAGGTCTCTCCGTTCTTTCGCCGAATTCGTGGGCGCGGCCAATCAGCGCGCAGCCGCCGGCGTCTTGTCGCGATTTGTGCGCGCGTTCCGGTCGCGCCGCTGCAATTTCTCTGACCGCGATTGGTTGAGCCAGCCGCGAGCGCGTTTGTCAGCTTATCGTAAGTTTTAATAATAACTGCGACGGAATAAGGCGTCACATTTGCCAATAAGTTTTTTTTTAACAAAGTTCTTTAGCTCAACAGATTCTCTCGCTACAATCGTTGAGCAGATTTATCAACAAATCCGCCACGCGTTCAACTTAACCTGTAGGGAGGAGAATGATGTCATCATTTATCTCATCTTTTTTTATTTCGTCAAGGAACTTTTTTAGAGGAGCGTTGTTTATGCCACTCCTTGTGGTGGGGTTGAGTTTCGTCAGCCCCGTATTGGCCGATGACGGCCGTCCTCGAGGGGAAAACGACCGCGCCCTCAGGCTGCTGTCCCTCACCCCGGTCCCTGTATCCAAGACGAACACCACCCCGGGCATGTATGTTTTCGACATCAGCTTTGTGGACCAGGCGACCCAGACCTACTACTTGGCCGACCGCTCCAATGCGGCTGTCGACGTCGTCAATGCCGCTACCGGTGCTTTCGTCACTCAGATCGCCGCAACGCCGGCTTTCGCCGGCTTTGTCTCCATTGGGGGCGTTGCACACAATGAACTATCCGGCCCCGATGGTGTCGTGGCAGCCTTTCCCTTTTTGTTCGTGACCGACGCGGGAAGCCGCGTCGTGTCGTTCGATTTGCGTACGACACCCCCCACCCAAGTCTCCGACGTGACGACCAAATCGGGCGATCCTCTACGCGCCGACGAACTGGCCTATGACCCGGAAGACGGCCTGATTTTAGCGATCAACAACGCCGATACCCCGCCCTTCGGTACGTTGATTTCCGTCGACAAGAACACGGGAAAGCTGACCGTCGGAGCACAAATCGTCTTTGATGCCGCCCACGGTGTCGATGCCCAGAACGGCGCCGAGCAGCCGATTTGGGACCCGAGCACTCATCGATTCTATCTCTCGATCCCGCAAATCGGTGGCACGCTCTCGAGTGGTGGGGTGATCCGCATCAACCCGGCCACCGCGAAGGTCGAAACGACGTTCCCAGTGTCATCCTGCGGTCCGGCCGGTCTTTCTCGGGGTCCGGGCAACGACGGACGACATGACGCCTTGATCGGCTGCAACACCGTCTTCGACACGAGCGGAACGACAGTTTGGAGTCCCACCGGAACGGCTCCCGCCGACCCGCGCGATGTCATCATCGATCTCAATAGCGGTAACATCGACGCTCTGATCTTCGGTGCGGGAGCCGGCGACGAGGTCTGGTACAACCCGGGCGACAACAACTACTACGCGACCGGCAGCGGCAGCCCGCTCAGGCCATTGCCGGCCACCGCCTCGGGAGCGACACCGCTTGCGGTGATCGATGCGGCGGACCAGAAACTTGAATCTCTGGTTCCAACCTTCAACGTGGCGGCGCTGACCACAGGTCCTGCGGCCAGTCAGCACCCCGCGAGCACGGCGCACTCGATTGCCGCCAATTCCGCCAACAACCACGTGTTTGTGCCGATCGGGGGAAACAACGCGCTCTTGAGCCCGGACGGCAAGACCAATTGCCTGACGGGCTGCATCGCGATCTTCGGACACCCGGACGAGGATACCGATCGAGCTGACAACGATCGTCACTAGTTGAACGACAATCGGGAGGCGCCGCGAGCGGCGCCTCCCTCTTTTTTGCCGCGGGCACACCCGATAAAATCTGTCACATCCGGTACACCAACGCGCCATATGTTCGCGCCCACATGACAGGCCTGTGCCTATGACCACCCCCCCTCTTCGCGCACGCCCGCCGGTCCGCGACCGGCGCGATCAAGACGGCTACACCCTCCTCGAGCTCCTTGTCGTCTTGGCGATCTTGGGATTGCTGGTCGGGCTCGTCGCACCGGCGGCGCTCAGACAATTGGGTTCCGCGAAAGAGAAGGTCGCGCATCAATCGATCGAGCGATTGGCGACGGTGCTGGACATCTATCACGTCGATGTCGGCGCCTATCCGACGACCGAACAGGGTTTGCAGGCGCTGATTACCCAGCCGCCGGGGGTCAAGCGCTGGAACGGGCCGTATCTCAAAGGCGAGACGGTGCCCGAAGACCCGTGGGGTCATCCGTTCCTCTATCGCAACCCCAGCGAGCGCCAGGGCCACGATTACGACGTCTATTCGCTCGGGCCCACCGGCCAGCCCGGCGGCACCGGCAACGCCGCCGCCATCTTCAACAACTGAGCTCCGTCGCCGGTGAGTCGAACCTATTCGGCTTCCGCATCCCAGGCGACGATGGCGTAGCCGCCGGCCTGCGCCGGACCGACCTTGACGATCGCGGTGCGCGTGGCGACAGCGTTGTCCGGCCCATGTGCAACCACCGCTATCCGCACCGTGCGGTTCTCGACGGCGGCCCCGGTCAACAGCGCGGCCGGTGCGCCCGCACGCGCGATTACCTCGAGCGCCGCCGCCACAATGGGATCGGCGTGCTGGGGATTGGGCTGAGCCGGGGCGAACAGCGACAAATGCGGGCGCAGGGCGGCGAGCGTCGCCGGGGTCATGCCGACGATATCGGCGAGCTCGCCGAGGGATTCGAGCGGAGCGCCTGGCGGCGCATAATCCCGACCGGCCTGGCGATAATCCGCAAGCACCACCGCCTTTGGCCGCGGTGAAGCGGTGTTGCCAATCCACTCACCGATGGCCAACGCCAGTTGTCGCGCGCTTTCGGGGTCTCGTCCGACGGCGCGCAATAGAGCTTCGAGGAGTTCCGGGGAGGCGAGGTTCGGATTGATCCGCGCGGCTTCATCCATGAGGCGCGTATCGACGACGCAATCGCCGATCGCGAGCTGACGGACGCTGCCATCGAGCGGCCAGCGAAGCTCCGGCCGCGGATCGATCACGTTGAAGATCGCCTGGTGAATCGCCCCGTCGGCGGCCGCGGCCGCTTGCCCATTGGCGAGGAGATTCGCGGCGATGCGCAACTCGGTGCGCCCGCTTCCCGCGATGAGCGCGACCAGAAAGGACGTCAGCACCAGCATCCACAGGACAATCAGCAGGGCGAAGCCCTGGTCACGTCCGCTACGCGCGGGCGCTCGCCTGTGCGCCGACATGGCCTAGAGCCCGTTTGGATTTGGCCGGCCGGTCGCAGGTTTGCGCTGGAGGTCCTGCGGCACGGTCCCGGCGTTGAACAACTCATTGCGCAGATCATCGGTCAGCGCGCGCGCGCTGCGCTGATCCTGAACGACATGCGGCGTGATCAGAACGAGCAGCTCGGTGCGCGTGCGCGTGTTGTTCTGGGTCGACAACAGCGTGCTGATGACCGGGATATCCTTGAGGAAAGGTACGCCGCTGTTTTGCTCCTGAGCGGAGTCCCGAATGAGGCCGGCAACGCCGACAGTCTGGCCATCCTGGACGGCAAGGCTGGTGCGGACGATGCGATCGTCGAATGTTGGGGAGCCCGTCGCGGTGTTCGCCGCCGGGGCCGCGACATCGCTCACTTCCTGGGCGAGATCGAGCGTTACCAGCCCATCGGAATTGACCCGTGGCGTCACCTGCATGATGACCCCGGTCGAGTGGTAGTCGATGCTGTTGACGATCGGCGCGCCGCTCGCGAGCGTGCTGGTCGCGGTCCCGGTCAGGATGGGAACTTCCTGGCCCACCTGCAGGTGAGCCGGCTGGTTGTCCATGACCAAGAGCCGAGGCGCCGACAGAACCTTGACCTGGGTTACGTCGGCCAGCGCCTGGATGATGACGTGTGGCGCCACGCTAGCCGCGAACCCGGCAAAATTGACAGGAAAGACCGGAGTCGCCCCGAGCGTATATTTGATGTCGCTATTCTTCAGATAAAATTGCGTGCCATATTGCAATGCATCGTTGAGAGTTACCTCCGCTATTGTTGCCTCTATTAGAACCTGTAGCGGTATTATATCGATCTTCCGCAGCATTCCCTCAATGACCGAGTATTCCCCGGCTGTGGCAAACACCAATAGTGCATTGTTGCGGCGATCGGCGATGATGCGGATCCGGTTTGCCAATTCGGGGCCAGGCGCCTCGGTGGACAGCGGTGCGGCCGATGGCGGTGGGTTTGCCGGTGCGGCAGCGGGGGTCGCGCCTGGGGTGGGGCCCACCCCGGTCGTGCCGGGCGTCCCTTGCGTCGTGTGACCTGGCCCACCCAAGACGCCGGTCTCAAACAGCGGCCCCGCACCCATGGTGAGCGGAGCCCCGCCGGGCGCGGTGCTGCCGGGCTCCGAGGCTGTCACACTTCCCGGCGTGAAGGCCTGCTGCAACAGCCTCTCGAGATCGGCGCTCCGGCTGTTCTTGATGTAGTAGACATGCCAGGTCCTGACGGTCGCGTCG
>DASYXG010000012.1:0-7335 GCA_035935235.1 Allostellaceae bacterium
ATGCGGGTCGACCGCGACCTGGGGGATGGACTTGACCGGCGCCACCGGGATTTCCGCCTCGAGCAGCGTCTTCACCACATGGTCGACCGTGTTCTCCGACACCCATTTCGCCACCGCGAGCTTGCGCGCGTCGCCCTGGCCAACCCGGCTGGTAAAGCCGGCGGCGCTGGCCTCCTTGTCGCCGGTGGCGATCTGCAGCAGCCGGGTCGCCATCGCGCTCCCCGAGGCGGAGATCACCACGTGGCCGTCCTTGGCCTTGTAGGGCGGCCGGCCGCCTTCGCCGCCTTCCTCGCCGGTCAGCAGGTAATAGGCGGTGGGAATTTCGACCATGGTCAGCGCCGAATCCATCAGGCAGCAATCCACCAGCTGCCCCTCGCCGGTCTTGTCGCGGTGGTGCAGCGCCGCCAGCGTGCCGATCGTCGCGTGCAGCGACGTATAGCGGTCGACCAGCGAGGTCGCCGCGCCGAGCGGCGTCCCGACCGGCTTGCCGGTCAAATCCATCAGGCCGCTCATGGCCTGGCCCAGTGGGTCGAAGGCCGGCCGCTCGCGATAGGGGCCGTACTGCCCGAAACCCGACACCGAGGTCAGGATGATGTCGGGCTTGATCTTGCACAGATCTTCATAGGCAAAACCCATCTGCGCCATCGTGCCGGGGCGGAAATTCTCCAGCACGACATCGGCGGTCTTGACCAACTCGGCGAATATTTCCTTGCCCTTGGCCGTGCGCAAATCCATGCACAGGCTCTTCTTGCCGCGGTTGTAGACCGTGAAATAGACGCTGACGCCCTTGACCACCGGTTCGGAGCGGCGGGTCTCCTCGCCGCCCAGCTTCTCGATCTTGATCACCTCGGCGCCGAGGTCGGACATGATCATCCCGCCGCGCGGGCCCGCCTGATAGCGCGCCAGTTCGAGCACCCGGATGCCGTCGAGCGATCCCGCCATCTCACCCTCCCGATAGATGTAAAGCCATTTTGCGCTGCGCCGGGACGAAAGCAAATGCTGGAAGACCGTCATTGCGTCCTTCGAGGCCTCGCTGCGCGAGGCGCCTAAGGATGAGGGGGTTTGGTAATGCCATCCTCTGTCGATCCTCATCCTGAGGTGCGACCACCGGGCCTGACCCTGTGGGGAGCCTCGAAGGACGCAACGACGGTGATCCAGCCTACGAACCCGCACCCTTGGCGAACGCCTCCAGCAGCTGGCTCCATGGCGGGTTCTCGCCGACAAAGGTGAAGCTGCCGTGCTCGCCATCTCGCGCGCGGCGCCCATAAACGCGTTGAGCGCGAAGCGCGAGCCGCTGCCGCCGATGCTGATGCGCTTGACCCCGACCGCGGCCAGCTGGTCGAGCGTAAGCGACGGATCGGCATGGGTCATCACCACATTGACCGGCTTGCCGACCGACGACACCACGGTGCGGATTTGGTCGAGCGTCCGCAGCCCCGGCGCATAGAGCACGTCGGCGCCGGCCTGCTCGAACGCCTGCAGTCGCTTGATCGTGCTGTCGAGGTCGGTGCTGCCGTGGATCAGTTGCTCGGCGCGCGCGGTCAACACAAACGGGACGGGCAGCTTCCTCGCCGCCTCGGCCGCGGCGTGCACCCGCTCGACCGCCAGGTTGAAGCCGTAGATCGGGTTCGCCCGGTCGCCGGTGAAATCCTCGATCGAGCCGCCCGCCAGTCCGGCCTCGCTGGCGCGCGGGATCAATTCGGCCGCCTCGTCGGGCAAGTCGGCGCCGCAGTTCTCCAAATCGCCGTTGGTCGGCAGGTCGGTCGCCGCGGCGATCATCCGCGCGTTGTCGATAATCTCGTCGGCGCTGACCGTGCCGCGGCCATGGATGTTGGCGAGGCCGAGGCTCGTCGTCGCCAGCGCCTTGAAGCCGAACGAGGCCAAGAGCCGGGCAGTACCGGCATCCCACGGGTTGGGAATGATGAAGGTGCCGGGCTCATCGTGCAGCGCGCGGAACGCGGCGGCTTTCTCGGCTGGCGTGCGCATCGCCCTCTCTCCCTGACGTCGGCCGTCTAGGCTGATACTATCAGCACGGCATCGTCGCCGGGGAAGGAGCGCCGGACATGGCATACGATTTCATCATCAGCGAGCGGCTCGACGGGGTCGGGTTCATCACCCTGAACCGGCCGGACAAGCTCAATGCGCTCAGCTACGACCTCGTGCGCGAACTCGATGACGCGCTGACCGGGTTCGAGGAAGACGATGCGATCAAATCCGTCGTCATCACCGGAGCGGGCGAGCGCGCCTTCTCGGCCGGCGCCGACATCCACGAGATGGCCGATCTGTCGTCCGAGGAGTTGGCCCAACGCCAGGCCCGGCGCGGCGAGATCTCCTGGCATATCGCCAATTATGCGAAACCGCTGATCGGTGCGATCAACGGTCTCGCCTATGGCGGCGCGGCGCTCTTGTCGTCGTCGCTCGACATCCGCATCGGCTGCGAGAAGTCGCAGTTCCGCTTCCTCGCCGCCAGCTACGGCCGGGTCAATTCGAGCTGGTCGCTGCCGCTGCTGGTCGGTTGGCCCAAGGCCAAGGAGCTGCTGTTCACCGGCCGGGTCGTCGCCGCCGAGGAGGCCGAGCGGATCGGGCTGCTCAACATGATCGTGCCCGCGGCCAAGCTGCGCGAAAGCGCGATCGAGATGGGCCAGATGATCGCCAAGAACGACCCGCGCATGGTGCAGGGGCTGAAGCGCCTGTTGCACGAAGGCGCCGGCATGTCGCTGCGGGAACGCTACGACTTCGAGGATGAGGCTCGCGCGACCTGGCTCCTCGCCGGGCATCCGCGCGAGGGGTTCAAGGATTTCCTGGCGCGCAAAGGGAAACACTGACCGGCGCGGATTGAATCGCCGCGGCAAACGTTGTGAACTCGGTTTGTCGCCCTAATGCAGCCAAATTCGCGGAGTACGCGCTAACCAACAAGGCTAAAATTTCTGGATAGTGGAGGAGGGAACCGTGTCGCTGCGCCAGAGATATGTGGCTATCCTTACCCACCTCGCTCCCGCCGGAGCGGTGGGGCTTTCTGCGGCGCTCGGCGCCGTGGCGCCGGCCGCCGCAAGCGAGCCGCCCGCCGCAAACCTGCCATCCGCCACGAACGACGGCGTTTCCGAGCGGCTGGCTGCGGTGCGCGACGCGGTTTCGGCGATCGACAGCGATCGTGCCGACGCCGCCAAGGCCGAGGGCCGCCTCGCCTGGGGCAATTGGGGTTGGGGCTGGGGCTATCGGTCGTGGGGCTATCGGCCCTGGGGCTGGGGTTGGCCGAATTGGCACAACTGGCCCAATTGGCACAATTGGGGGAACTGGTTCCATAACTGGTAGCGTCGTTTGACGCGCGGCTAGCGGAACCCTTCCATCAGCGTCCGCCGGATTTGCCCGGAATCCATCCCGGCAAGCCCCATGCGGTCGAGGGAGCGGGCGTTCGCGGCGAAATCGCTTCCCGCGAGGGTCTGCGCCAGCTTGATGACCGCGTCGATCGCCGGGGTCCCGACGCCGGCGGCTTCGCCGAGCGCACGCATCGGCATCAGCCCCACCGGCACATCCTCGGCGATGTATTTGTGCTCCCATGATTTGGGCGTGCCGGTTGCCTGATAAGGCCCGTCGCTGTTGGTCGTGAGCAGCTGGCAGGTCTCCGACAGGCTTGCGCCCCGCACCCCGTAAGTACGCTCGAACCAGTCCTCCAACGTCGGCACTTGCGCGCCGAGTGCGGCGGCGACCGCGACCCGCTCGGCGTTGATCGCCCGGTAGAGCCGCGCCACCGACGGGGTCACCCCCTCCGCGTAGAATTTATACCCTTCGCCGCGGTCGATCTTGCCGGCATTGGCGACGCAATTGGCGACATGCAGCATCGCGTTGGCGTTCATAAAGCCGGTCCAGGCGATGGTCGGCCGCACCAGGGCGCCGGGAAACAGCGGTCCGAGCTGGGCGAAAACGGCGTCGCCGCGGTTGCCCGGAAACGCGCCAATCTGCAGCCCCTTTTTGGCGACGATCGGCTTGATGTGGGTCGGCGACACCCGCCAGCACGAATAGGGGTAGTTGTCCATCTCGGCGATATCGACCTCGGCGCGGCAGCCCGCCTGGTCGAGCGCGTGGCGGAACGTGAGTGCGCCGCCGGTATTGCCCTGGATCAACAGGATCGTCTCGCCGCCGCGCAGCAGCGGCGCCAGCCCGCGCGCGACCCCTTCTTGGTAGGTGCCACCGGTGCACACGGCGATGATGTCGGCGCCCTCCACCGCAACCGCGAGATCGGTCGTAACCCGCTCGACAGCCGAGAATGTCGTCTTGCCGTCGGCCTCGACATCGAGCCCGCCATGCGCGCGGATATCGGCAAGACGGCTGTCGTCGAGGTCGGTCAGCCGCGGCCGGGCGCCCAGCACCCCGAGCTGCGCCGCGAGATAGACCCCGCCAATACCCGCTCCGACGATCGCGACCGTGGTCATCGCTGGCTCCTATTTGCGCGGCAGCAGGCTTGCCGTGCGGCGCGCGGCGGGCATCGCTGTGCCAATGCCGGCGACATCGATTTCCGGCATCGGTAGATCGATGAACTCGAGCACCGCGTTGGCGAGCTGGTTGTAGTCCTTGAAGCTCCGCCTGAGCCAATGACGCCAGCCCGGCTGGCCGCCGCTGGCGTGCAGTTCGAACGCCGACTCCCGCCCATCGAGCGCCGACGACACATGATCCCAGGCAAGCTGCAACAGCGCCGAGCGCTGGCGCGCGGTGTAACCGCCGCCGCCAAAGCTTTCCTCCAACCCCTGCGCCAGTTCGGGGATGGCGAGGTCGCTGTCGCCTGGGGCCACCACCAGCGACGAGCCCGGTACGATGCGCAAGATCTCGGTGATCCGCTGCCGCGCCTTGAACAGCGCGATTCCGCCGGCGGCGAGATGCGCATGGTTGGGCACGCAATATCCGGTCGGCGTCCATTCCGGATCGAACTCGGCGGCGGCGATGCAGGAGCGGACCGTCTGCACCTCGGCGATGACATCGACGAGGTATTCGATCGTCGCGTCGTGCTCCTTGAGGCCCATCGCGTCGGTCAGCGCCAGCGCCAGCCCCAGCGTGAACTCGGCCTTGGCGAGCCACCCGTAAAGGTGGTGCCAGCGCAGCCAGCGCGGGATCGCCTCGGGCGCCGGGTCGACCGCGAACACAAGCTCCCACGGGATCAGCACATCGTCGAGCCACATCTGCCCGTCGAGCTCGTCGTAGCGCGCGGTCAGCGGCGCCATAAACGGGTTCGCCTCGCGCACCGCCGGCTTGCGACACAAGGTCGTCACCCCTTTGGCGCCGACCGGTACGATAAATCCGATCGGGTGGCCGTCGATCTGCAACCCGGTCAGGTGGCCGACATAGACCTCCTCGGCATAGGCCGGGCTGGTGTGCATGCCGAGCCGGCCGCGCACCACGATGCCCTTGTCGGTCTCCCGCACGATCTTGACCGATACCCGATCGGCGGGATTGGGCCGCAGGCGCTGGCCGATGATCGCCGCGCCGCCGCAGAAGGTGACGAAGCGCTGGTCGCGGACGATCCCCCGGCGATAGGCCTCGGCATTGGCGATGTAATGCGGCGCCGCGTTGCGCGTCTCCGCCGCGACCAGCACCCCCATCGCGATCAGATGCCCGTAGAGCGGCGTGTGGGTGATATTGCCGGCGGAGAGGAAGATCGTCTTGGTGATCGCACGGCCGAGCGCGCGCACCTCCTCCACGGTCTTCGGCAGCACGAAGGCCCATGGCGTGCCGCTCGGGCTGATCAGCGCCTTCGTCCATTCGGGGTCGGAATGCCGGTCGTACCAAGCGACGTATTGCTCGACCATCGCGGCGGTCGCCGGGTGTGTCGCGACGTCCTCGATCTCGCCGCCGCCCATGATCACGACCTTGCGGCCGTCGCGCAGCGCCGCGCGGTATTCGGCGCCGGTTCTCATTTCTTCTCCCCGGCGGGAGGCGGCGCGTTGACTCGGCGCGGCGCCATCGACTTGGCTGGGATGCCGCCGAGATCGATCTGCGGCATCTCGCAATCGAGCTGCTTCACTACCGCGTTGGCCAATTCGTTGTAGTCGCCAAAGCTCTGTCGCAGCCGGCCGCGCCATGACGGAATGCCGCCGCTGGCATGTAGCTCAAACGCGGACTCGCGCCCGTCGAGCCCCGACGACACGTGATCCCAGGCCAGCTGCAGGATCGCGGCGCGTTGTTTCGCGGTATAGCCGCCGCCGGCGAAGGCTTCTTCGAGGCCTGCGGCCAGGCTTGGCGCGGCGAGGTCGTTGTCGGCCGGCGCCACCACCAGCGACGAGCCCGGGACGATGCGCAGAATCTCGCTGACCAGCTGGCGCGTCTTGAACAGCGTGATGCCGCCGGCCATCACATGGCGGTGGTTCGGCGCCGCATAGCCGAGGGCGGAGGTCTCGGGGTCATGGGTCGCGGCGGTCTGGCAGGCGCGGATCGTCTGCACCGTCGCCATCAGGTCGATCAGGTATTCGACGGTCGCGTCGTTCTCCTTGAGGCCCATCGCATCGACAAGTGCGAGGGCGATGCCGAGCGAGAATTCGGCCCGCGCGCCCCAGCCGTACAGGTGATGCCACATCAGCCAGCGCGCCACCGGCTCGGGCGATTGGTCGACGAGGAACACGCGCTCCCACGGGATCAGCACCTGGTCGAGCCACAGCGTGCCGTCGAGTTCGTCGAAGCGGTTGGAGAGCGGAGCGAGGAACGGGTTGGGATCGCGCGGCGCGATCTTGCGGCACAGCGTGGTGACGCCCTTCGCCGCGACCTCGACGACAAAGCTGACCGCGTGCCCGTCGAGCTGCAGCCCGCACAGCGAGCCGACATAGATGTCCTCGGCGTAGCACGGGCTCGTATGCATGCCGATCCGCCCGCTGACGACGATGCCCTTGTCGGTTTCGCGCACGATCTTCAAGGCGGCGCGCTCCGCCGGGTCGGGACGCAGCCGGTAGCCGATCATCGCCGAGCCGCTGGAGAAGGTGAGGAAGCGGCCGGTCTCGGCGATCAGCTTGCGATAGGCTTCGGCGCGCGCGACATGCTCCGGCCCGGCCTTGTGCTCGGCGACCGCATTCAGCACGCCAAGCGCGATCAGGTGCCCGTAGGCCGGGTCGTGGGTGATGTTGCCGGCGGAGAGGAATTCGGTCTTCGCGTAGGACCGGGCCATGCCGATAAGGTCGGCGCTGAGGCGCGGCTCGACAAAGGCCCAGGGCGTACCGTCCCGCTTCAGCAGAATGTCTGCCCAGTCGGGGTCGCGGTGCCGGTCGTGCCAGGCGACGTACTCGTCGACCATCGCTTTGGTCGCGGGGTGGGTCGTCACATCATCGACGCGGCCTTCGCCCATCACGTAGACGACGC
>DASYXG010000013.1:0-3624 GCA_035935235.1 Allostellaceae bacterium
AACCGCGTTACGCCACGCGCAGCGTAAGCAGCTTTATCAAATCGTCAAAGACCATGCGGCTTTCGACAAGTTCCAGGCCGGCGGCCGGGACATGCTGCTCGGTATTGCGGTCGAAGCTCGCGCCGTAGGCCCAGGCGATCCATGGCTGCCAGAGGCGCGTCATCAGCCGGCGCAACCAGCCTTTCGGGCGGACGTATTCGAGAAGGCGGATCACCCCGCCGGGCTTAACGACGCGCCCAAGCTCCCGCAACGCCGCCACTTGGAGGCCGTCGGGCAGCACGCAGAATAGGAAGCTAGCCACCGCCGCGTCGAACGAGGCGGCGGGAAACTGCAAGTCGGTGACATCCATCCGGTAAAGCCGCCCCGACGCGGCCAGGGTAGGGCAGCGGTCATGCGCCCGCGCCAGCATGGCCGGGCTGGTGTCGATCCCCGAAACGATGGCTTGCGGCGGGTAGTAAGCGCAGTTTCGACCCGTGCCGATGCCGGCGTCGAGCAGTTCGCCGCCCAGATCTTCAAACAACAGCGGGCGCAGGACGCTGTAGCGCTTGCGCTCAAACGGCGCGTCGAGGAAGTCGTAAAGCGGCGCGATACGCTGATACCGCGCAGTATTGGAGGTCACCGCGGGCGCCGCCGGTTCACCGCCGGAAATACTCCGGTTTCAATTCGATCGGCTGGCCGTGCGGGGTGGCGTCGGCGGCGCGCTCCCAGGCATCGCGGTAGCGGGTCAGGGTTGCCGGATCGGCGACGCCCTTTTCGGCGACGAGCCGTTCGAGCGCATTGAGCCAATGATGGTAATAGGTGTCGCCGGCATCGGGGTCGCCCGCCGCCTGGGCGCGCTTGATCTCGTCCGCCAAGGTTGCGGCCCATTCGGGCCAGGTAAACAGCCCGCGCTGATGCAGCGACAGCGCCATCGCGAAGGCCTGCGCCTGCCACGGTTCCTCGAACACCGGCCCGTCCTCGCCGCGCGGCAGGCCGGGCAGGTCGGGAATTGCGCTAAGATCGAGCGCGCTCATGCCGGGAGCAAATAGGGCTCGAATGCCTCGATCGAGACCTTGATCGCCGGGTCGGCCTCCTCGCCCCACAACTCCTTGCCAGTGAACACCACCGTGTAGAGCCATTGCGGGTTTTCGTTGTGGACGTCGAGCGCCGCGGTATCGGGATAGACGTGGCAGCCGCGGATCGCCTCGACCACGCCTTCCTTGTCGCGCGCATAGCGCGGCAGGCGAGTATGCGTCGCCGGGTTCATCTCCCTTGTGCGAACCCGGTCGCCGGGCTTGAACCGCGCCGGCGCCGAGGACGGCCGCTCGAAATTGCCGCGGACTGGCGGTTTGGCCGCGGCGTCGGTCGTGACCTTGCTCGCCAGCGGTTTGCCGGCGCGCAGCGAGTGGCCGGCGGCGAGCTCATCCGCGCCGACCAGGCCGTAACGCACGACCCGCCGCTCCAGGCCGAGAAACCAGCGCTGGTAATAGGTGCTGGCGAGATAGATCGCCGGCGGCAAGGTTTCGAGCGAAGCCCGGCCGCCGTCGATCGACCACAGCCCGGCGGCACCGACCGCGCGCTGCAACGCGTGGACGCGTCCCTCCCACGCGGCGTGGAATACCGGCTCGTTCGGCTCCGGCTCGACTTTGCCAAAGCCGTGCATCCCGCCCATGTCGTGGACCGTGTTGCTCATGGTTTTGGCACCCCCGTGCCAATCATGCAGTCGCGGGTGACGATGTCGGCGAGGCGGTCCTCGCTCCAATTCTCGGTGCCGGGCGGGCGCATCGGTACGACGATGAAACGCGTCTCCGCGGTCGAATCCCAGATGCGGATCTCGGTGTCGGACGGCAGGGTCACACCGAAATCGGCGAGCACGCCTTTGGGGTCGATCACCGCGCGCGAACGATAGGGAAACGATTTGTACCAGACCGGCGGCAGGCCCAGCACCTCCCACGGGTAGCAGGAGCAGAGCGTGCAGACGACAAGGTTGTGCGTCTTCTCCGTGTTCTCCACCGCGATCAGATGGCTGCCGACCGGGCTGACATGACCGAGCGCGTTGGCCGCCTCGGTCGCGTCCTTGAGCAGCGCCGCCTTGAAGTCGGGGTCGATCCAGGCGCGGGCGACCAGCCGCGCACCGTTCTTGGGCCCGATCTTGGTCTCGTAACCCTCGACGATCACGTCGAGCGCGGCGGGATCGACATAGCCCTTCTCGGTGAGGATGGTTTCAAGAGCGCGCACCCGCAGCTGGATGTCGCTGAGCTCGGAATGCTCGTGGTCATGGTCGTGGTCGGACATCGCCAAACCTCCGTCGGGGAGCGCAGAGTCGCACACAGTGCTACCGGGTTTCAATGTTCCGCCCGGCGCGCTAGCGTTCGGCCGAGGAGGCGGACATGGCGATATCGTTCCATCAGCTCCATCCGGCGTTCGCAGCGGAGGCAAGCGGTGTCGATTGCGCCAAACCGCTCTCGCCCGACGAGGTCGCGGCGATCGAGGCCGGCATGGACAAATACGCCGTGCTGGTGTTCCGCGACCAGGATGTGAGCGACGAGCAGCAGCTCGCGTTCACCCGGCATTTCGGCGAGCTGGAAAGCTACAAGACGCCCGGCCACATCCGCCGGAGCGCGGAACAGCGGCTGGGTGCGGGGATCGCCGATTTCTCCAATCTCGACAAGAGCGGCGCCATCATGCCGGCGGACGACCGCATCTGGTTCTTCAAGCTCGGCGACCGGCTGTGGCACTCGGACAGCTCGTTCCGGCCGATTCCGGCGAAATATTCGCTGCTGTCGGGGCGGGTGCTGCCGTCATGGGGCGCCAACACCGAGTTCGCGGATATGCGCGGCGCCTACGACGCGCTCGACGAGCGCACCAAGGCCGAGATCGAGCCGCTGGTCTGCCTGCACTCGCTGATCTATTCGCGCGCGGCGATCGGCTTCACCGAGCTCAGCGACGAGGAGCGCGAAGCGTTCCGCCCGGTGCGCCAGCGGCTGGTGCGAACCCATCCGGTAACCGGGCGCAAATCGCTGTTCCTCGCCTCGCATGCCGGGGCGATCGAGGGCTGGACGATCCCCGAGGCCCAGATGTTCCTGCGCGACCTCATCGAGCACGCGACGCAGCGCGAGTTTGTCTACTCACACCAGTGGCGGCTGCACGACCTCGTCATGTGGGACAACCGCCAGACGATGCATCGCGCCCGCCGCTTCGACGACCGCAACGAAGTGCGCGACGTGCGCCGCACGACGCTCGCCGGCGACGTCGCGACGATCGCGCAAACGGCGGCGGATTGAATAGAGAGCCGGACCCTGCCGGGGTCAGTCGGCGGCGAGCTTACCGGCGTCGGCGGTGACGGTGGGCTTTGGTCGCGTCGGCTTTAGCCCGTCGGCGGCAAGCTCGACCCGGTTGCGGCCGCCCTCTTTGGCCCGGTAGAGCGCGTCGTCGGCGGCCTTGAGCACGCTCTGCGGGTTGTCGCCCGCTTCGGGGAAGGCCGCGACGCCGACCGAGATGGTGATGCGCGGCAGGTTGTGATCGAGATAGCGCACGCTGAGCCCTTCGATCTTGGCGCGCAGCTCCTCGGCCCGCTTGGCCCCGATGTCGAGCGGCGCCCCCGGCAGCACCACGACAAACTCCTCGCCGCCAAACCGGCAGGCG
>DASYXG010000014.1:0-5846 GCA_035935235.1 Allostellaceae bacterium
CATCGCGTCGCTCGCCGTGAGAGGGAGGCGCCGATGATCATCGACACCCATGCCCATGTCGTGCCGGCGACCCTGCTCGACGCGATGCGCGGCCAGAAGCGGTTGTTTCGGTCGGTGACGCTGCACGATGCCGCGGCGCCGCGCATGGAGTTCGCCGGCGGCGGGCCGGGGCGGCCGATCCAGCCGCGTCTCCACGACCTCGCGCAACGCCGCGAGTGGCTTAAAAAGGCGCGGGTCGATCATCAGCTCGTCGGCGGCTGGACCGATGTCTACGGCTACGATTTGCCGGGCGACGAGGGCGCCGACTGGGCGCGCTTCTACAACGAGCACATGGCCAAGGACGCCGCTGCGCTGAGCCAATTGTCCGCGCTCGCTACCGTGCCGCTGCAGGATGGCGCTTTGGCCGCCAGGGTGCTCGAAGAGGCGCTCGACGCCGGGTTCAAGGGCGCGATGATCGCGACCCAACCCAAAGGGATCGGCGGCAATCTCGACGATCCCTCGCTCGACCCGTTCTGGGAAGTCGCCTCGGCGCGAAACGCCGCGATCTTCCTCCACCCGCATTACATCTGCAGCGATGACCGGCTCGACGGCTACGATTTGATCAACGCGGTCGGCCGCCTCGCCGACACGACGATCGCGGTAGCGCGGCTGCTGTTCTCCGGCCATTTGACCCGCTATCCCGGGGTGAGCCTGTTGCTGTCACATGCGGGCGGGGCACTGCCCTACGCACTCGGGCGGCTGAAGCGCAACCGCGTGATCCACCCGGACTATGCCGACCCGGAGGAGAATTTCCGCCGGCTCTATTTCGACACCGTGCTGTTCGAGCCGCTGGCGTTGCGGTTCCTTGTCGATGTGGTTGGTGCCGACAAGGTGATGCTCGGCTCTGACTTCCCATTCGGCATCGGCGACCCCGATCCCTGCGGCGTGGTCGCCCGCACCCAGCTTACGCAAGCCGAGCGCGAGGCGATCCTTGGCGGCAACGCCGCCCGCGTCTTCCATGTCGACTGCGGTTGCGGCGCGGACTAAGCTGGCCGCCACGCGATTTGCTCAAGCGAACACGGAGGTAGGTCGACCTAACGCCGGTTATCGAGACACGCAGAACAGGGGGCAACGATGGCAGGCAAGAACTGGCAAATCGAGGGCAAATACGTCGAGTATTGCAGCTGCGACCATGGCTGCCCGTGCGAATCCATGGCCGACCCGACTTACGGCGACTGCACGGGTCTCATCGCGTTCAAGATCGACAGGGGCCATTGCGAGAATGTGCGGCTCGACGACCTCGCGGTCATCGGCACGTTCCATTTCCCGCGGGCGATCCATCACGGCCACGGGACGCTCCAGCCGATTCTCGACGAGCGTGCCGACCCGGCTCAGCGCGATGCGCTGTTCTACATCCTGTCGGGCGCCGATCAGCCGGCCGGCACGATGTTCCAAATCTTCTCGGTGATCATCGAGACGATCAAGGATCCGCTCTTCGCCAAGATCGATTTCGAATGGGACCTCGACAAACGTCAGGCGAAAATCGCGGTTGACGGCGTGTTGCGGGCGCACAGCGAGCCGATACGCAATCCGGTGACGGATCGGGAGCACCGAATGATTACCGTCCTGCCCGATGGTTGGGTGTTCCACGAAGCCGAGAACGCGTCGGGCTTCGCCAAAGGCATGGGCGCGGTCAAGTTCGATCTGAGCCGCCGCCACAGCTCGCTGGCGCACATCGCCTGGAACCAGAACGGATTGCTTCACTCCTACGACGAGTACAAACGGCAATTCGGCCGGCCTTGAGCGTGGATGCGCGGACTCCGCGCGCAATGAGCGATACCCAGCCAACCGTTCTTGAAGGCGTGCTCCAGCGCGACCGGGCGGTGATCGCAGTGTGCCTCGCCGGAGTTGTCGCCGCCGCCTGGGCCTGGGTGCTGCTCGGCGCTGGCACGGGAATGAACCCGCTCGCGACGGTGTTCGGCGACGAAATGTCCGACATGGCGGACATGATCATGGAGCCGGCGCCGTGGACGCCGGGCTACGCCGTCCTGATCTTCGCCATGTGGTGGGTGATGATGGCGGCGATGATGCTGCCGAGCGCCGCGCCGGTGCTGCTGCTGTTCGCACGCATCAACCGCTCGGCGCGCGCCGGTGGCCGGCCCTATGTGCCGACTGGCGTCTTCGCCGCCGGCTATCTCGTCACTTGGGGGAGCTTCAGCGCGCTGGCCACGGGCCTGGAATGGGCGCTTGAGCAGAGCAACCTCATCTCACCGATGATGGAGGTCACCAGCCGCCCGCTTAGCGCAGCGCTGCTGATCGCCGCCGGGTTATGGCAATTCAGCCCGATCAAGCGCGTCTGCCTGACGCATTGCCGCTCGCCGCTGAGTTTTCTGATGCAAGAGTGGCGGCCCGGCCGGCGCGGCGCCTTTGGCATGGGATTGCGGCATGGCTGCTATTGCCTGGGGTGCTGCTGGTTCCTGATGGCGCTGCTGTTCGTCGGCGGCGTCATGAACCTGTTCTGGATAGCCGGGCTCGCGGCTTTCGTGCTGGTCGAGAAGGTCGCGCCGCTGGGCCGTTGGTTCGGGCGGATAGCCGGCATCGCCGCCGTCGCAGCGGGCGTGCTTGTTTTGGCCGTCCGCTGACAAGCGGATAGGGAGGAACATCATGGCTTCGCGCGCTGAGATTGACCGAGTGCTTCAGGCCGCGATCGATCGCGGTGATGTACCGGGCGTCGTAGCGATGGCGGCGACCGCGGACGGCACGATCTACGAGGGCGCCTTCGGCCGACGGGCGCTGCCCGACGGTGCGGCGATGACGCTCGATACCGTGTTCTGGCTCGCCTCGATGACCAAGGCGATCACGTCGACGGCGGCGATGCAGCTCGTCGAACAAGGCCGGCTGGCGCTCGACCAGCCGATCGCCGGTATCCTGCCGGAACTCGCCGCGCCACTGGTACTCGAAGGGTTCGATACGGCAGGCGCGCCGCGGCTGCGCCCAGCTCGGCGACCGATCACCTTGCGGCACCTGATCACTCACACCGCAGGCTTTGTCTACGACATCTGGAATGCCGATGTCGCGAGGTACATGGAGAAGAATGGTATCCCCGGCATCATCTCCTGCGAGAACGCGGCGCTGATGCTGCCGCTGGTGTTCGATCCGGGCGACAAATGGGACTATGGCATCAACATCGACTGGGTCGGCAAGGCGGTCGAGCGGGTCAGCGGGCAACGGCTCGGCGACTATTTCGCCGAACATATCTTCGCGCCGCTCGGCGCCAAGGATATCGGCTTCAAACTGACGCCGAACCATCGTTCCCGGCTCGTCGCGATGCACGCCCGCGCCGATGACGGCACCCTGGCGCCGATCGATTTCGAGCTGCCGCAGGCACCGGAATTCCAGATGGGCGGCGGCGGGCTATACGGGACCGCGGCCGATTACCTCGCGTTCGAGCGCATGTTCCTGAATGCAGGCCGCGCCGGCGGCCGGCAGTTGCTCAAGCCGGAGACGGTCGCGCTGATGGCGCAGAACGCGATCGGCGATCTCAGCGTACGTTTATTGAAGACCGTAGCTCCGGCCTATTCGAACGACGCCGAGTTCTTCCCTGGCATGGTCAAGAAATGGGGCCTCGGCTTCATGATCTCGACCGAAACCGTGCCGGGCGGCCGTAGTGCGGGCAGCCTCGCCTGGGCGGGGCTCGGCAACACGTATTTCTGGATCGATCCGGCACGCGACATGGCCGGCGTCATCCTCATGCAGCTGATCCCGTTCGCCGACGGCAACGCGGTGCGCCTATTCGGCGACTTCGAGCGGGCGCTCTATTCCGGGCTGAGCTGAGTCAGCGGTCCAGCCAGGCGTCCTCGAGGCGCCAGCTGTTGTAGGCGCTGTTCGACATCTGGGTGATATTCTTCACGTAGGGGCGCCAGCAGGTCGCCGCCCGCATGTGAAATATGATCGGCCGCACCACATCGGCTGCCATCTTGCGTTCGATCTCCCAGACGATCTCCTTGCGCTTTCCCGGATCGGTCTCCATCGATTGCTTGTCGACCAGCGCCTCCATGTCGGGGTCGCAATAGCCGGTGTAGTTGCGCGGCGACTTGCAGACGTAACTCTCGTAGAAAATCTGGTCGGGATCGTCGACCGCGCTGCCCGACAGGCTGATCGCCACCGTGTAGTCCTTGCGCACCAGCTTGGGGATCCAATTGGCGGTCTCAATCGCCTCCATCTCGGCGTCGATCCAGATCGATTTCAGCTGGTCGATGAGGATCGTCGCCGGGCTGCGATAGGCCTCGATATTGCGCACCGAGACTTTGACCTTCAGCGGATTATCGGGCCCGTAACCAAGCCTTTTCATGATCGCGCGGGCCTCTTCACGGCTCTTTTCCGCATCGGCGCCGTAACCGGGGAATGGCCGCAACTGCTCGACCGGAATGCCCCAGATGCCTTCCGGCGGCGGCAGCATCACCGCGCTGATATCACCCTGCCCCTCGGTGAGGATGTCGATAAAGGCCTGACGGTCGAGCGCCAGCGCCATGGCGCGGCGGATGTCGAGATTATCGAAAGGCGGCTTGCGCACGATCGCCAAGGTCACCGAGACGTTCAACGGCTCGGTGTCGCAGACCGCGTCAGGCGCTTGCGATTTGATGTCCTTCAGCAAGGGGATGGTGATTTCGTAGGGAAACGTCATGTCAAAGGTGCCGGCGATAAAGCCGAGCACCGCGGTCGAGCGGTTCGGGATGATCGTGTATTCGATGCCGTCGAGATAGGGCAGGCCCGGCTTCCAATAGTCGGGGTTCTTGACCAGCTTGATCCCCTGGTTTGGCTTGTACTCAACGAATTTGAACGGGCCGGTTCCGATCGGATGCTGGCGCATGTCGTGCGCCGAGACGTGGCAGGGGTAGACCGGCGAGTCTCCCGAGGCAAGCAGCGCGATGAAGGCCGGCTGCGGCCGCTTCATATGGAAGGTTGCTTCGTAATCGCCGTTGGTGGTGACCGAGTCGAGGTTGAGGTACCAGGTTTCGCGTGGGTTAAGCCGCAGCTTCTCCGATCCCTTGCCGAGCAGCAAATCCCAGGTGCATTTGACATCGGCGGCGGTGAACGGCACGCCGTCATGCCATTTGACGCCCTCGCGCAGCTTGAAGGTGAGGTCCTTGCCGTCGGCGCTCCACGCCCAGCTCTCGGCGAGCTCGGGACGGATCGTCTGGAGGCTATTCTGCGTGATGTGCTGGTCGTAGATGACGAGGTTATTGAAGACAGCGCCCATCGGCATGATCGTCGACCATGTCGCCTCCTCATGGATCGACATGCTGGCCGGGCTGTCGCGGTGATAGATCTTGAGAATGCCGCCGGATTTCTGCGCCTGCGCGCCGCCGCCTAACGCCAGCACTAAGAGGACGGCGCTTGCCGCGGTCCGGCTTCGTCGCGGCATGCTTCCCCACGCAAATGACCCGACCGGCCGCCTCGCGGCCGTCGGTTGTATCAATACAGGCTAAAGCCGAATGTTCGGTGAGAAAAGCTGGCGCAGCAGCGGGGGTCAGTCGGCGGCGAGCTTACCGGCATCGGTGGTGACGGTGGGCTTTGGTCGCGTCGGCTTTAGCCCGTCGGCGGCAAGCTCGACCCGGTTGCGGCCGCCCTCTTTGGCCCGGTAGAGCGCGTCGTCGGCCGCCTTGAGCACGCTCTGCGGGTTGTCGCCCGCTTCGGGGAAGGCGGCGACGCCGACCGAGATGGTAATGCGCGGCAGGTTGTGATCGAGATAGCGCACGCTGAGCCCTTCGATCTTGGCGCGCAGCTCCTCGGCCCGCTTGGCCCCGATGTCGAGCGGCGCCCCCGGCAGCACCACGACAAACTCCTCGCCGCCAAACCGGCAGGCG
>DASYXG010000015.1:0-15168 GCA_035935235.1 Allostellaceae bacterium
TCGACAGAAAGAAATCGGCGCCGGACAGCAACTCGCGCTCGTCGGCCACCGGCTTCATGCCGGCGGCCTTGGCCCGCCCGGCGCTCGCCTCGCTGCGCCCCGACAGCAGCGTGCGCACGGTGGCGCCGCGCTCATGGAGCCGCTTGCCGACCCCGGCGCCCATCGTTCCCTGCGCCATGACCGCGACCGTGATGCCCATGAGGTGCCTCGTGCGAAGAAGGGAGATTTGCGGGAAGGCTATCGCGATTCAGCGGTCATTGCGAGGCGCCGAGCGAAACCTGCAGCGGCAGCAAATCGCCCTGTTCTGGAGCCACCAGGAGTCAAAATACATCAGTTCGATGAAATTAATCCACAGGGATCGATACCATAACCGGGGTGTTGGCACAGTTATTAAACGGTGTCTCCCGGGCCGCGGTAAGACGACAGGCCCGAAATCTTAAAAGGAGAACAGCGATGAAGATCGTTAGTGCTATTGCAATTCTTGCCGGTGTGGCGCTTGCAGCCCCGGCTTTTGCTCAAACGCCCGACCCAGGGACCAACGCGGTCGTCAGCGGCACTGGCGGTGCGGCCACCGGCGCCCTTATCGGGTGCATTGTGACGATCCCGATCGGCTGCGCTCCGGGTGCGGCGGTCGGCGCGGCCGTAGGCGGTGGGGTCGGCGCCACCACGGGTGTGGTGACAACGCCGGCCTATACGCCGCCGCCACCGCCTCCGCCGCCGATGCGCTGACGGAGGTTTGCCACCACGCTTAGAGGACGACGCAAGCAGGGGCGCGAGATGGCCTTCGCCGTTTCGCGCCCCTGTCTCTGCGGGTAGGAGCTAGTCCGCCGCTTCCTTGACCTTGCCGCGCGACACCGAGACGACATCGCGTAATTCGGCGACCCCGACCCGGTGGCAGAAATCGCCGAACCCTTCGCCGGCTTCGCGCCGCGCTGCGTACACCTGAAACAGCGGGTCAAGCACGTCGGCGACCTCGTCGAGGCGGATGCGCTCGGCGACCACCTCGTTGAGCCGCGTCCCCTCGAAATCTCCGCCGACATAGATCGAATAGAAGCCGGGGATGCGCCCGACAATGCCGATATCGCCCGAATAGGGCCGGGCGCAGCCATTCGGGCAGCCGGTGATGCGGATCGACACCCGTTCCTGTTCGACGCCCCAGCGCGCCATGCGCTCGACGATCTCGCCGATCATGCTGTCGCGCACGCGCTCGGCTTCGGTCAGCGCCAGGCCGCAGGTCGGCAGCGCCGGGCAGGCGAGCGCCCAGCGCTCGGCCGGCGCCATGTCCTCGACCAGGCGCACGCCATGCGCGCGCAGTTTGGCTTCGATCGCGTCACGGTCGGTGGGATCAATTTCCGACAGGATGATGTCCTGGCTCGGCATCAGGATCGGGTCCACACCGTACTCGGCGATCATCTCGCGCAGGGCGCTGCGGATTTGCGAGCGCTCGTCATCGGCGATACGGCCGCTCGAAATTGGGATGCCGAGATAGAGCTTGCCGTCGCCCTGCTCGTGCCAGCCAAGATGGTCCGGGACCTGGAATTTTCCCATCGGCCGGCATGGCTCGAGCGTCTTGCCCAGATCCTCCGACAGCCGTTCGCGCGCCCATTCCTCGCCGCGCTCGGCGATAACGTACTTGAGCCGCGCATGACGGCGGTTGCCGCGGTCGCCCCAATCGCGGTGCAGCCGCACCACCGCCTTCGCCGCCTCCGCCAGGTCCCCCGGCTCGACAAAGCATACCGCGGTGCCCATCCGCGGATAGGTCTCCGGCTTGTTATGGGTCGCGCCATGACCGCCGCCGAGAAAGAAATTGTAGCCGGTCAGCTCGCTGTCCTCCCACAGCGCGACGATGCCGAGATCGTTGGTCAGCACGTCGATCGTATTGTCCTCGGGCACAGCGAGCCCGATCTTGAACTTGCGCGGCAGATAACGGTCGCCGTAGAGCGGGTCCTGGGACTCGTCCGAGCCCTGGTCCTCGCTCCACGGCGCGCCGTCGACCCAAATCTCCTTATAGGCGCCGCTGGTGGGCAACAGCACGCTCGACAGCAGCCGCGCGTCGGCCTCGAGCCGGTCGTGCACCGCGTCACGGATCGGCGCCGGCACTGTCGTCACCGTGCGAACCACGTCGCCGCACGCCGCCAGCGTCGTCATCAGCCCGGCGTTGATCTCGCCCATCGCCGCCGCGAGGCCGGATTTGACGATGCCGTGAAATTGGATGCTCTGCCGCGTCGTGACGCGCAGGGAGTCGTTGGCGTATTTGCCGCCGATCGCGTCGAGCGCAAGGTATTGCGCGGCGGTGAGCCGGCCGCCCGGGATGCGCACCCGCACCATCAGCTGATACTGCTTGGAATTGCCCGCTTGCTTCAGCTCGGTGGCGGTGTCGCGGTCATATCCCTGATAAATGCCGTGGAATTTGAGAAGCGAGTAGCCTTCACCGTCGAACGGGGTCACGGTATCGGCGAGGTCGCGCGCGATATGACCGCGCAACTGGCGGCTTTGCTGCTTTGTCGCCTCGGCCTTGGGGAGCTTCTCGACCAGCTGAACCACGCCGCATCCCTCCGCCGCGGGCGGAAAATACCGGCCATGCGACGTGGATTCAGATAGTCTAACATCTTATAAATGTCAATTTGATCTTATTTCACATGTTTTGATCGCTATACCTGTTTCAATGCCCTGCCGATATCGGCGATCAGGTCCTGCTCACCCTCGAGACCCGCCGAAATCCGTACCAGCGAGTCGCCAATGCCCAGCGCAGCGCGCTCCTCGGGTTTCAGTTTCGAGTGCGTCGTCGTCGCCGGATGGGTGACGAGGCTTTTCGAGTCGCCGAGATTGTTGGAGATGTCGACGAGCCTGAGGGCGTCGAGGAAGCGGAAGCACGCCGCCTTGTCGCCGGCGATATCGCAGCAGACGACGCTGCCGCCCAGCTTCATCTGCCGCTTGGCGAGCTCGTGCTGCGGGTGGCTCGGCAGGCCGGGATAGAGCACCCGGGTGATTTTCGGATGGGTTTCGAGGATGCGGGCGATGTTCTCCGCCGTGCGGCATTGCCGCTCGACCCGCAGTTCCAGCGTCTCCAGCCCCTTGAGCAGCAGCCAGGCGTTGAACGGGGAGAGCGACGGCCCGGTGTGCCGGTAGAACTGGCCGAGATCGTCCTTGAGGTACTGGTTGGTCGACAGGATCGCACCGCCGAGCGCCCTGCCCTGCCCGTCGATATGCTTGGTCGCCGAATAGACGACGACGTCGGCGCCGAGCTCCAGCGGCTTCTGCAGCAGCGGCGTCGCAAACACGTTGTCGACGACAAGACTGCCGCCGGCGCGATGCGTCAGCCGCGCGACCTCGGCGAGGTCGATAATGTCCATCGCCGGGTTGGATGGGCTCTCGCAGAAGGTCAGCTTGACGTTCCCGCCAATCGCCTCCTCCCAGGCCCCAAGATCGCGCCCGTCGACCAGCTTGGTCTCGATGCCGTAGCGCGGCAGCAGCTCGTTGACGATGTAGAAGCAGCTGCCGAAGAGGGCCCGGCTCGCCACCACCCTGTCGCCCGCCTTGAGCTTGCACAGCAGCGCAGCGAACACCGCCGCCATGCCGCTTGCCGTGGCGCGACAGAATTCGGCGCCTTCCAGCAGCCGCAGCCGCTCCTCGAACATCGCCACGGTCGGGTTGCGGTAGCGCGAATAGACAAAGCGCGAGCCGTCGTTTTTGAACGCTTCCTCGGCCTCGGCGGCGCTGCCATAGACATAACCTGAAGTCAGGTACAGCGCCTCGCAGGTCTCGTCGAACTCGCTGCGCATCGCCCCGCCGCGCACCAGCAGGGTGGCTTGGCTCACCTCTTCGGCCAGTTCCGGGGGTAGGACTTGCTTGGTCATCGGCGCGCTCCTTCAGGTCTGATCCCTGACGGCCGCCGATCCGGGCAACAAAAAACCCCGGACCGGTGCGGGCCAGGGTTCCGATAGAACTCCCGACCTTTTAGCGCCTTATTTAACGTGGCGCGCAAGCCGGTCGGCTCAAATCACCACGGAACAGGAACGACCTAACGCCGGACGCCCGCTCCTGTCAAGCTAGTACCCATTCGGATGCTGGCCTCGAACTGGTCGATGCCGCGGTCGCCGAGCCGGTGGAATGGCAAGCAGCTTAGGGAGATTCGGATGAGGGGTGGTCAGATCGTCGCCCTGATCTTTGCCATTTTGCTGTTGTTGCCCGGGGCCTGTTTTTTGTGGGTTGGTATCCACGGGCCGTTCCGCGGCGACACCTCTCCCTCCCCGCCACTACTGACCGTGGCGGCCATCCTGCTGGTGTTGGTGGGTTGCTGTTTTGGGTCGCTTTCCGCCGCCAGCCGCCTGGCGACCCTCCGCAAACACCCGAGGATCCGAAAACCTGAGCAGATCCTATTTGATGCCCGCTTGCGCCTGGCAGGCCGGGGCGAGCGCCAGGATGCGGGCCTTGTAGTCATCGCTGCCGACCTGGTGCGCGTTGACATAGTCGATATCGGCCTGGGTGGTCATATCGGCCTCTTTCTCGGCCATGCATTGGCAATAGGTCTTGACCTTGTCCGCCCCGAGCTCGGGATGGTCACGGGTCGCCGCGCCATTGCATGCTTCGAACGAGCCTTGGATGAATTGCGTGCGGTCGTCGCCGCTCAGTTGCGCGTGTCCCGCCGTGCTGCCCGAGACTAACCCGGCGAGCGCCAGCGCCGCCGCCGCAACCATCGACAATCGCATCCTTCGCATGCGCATTTTCCCCCGCGTTTGGCGCGCGAAGCTGTAAAAGCCGCGCGGTGCGGTGTCCACGGATTTCTGCGGGCGATTTGAACCGGCGGCTGCAACTCCTCTATCATCGGGTGATGGCCATCACCCGCACCTCCCCGATCCGCTATCGCCTCGGCCTCAACCAGCCCGCCGCAAGCCCAACCGCAAGGCGCATGGCCGAGATGGCGGCGGCGATCAAGCGCGAGACCGATGGCGCGTTCTTGCTCGCTGTGCATCCCGAGAGCCGGCTCGGTCCCGACCCGCAAATGTTCGCCGATGTGCAGGCCGGCAAGCTCGAATTCTTTGTCTCGGGGGCCGGGCTCTCGGGGCTCTCGCCGGCGACGGCACTGCCGCAATTGCCCTTCGCCTTCAAGGACAGTGCGGCGGTGTTCGTTGCGTTGGATGGCGCGCTCGGGAAAATCATCCGCGGCGAACTTGCCGCTGCTGGCTTGCATGTCCTCGGCTTCATGCAAAACGGGTTTCACCACATCACCACCAGCACACGGCCAATCCGCACTGTCGATGATTTCGCCGGTCTCAAAATCCGCAGTCCCGGAGGTGCGATCACCGCCGATTTCTGGAAGACCCTCGGCGCCGAGGCCGGCATGGTGCCGTTCAGCGAGATGTACGCCGCACTCAAGACCAAGCAATTCGACGGCCAGACCGACCCCCTCGGCGTCGTTCAAGCGCTGCGTCTCTACGAGGTGCAGACCTACCTTTCGCTGACCGGCCATTGGTGGTCGGGGTTCACGCTGCTTGCCCATGGCGCGACCTGGGACGCACTGCCCGCCGACATTCAACAGGTCGTCGCCGACAACGCCGCCAAAGCCACCCTCGCCCAGCGCGCCGAGATCGAGGCGTTCAACACCGCCGGCGAGACCGCGTTGGCGCGGCTGGGGATGATTGTCAACCGCGCCGACACCGCCAACATCCGCGCCCGGCTCGGCGATTTCTACGCACGTTGGAAGGCGCAGTTCGATCCGGCCTCCTGGCGCGCGTTCGAAACCTACGCCGACGGGCTTGGCGGATGACAGCAGACGCCTTCCGCCTCGACGGCAAGGTCGCCCTGGTAACCGGCGCCGGACGTGGACTCGGCCGCGGCATCGCGCTCGCGCTGGCCGAGGCAGGCGCCGAACTGATCCTCAACAGCCGCTCCCCCGCCGAGCTCGACGAGGTCGCCAGCGAAATCCGTTCGGTGGGCGGCAGCGCGCGATCGCTGCCCTTCGACGTCACCGACTCGGCGGCAATGCGCGACGGCTTTTCCGGCCTTGCCAGAGACTTTGGCCGCCTCGACATTCTCGTCAACAATGCCGGGGTCAACCGGCCGCAGCCGTTTCTCGAGGTCGACGAGGCGTCGCTCGACCGGATGATCGCGCTTAATGTCCGCGCCCTTTTCCTCGCCGCCCAGGCGGGAGCTCGCCTGATGGCTGCCAACAACGGCGGCGTCATCGTCAACATGTCGTCGCAGATGGGGCATGTCGGGTCAGAGCTGAACCGCACCGTCTACGTGATGACCAAGCACGCGGTCGAGGGCCTGACCAAGGCGATGGCGGTCGAACTCGCGCCGCAGAACATTCGCGTCGTCTCGATCGCCCCGACCTTCATCGAAACGCCGCTGACCAAACCGTTCTTCGACGACCCCGAGACACGCAAATGGATCCTCGACCGCATTCCGCGCGGCCGTGCCGGCACCATCGACGAGGTGGCGAACGCGGTGGTGTTTCTATGTTCGCCTGCCGCCGGGCTCGTCACCGGCTCGTCCCTCCTGGTCGATGGCGGCTGGACCGCCTGGTGATGCGCGATTAGCGGCGTAAGCCGAGTTATCGCTCGGTGGCGCAGCCCCGGCATTGTCAGCTTGCGGACGACGGCCTTGCGCCGATGGCGGCCATCTGCGGAACCGCGCTCAGACTGATAGATTCGACCGCGGCAAATCTATTGCGCGGCCGGAACGCGAATGTTCGGAGTCTTACAAATGCTCGGCTAGCAGCGCTGCAACGCCGCCGAAGACGATGACGCCAGCAGCGCCGCCAAATAGGCTTTCGGCGAGTTCGCTCGAAATGATGAATGGTCGCCACCGTCGCGGCCCATTCGGCGAACACCAAAAAATAATGAAGCTGGTCGTGATACAGACCGAAACCATGGCATAACGAGCGATCGTCGACAGATCGACGAAATGCATCGCCCCGGCCAGTCCGCCACCGAGAAAGCCTAAGGCGCCTGCTATGACGAAGCATAAGGCGGTGCGGCCGAGCAGTGCGCGCTGCTCCGCCTGGTTATCGACGAATTCGTGCATCAGCTGTTCCTCATGAGCGCGCTGTGAGGTGCCGCATCGCCGGGTACCCGGCCAGTCGCCATTTGATCGACGCAATCCTGGGTTGTCGCGTCGGCGGAGCGGCCGAAGATGACGCTCACCGATATACCCCCTCGCGTTTCTTTTGCGCGAATGTCTCTTGTGCAACGTCCATGCGGCCGCCGTGAGCCCGAAGCTCGTGAAGGAAGGCGGCATCCTCCATCAAAGAGGGCAGGTATGTTTTTTGAACGCGGATTTCTCGACTTACCCGGAAAACCGCGCAAGCTGCCCAGCCCGCGAGTACCGGTCCTACCATCGCAGCCAGCCACCACTCAGGTACGGCCACACCCCAATATGTCAGGGCAAGGCCCATTACGACCAAGAAGCATAGTAGTGCGCGTTGAATCCGCAGGTCTTTCATCCGGGATACTTTCGGCAAAATTGGTTAACCAAGGATTGCCGATCCAGCACGCGGTGACCCTCATGCCACGCCAGGCAACTAGAATGACAAGCGGCCGAGATTATTCGGGCATCTACTCGGGCACGATACGCCCGTGCTTTTCAACGTCGTTTTTTTAAGTGTGAGGTGATCAGCCGGCGAGTCGGTCGTTGTGTACAACGGGGTCGTCATCCTCGAGCTGGCCGAGCGCGGCGAGAAATGCAACGCGCCGCTCATGCGCGATGACCTCGACCGGTAGCCGCTGCCTGCCAGTGTCCTCATCGCGCCGTCCCCGAGTGCGGGGTGGCGCGTAAGCCTCAATCAACAAGGATATCGCCGGACGGCTTATGCCTGCGCTGATCTTTGCCCGGATCGCCGTGCGCAATGTCGCGGCGGTGATGACGCTTTCCAAGACTTCGCTCACTGGTCTTCCCTCATTGGCTTAGCCGAATTCTCCACCGGACTAATTAATCCTCCGTAACCGACCCCGTCGAACCGTCACATGGCCTTTCGCGCCAGCAACTCGATTTGCGTACCGACGGATAGCACCGCATTGACAGACATCGAAAATTTGCGGTCATAGTCCGGTCTCCCGGATGGCGACGCCCAATGCCGAAATCCGATATTGCTCGTTACGCGCGGCACAGCCGCTGGAGCGATCCTGGCCGCTTCGCCGCTTGCCTCGACCCGGTTTCCGCCGACCCGTCCGCGTTGCCGGAAATCGTCGGGGGACTGGTACTGCATCCGCTGTTCGCGCCCGCCGGCGCCGACAGGTCGGAAGCGTCGCTGCGATCGATCCCGGAAATTTTGGCGGCGCTTCTAGCGCACGACAACCGGCCGCTCGACCGAGTACGGGAGCAGAGCAAGCGCGTCATCGGCACCTGCCGCAATTACGCGCTGCTCGCCTGCGCGATCTTGCGCCAGCACGGAACTCCAGCGCGGCTGCGGGTCGGTTTCGCCGATTACTTCACCCCGGACTTCTGGGAAGATCATTGGGTCTGTGAGTATCACGACGGCCGCGACTGGCGATTGCTCGATGCCGAACTGACGACCGCGGTTCGCCGCCGCCTCGCGATTGGCTTCGATCCTGCCGATGTCCCACGCGACCGGCTTCTCGCCGCCGGCCCAGCTTGGCTGGGGTTGCGCCGCGGCGAGCACAAGGCAGCGCGTTTCGGAGTCTCGATCCTCGGCATCGCCGGGCCGGGGTTTGTTGCGGGCACCTTGGCTCGCGACCTCGCCGCGCTGGCGATGGAAGAGATGATGCCGTGGGATTACTGGGGCCCACCGCGCAATTTCCGGCCGGGCGGACCGATCCCCGCCGAATGGCTCGATCGCCTCGATGGGCTGGCAGCGGAGCTAGCGCGCGAACCGGCGACTTACGACGATGCGAAGGCCATCCTTGCGGCGCATCCTTGGGCGGCGCTAACCCCGACGGTACTCAGCTTCCCGGAGGGCAAACCGGTCGAGGTGACCCTCGGCCATTGAGAAACTAACAGTGACCGCAAAATCGCCAAAATCGTTTGTTATGTAATGGCGACACCTGCCAAGTCGAAAATGCTGACTAGATGTTAATTAGATTTGATCGTGCTGATAATCGTCGTGACGCCTCCTGTCAGGCGACGCTATAACAGGAGGATAACAGGAGGCTAGCCTCCTGTTATGCAGCGCGAATAACAGATGGATATCAGTTGGCGGTCCATCTGATAAAGGTGTGCTTCGCGCCTGATAAAGCCACCAAGACCGCCTGTTCTTGATTTCGATGACAGGCGGATAACAGGCGGGCATCCGCCTGTTATGTTGCGCATCGCACAACAGGAGACGCCGATGCCCCGCCACATCAAGGCCGCCGCGCTCGCCGGGACCCAGGACGAGGCCGATGCCAAGATCCGCGCCACCGTCGAAGGCATCATCGCCGATGTCCGCGCTCGCGGCGACGCGGCGGTGCGTGAATTGTCCGAGCGTTTCGACAAATGGTCGCCGCCGAGTTTCAAGCTCTCGCAAGCCGAAATCCGCGACCTTGTCGCCCGGGTCTCGCCGCGCACCATCGACGACATCAAGTTCGCGCAGCAGCAAATCCGCAACTTCGCCGAAATCCAGCGCGCGGCGATGAAGGATGTCGAGGTCGAGACCTTGCCCGGCATCGTGCTGGGCCATCGCCACATCCCGGTCGGCTCGGTCGGCTGCTATGTGCCGGGCGGGCGCTACCCGATGGTCGCCTCGGCGCATATGTCGATCGTCACCGCCAAGGTCGCGGGCGTCGGTCACATCACCGCCTGCACCCCGCCCAATCAGGGCGGCCCGCATCCCGAGACGATCGCGGCGATGCATCTCGGCGGCGCCGACGAGATTTGCGTGCTCGGCGGCGTGCAGGCGGTTGCCGCGATGGGAGTCGGCACCGAAACCTTCAAGCCGGTCGATATGCTGGTCGGTCCCGGTAATGCCTATGTCGCCGAGGCCAAGCGCCAACTCTACGGCAAGGTCGGCATCGACCTGTTCGCGGGGCCGACCGAAATCCTCGTCATCGCCGACGACAGCGCCGACGCCGAGATGTGCGCCACCGACCTGCTCGGCCAGGCCGAGCATGGACCGACCTCACCGGCCATTCTGCTGACGACATCAGAAAAGCTGGCGCGCGACACTATCCATGAGGTCGCGCGTCAGCTTCACGTGCTGCAGACCGCCGATGTCGCCGGTGCCGCCTGGCAGGATTATGGCGAGGTGATCCTCTGCGCCGACGAGGACGAGATGATCGCCGAGGCCGACCGCATCGCCGCCGAGCATGTCGAGGTGCTGACCCGCGAGCCGCGCCGCTATCTTGACCGCCTCAAGAATTACGGCGCGCTATTCCTCGGTCCCGAAACCAATGTCTCCTACGGCGACAAGGTGATCGGCACCAATCACACGCTGCCGACCAAAGGCGCGGCGCGCTACACCGGCGGCCTCTGGGTCGGCAAGTTCCTCAAGACCTGCACCTATCAGGAAGTCCGCACCCCGGAAGCGAGTGCGATGATCGGCGAATATTGCAGCCGGCTCTGTGCGATCGAACGCTTCTGGGGCCACAAGGAGCAGGCCGATCTGCGTGTCCGCCGCTACGGCGGCAAGAACGCGGCGGAGTAAGCAATTATTGATCCGGCATGCCTGCCAGATGGAGACCGAGATCGATGGTCTTCTCGGCGAGCGCGCGGTAGGCCGGGTTGTTGGTATAGGCCCAGCGGGCGCGCTGTCGCACCATCGAGTTGACCTCCGGCCTCAGCTTCAGCGCTTCGGCAAGCGCGGCGCGCGCCTCGTCCGTATGGCCCTGCAAGGCCAGCGCCGCCGCTAAGTCGAGATAGAAGTAATAGACTCGCGGATTGGCGGCGCAGGCCTTGGTCAGCCATTCGACCGCTGGATCGTTCTGTCCGAGCAGCAAATGCGCCAGCCCCAACGACCAATAAGCGAGCGCGATGTTGGGATCGTCAGGGTTGAGCCGGATGCGCTTCTCCTCGAGCGGGATCGCCGCCGCCGGGTCGCCGAGGTAGATCAGCGTCACGCCGAGTTGGCCGTAGGCGATCGCATTGTTCGGGTCGAGTTCGATCGCCCGCTCCCATTCGATCCGCGACTCGGGCAGCCGGTTTTGTACCCGTCGAAGGAGCGCGATCGTTTGATGCAATTGCGAGCGGTTGGGATCGCGCACCAGCAGCTCGCCGAGCAGCTTCTCGGCTTTGGCCTCGTCAGCCGCGGGCTGTTCGCTGTAGCCACCGGACAAATCGACGACAAGCGAGGCGGCGATACCGAGTTTGGCGTCATAGGAATTGGGGTCGAGCTCCAGCGCCCGTTCGAAATCGCGTTTGGACTCGTTGCGGCTCGCCGGAACCTGGGTGCGCTGGTAAAGCGCCCAGCCACGCATGATCAAATCCGCCGCATCGGGATTGATCGATCGCTCCTGCTCGATCTGGCGCCCGACCGCCTGAACCAATTCCAGGTTGAGCGTGCGCGCCAGGCGGCCGGTGATCTCGCTCTGCGCCTCGGCGAGGTTGCGCCGATCGGTATCGAAGCGGTCGGCCCATACATGCGCACCGCTCTCGGCGTCGATCAGCTGGACATTGACCTGAACCTGTTCGCCCGCCCGCCGCACGCTGCCTTCGAGCACGTAGTGGACGCCGAGATCGCGGCCGAGCTGCCTCACATCCACCGATTTGCCTTTGTAAGTGAACGCGGTGTTGCGAGCGATCACGAAACTGCCGGCGATGCGCGACAAATCGGTAGTCAGGTCCTCGGTAATCCCATCCGCGAAATAATCCTGGTCGGGATCGTGGGACAGATTGTCGAACGGCAGCACGACAATCGACAATCGGGGCACAGCCGCCCCTTGTGCGCTCGCGCTGCGGCTCGATGCAGTGTCGGCCGAGGACAGGGCCTGGTCCGGCGGATGCGGGCGTCCCCACAACCACCAGCCGCCGGCTCCTGCCAAAAGCACGATAAGCAGCGCGGCGAGACCGACGCCCATGCTGGTCGTTCGCCGGCGCGGCGCCGCGACCAACTCGGTGGCAGCAATCGCCGCCGGGCTCAACGCATAAACCCGCACCGGCCGGGCGATGTTCTTGACCTGCTGCTCGCCGCGATCCTCGAAAGCGTAGGGCAGCTTGTCGCGGATGTGATCGCGCACCGTGCGCGAGATGCAGATCCCGGCGGGGTCGGCGAGCGCTTCGAGCCGCGCCGCGACATTGACCCCGTCGCCGAAGATGTCGTGGTCCTCGGCGACAATATCGCCAAGGTTGATGCCGATGCGGAACTCGATCCGCCGCTCGGTGGAAACGCCCGTGTTGCGTTCAGCCATCGCGCGCTGCATCTCGACGGCGCAGCGCACCGCATCGACGACGCTCGCGAACTCGGCGAGAAATCCGTCGCCGGTGGATTTGATAATGCGGCCGCGATGCGCGCGAATCCGCGGATCGGCGATCTGATGGCGCCAGGCGCGCAGCCCAGCGAGAGTCGCTTCCTCGTGTTCGCTCATAAGGCGCGCGTACCCTGCGACATCGGCAGCCAAAATCGCCGCGAGATGACGCCCGGTGCGCCCGCGTCGCAAAGCATTCATGTGCGTAATATTAGTGCAAGCGCTTGTGCAGCACGCCGTCTTTCATAATCACGGCTATGTGCTCACCCTGCCCGTCGAGCAGCGAAATATCGGCAAGCGGGTCGCCATCGACAACGATCAGATCGGCACGTGCGCCGGTCGCGATCACCCCAAGCTCGCCCACCCTGTTCAGCAATTCGGCATTGATCGTTGTCGCCGAACGAATTACCTCCCACGGCGTCATCGCCTCGGCGCGAATAACAAACTCGCGTGATTGGTATTGATGCATCGGCCCTAAGAGATCCGTCCCGTAGCCGATCTTGACGCCGGCCCGCTGCAACAGCTCGAGCGAGCGTAGCCCGGCCTCCCGCACCTCGGCGAGTTTCGCCAGGCTGGCACCGCCAAGGCCCAGATCGCGGCCGAATCGGTGCAGCGCGTCGTAGGTCACGAGCGTCGGCACGACGAACCCGCCCACCTCCGCGACCCTCGCGGCGGTCGGTGCATCGATCAAGTTCGCATGCTCGATCGAGCGCACGCCGTTGTCGATCGCACGTCTTATCGCTTCGGGCGTATACGCGTGCGCGAGAACATAGGTGTGCCAGGAGCGCGCTTCCTCGACGATCGCGCGCATCTCTTCATCGCTGTATTGCAGGTTCCAGATCGGGTCATAGGGTGAGGCGACCCCGCCCGAAGCCATGATCTTGATTTGCGTCGCTCCCTTGCGCAACTCGTCGCGCGCCGCACGGCGACACTCGTCCACCCCATCGGCGATCCGGGCGAGCCCTGCCCCATATTCGCAGCAGGCGCAGCTGACCACCGAGCGGGTGCGCGGACGCAGGTCGCCATGCCCGCCGGTCTGGCTCAGCGCCTGCCCGGACGGAAACAGGCGCGGACCACGAATCAACCCTTGCGCGATAGCCTCCGCCAGTCCGCCATCGGCGCCTCCGGCATCGCGCACCGTTGTGAAACCGCGCGCCAGCATGCCTTCGAGCACGCGCGCGGCTTGGAGACTGGTCAAGGTCAACGGCTGTTCGACCAAGCGCGCCAACGCGGCATCGACCGCGATGGCATGGACATGCGCGTCGATGAGACCCGGCATCAAGGTGCGGCCAGCGAGCTCGATCGTGTTCGCGTCGGCGCTCTTTATCGGGCGATCCGAGACTTCCTTGATGCGGTCGTCCTCGATGAGGACATGATGATCTTCGCGCCGGGCATCGCTTGTGCCGTCCAGCACGGCGCCATTCGCAAAGATGATCGCCGCCATTGTTGCCTCGCGTTCCAGTGGGCGAACCTAAATTACCGGCGGTCGTATGCGCTTCTCTCGATCGAGGAGCTGCCGACGATCGAAGCAATCGATTACCTGTTCCCCGGGCCTCGCCGAAAAGCCTCGCCCGCACCTATGGCGAAAAAAGTTCACCTGTGACAGTTATACCACAGGCGATTTTGACTAGCCGGCGAGCAGTTCGGCCCCGGAGAATCGGCTCAAATAGCCCGGTTCAAAATCGGCGAGTTGAGACAAGGCGTCGATGTCGTGGATCGTCACGCGTTGATCTTCGACCACGACAAGACCGTCTTCACGCAAGCGCCGCAACACTCGATTTATATGCGGAATGCTTAGGCCGAGCGCGTCACCAAGCAGCTCCTGGGTGAGCGGAATCTTGTAGGAATGGTCCTGGGCAAGACCGACGGTTTGCAGTCGGGTCAGCAGCTCCAGAAGGAAGTGAGCGACCCGCTCGAGCGCCGATCTTCGGCCTAAATCAATGAGATGCTCGGCATAGATGGTCGACTCGCAAGTCAACGACCACAAAATCTTAGTAATCAGTCTCGGGTGAGTTCCAATCATTGTGTTAAGTCGGGCAATAGGCACTGCCGCAATCAACATATCGGTCAATGCTTTGGTAGAGTATAAGGAGCTATCCGTAAAGCTTCCGAGAATTCCGACAACGTCTCCGGGTAAAACCATATTTATTATCTGCCGACGACCATCATGAAGGATGCGATATCTGATCGCATTGCCTTCCATTATTATAAAAAGACTATCGTAGCTGCGACCTTCCGTAATGATATCGCGGTGACGCTGCACTGTGCGCGTGTTCGATTGGAGCTCGCTCAGCAGTCCGACATCGTCGGGCGAAAGCGGCACGAGCTGCGCCAGCCTGCGGGTAAACGGAAATGTGCTCGGAACCGCCGACATCGGCGGTGCGCCTCCCATCTGGAGCCTCCTGTTCGCTCGCAACTGTTATGTCGTTGGCGGAACGTTACGGGCGCCCATTTTCCAAGTCAAACGCCTTGGCGGGGAGATGCCGTCAAATCATCAGAAATGACGACATTCCATGATATTGCTTTAAAGCAATACCTTAGAGCAAAGACAGTTCGCGCCGTTAGCGGATACTCCCTCTAGTGCCCAACCAGCCGTTGGGCGCGACGGTTTGCCCCGAAGTCCGGGTGGCCCGTCGCGACACAGTTTGATCTACGGAGGGGGATAATGATGAAGGGGCGTAAGATCGCGACCATCGCGGCGCTGGGGACGAGCACGGCGGCCTTGGCGATGTTGACCGGATTGGCCGGCGCCCGCGCCGACGAGTTGTCGGACCTGCGGCTCAACCAGCAGCTCCTTTCTCAACGGGTCGACCAGCTGGCCGCGGTCGGG
>DASYXG010000016.1:0-5293 GCA_035935235.1 Allostellaceae bacterium
CGCCGACATGGTGGCGAAGCACGTCAAGTCGAACGCGATCGTCTTCGCCAAGGATGGTGCGACGGTCGGGATCGGCGCCGGTCAGCCGAGCCGGGTCGACAGCGCCAAGATCGCCGTCGCCAAAGCTGCCGACATGCAAAAGGCGGCGGGTCTTTCAGCGTCGCCGGCGCGCGGCGCGGTGATGGCGTCGGATGCGTTCTTCCCGTTCGCCGACGGGCTCGAAGCCGGGATCGCCGCCGGGATCACCGCCGTCATCCAGCCCGGCGGCTCGCGCCGCGACGAGGAGGTGATCGCCGCCGCCGACAAGGCCGGCATCGCCATGGTGTTCACCGGCACACGGCACTTCCGGCACTGAGCTGGAAGGCTAGGGCGCCTTGAACGAATTGATGTAAGCGACGAGCGCGTCGAGCTGATCCGGCTTCAGCTTGATCGGCACCATGCCCTGCGTATGGCGCAGCGCGTGCTCAAGCTTGTGCTGATCCCATATCTTGTCGGTTGCCATTGAACGGTAAGCGCGCGCGGTACCGCCGAACAGGTGACAGGTGGCGCAAACGCGGTCGCTGATTTCCTTCCCCGGTTCGATCGCCGCGTCGGCGGCGGGCGAGCATGTCTGGTCGGACGAATGGCTCGGATTTGCGTCCCTCCAGCGCTTGCATTCGCGCGGGTAGACCAGCGCCAGATACCGTTTCACCTGCTGGTCGCGGCTCTCGGGATAGAGCTTCAGGTCGTTGATGGCGCTGTGCAGCGCGTTCTGCTCGTTGGGTGTTAGTTCGACAAGCACGGCGCTTTGCGTGTTAAGGCCGAGCAGCTTGTCCAGATACTTGTAATCGTCGTCACTCAGCCCATCGGCGAAGGCGACCGTGGAAAAGCCGAGCAGGACCGCGGCGGCAAGAAGAAATCTCATCGGTGTCTCACAGAGAGAGTGGGTCGAGCGGCCAGACCGGCCGGCGAACCTTGTCGAATAATTCCACGGTATAGACCTCGGAACATAAGGCGCCGGTATCGACCAGGATGACCTCGCGGGCGATCGGCTCGAACGCGGCGCGAAAATGCTGCATCGACTTGACGCATACGGTCGTGTAGCGCGTCGGGTCGATGCCGAGCGAGGTGAACTGCCCGAGATCGACGGCCTGGCCGTTGTTGGTGATCGCGATGATGTCGATGCCGCCGACGCGAAATACCATCGACGGCCCGTAATCGCGCTCCACACCGCCGCCCATCGGGCCGTAGGCGATGAACTTGCCGTTGGTCAGGCAGGTGATCTCGCCGGTCAGGGTCAGCGGCCCGCCACCCATCCTGGGGTCGGTCTTGCCGCCGATCGTCAACGTCGCGGGGCCGATCCCGGAGCGCATGCCCTCGGCGACCGCCTCCGGGTCGCAGATCGCATGAAACGCGACGCGCTCGGCGCCGGCCTCGATAAGCCCCTTGAGGAAGGCTGTCGCATCGCCATAGCCGCCGCCTCCGGGGTTGTCGGTGTAGTCCGCGACGACCAGCGGTTTATCGCCGGGGGTGCCTTCCTTGACGCGCGCCACCGCATCGCCGACCGACAGCAGCTTGAAACTTTCGTAGTCGCGAGTCGCCCAGGCGTGGTCGATGAATTCCTGGGCGACCGCCTGGCCCTGCGGCCGCGCATCGCCGCGCGACATATCGACCGTCACGGTGATCGACGGACCGACGTCGCGGATATTGGCGCGGCTGAACCCGGCGCAGGCGCTGGCGACCAGGATGTCGCCGGACTGTTCCAGCGCCTCGCCGCGCGCGATCAACTCGGCCATCGGCCCCTTCTGGTGACGCCCGCGGTCGAGCCCGTAAATCATCGGCCGGCGCGCGATGACCGTGCGCGGGCGGATGTCGCCCTGCATCGCACGCTGCAGCAGCTCCGCGCCCTGCCAGGCGCGCTCGTACTGATCGACGTGCGGATAGGTTCGGAAGGCGATGAGCGCGCTCGCGTGGTCAGCCATCTTCTGCGTGACGTTGGCGTGAAGATCGAGCGTGACGACGATCGGGATGTCGGGGCCGAGGACGCCCCGCAGCCGTTCGAGCAACTCGCCCTCGCCATCCTCATGGCTGTGGGTGACCATCGCGCCGTGCAGGTGCAGCAACGCCCCGTCGATCGACCCCTGCCGGGCAGCATTGAGGATCATGCCGCCAATCTGCTCGAACGCGTCGTCGGTGACGATGCCCGACGGGTTGGCGTTGGCCGACACCGGATGAACCAAGGTCCAGCCGTATTTGTCGGCGGCCTCGAATGTCGCGCCGAGCGCCGAACGGGTGTTGCGGAAGGCGGCTGGGATCTCGTTGCCGAGATGGAAGTCGCGCCGCCGCCACAGCGCCATATCGGTCTCGACGACCGAGAAGGTGTTGGTCTCGTGCATGAACCTGCCGGTCAACACGCGCGTCATCGGATCGCCGCTCCCCTCTTTCGGCGACGATCTTAACGGAATTTGCGCGCGCGACGGCATTTTCGCCGCGCTCGGCGGAGGCGGCTCGTCGCCTGATGATCGAACAAGATATTAACAAATGAAATGCGAGGTATTTTAGACGATTTCAATTCAGATTATTTATTTACTTCATTGTAAGGATAACAATCCCTTACCAAGATGCAAACAAAGCTGACTGCATACGAGCAACAGTTATGCAACTCGGCGAGCTATTGCTGGCGCGAAACCTGATTACTCGCGGCGCCCTCTCCGCCGCGTTGGCGCGCCAAGAAGTGAGTGGCGGTCGGATCGGCGAGAACCTGATCGCCCTGGGACTGATTACCAAAAAGACCCTCGATGCGGCGCTGCGCGCGCAATACGAGTTGGCGAAGGCTATCCTCGACGGTGAGGATTTGTTGGCGAAAGCCAAGCGGATCCTCGGCAGCAGCCATCCGAAGACCAATCGAATACGCTGGCGCCTTGCTGTCGCGCTTATTGCGGCCGGGCGACCGGAAGAGGCGCTGAGCGTCGCGCAGACGGCGTTGAGCGGCCACGAGCAGGCGCTCGGCAGCGATCACGTCTGGACCAAGGATTCGGCGCAGGTGCTGGCCGATGCGCGGGTGGCGGTCGAACGCGCTGCTTCACCAGGCGAGGGCCCAGCCGTCGCGGCGAGGATCGGAACCGGCGAGCAGCATGTCGCCCCCCGTGTGGTCCTGGGCGCGGCGAATAATCTCAACGCTGCACGGTCCATCCAGATCGCCGACCGTGTTGACCGGGTGGCCCCTTTGGGCAAGGTCACGGCGCGTTTCGTCAGAAAACCGGCGCTCCATGGTCAGCACGTCGGGCCCTTCATGCGGATAATTGGCGTATTGTCCGGACGCCATTGAGGTCCAGCGCGGCATCTCCGCCGCCTGCTGCGGGTCGAGGCCGAAATCAATCATCGCGGTGCCGATCTGGAAGTTGATCTGCACCTGGTTGTCGGCGCCCGGCGTTCCGAATACGCCCCACAATCTGCCGTCCTTCAATACGAGGGGCGGGTTCATCGTGTGGCGGACACGCCGTCCGGGGCGCAGATAGTTCGGGTGGGCCGGATCGAGGTGCCAATAGGCCATGCGGTTGTTGAGGAGGATGCCGGTATCGCCCGCCATCACCCCCGAACCAAAGCCGCTGTTGATGCTCTGGATGCCGGAAACCGCATTGCCGTCGCCATCGGCGGTGCCGAAATACGTCGTGTCGCCGGCGGCGTCGGGCAGCGAGTGGGTCGGCGCGGCGCGCCGCATGTCGATGCGGCCGGCGAGCCGCGCGCAATACTCGGCCGACAATATTTCGTCGAATGGCGGCCGCACGGTGCGCGGGTCGCTGCCCCAGCGCTCGCGGTCGGCGAAAGCCAGCTTTTTGGCTTCGACCATGACATGAACCAGATCGGCCGAGCCGAGCTGCATCCGGGCGAGGTCGAAATTCTCGATGATCTTCAGCTCTTGCAAGACGACGAAGCCGGTCGAGTTCGGCGGCGCCTGCAATACGCGGAAGCCACGATAGTCGATGCCGATCGGCCGCTGCGTTTCGGCCTGGAACTCGGCGAGGTCGGCTTCGGTGATGAGGGCGCCGCATTCAGGCAGCGCCGCGGCGAGCCGGCGGGCGAGGGCGCCGCGGTAGAACGTCTCCGCGCCGCCCGCGGCGATCTCTTCCAAGGTGCGCGCGAGCTCGGGTTGGACGATCAGGGTTCCAACCTGTGGCGGAGCGCCATCGCGCAGGAATGTCGCGATGCTGCGTCGGTCGACCTGCAATGTGGCGAGGTATTCGCCAGCGAAATGCCGATAGTTCGGCGTCGCGCCGAATCCCTCGCGCGCCAGGCGGATCGCTTCGACGCAAAGCTCCGCCCAGGCGAGCGTACCGTATTCGCGGTGCATCGCCTCGAGCCCGGCAAGCATACCCGGCACCGACACCGAGAGCGGCCCGGTGCGCGGGATGCCGCCGGCGTAGCGCTCGGGGGTCGCGGCGCGCGGCGCCGGGCCGGTGCCGTTGAACACCACCGACTTGCCACTTTTGGCGTCAAGGACGTGATAGAACGCGTCGCCGCCGAGGCCCGACATCATCGGCTCGACCACCCCAAGCGCCAGCGCCGTCGCCACCGCCGCATCGACCGCGTTGCCGCCGGCGCGCAAGGCCATCAGCCCGGCCTGGGTCGCCAGGGGGTGGTTCGCCGCGACGGCGCCGCGCCGGCCGGCGATGAGAGCGCGGTAGGATCGCAGTTGATCCCGCATAGTGACGTCTCCGTTGCTAGACGCGGATTTCGATCCTAGCTTCTACAGGCGGTCAGGCGATTGAGGCAAACCACATGGGCAAGCGGCTGTCCGACACCGACGTCGCGCGCTATCACCGCGACGGGTTCTTGTTTCCCATTGATGCCTTCAGCCGGGAGGAGGCACACAGGTTTCGCGACCGGCTCGAAGATTTCGAGCGGCGCGACGGGCGGCGCTTCGGCAAGGGGCACAATTTCAAGCCGCATCTGCTATTCCCCTGGGTCGACGCGCTGGTGCGCCATCCGGCGGTCTTGGACCCGGTCGAGGACATCATCGGGCCCGACATCCGCCTGTTTCACTTCACGGTCTGGCCGAAATCTCCGGGCGACCCGGCCTATGTCAGCTGGCATCAGGATGCGACCTATTTTGGCCTGGAGCCGGCGGTGCACATCACCGCGTGGGTGGCGCTGACCGATGTGCCGGTCGAGTCGGGCGCGGTGGAGGTAGTGCCCGGCAGCCACAAGCGCGGCCAGCTGCATCACGGGCAATTCACTGACGATAGGAACCTCCTGTCGCGCGGCCAGACCTTGACAGTCGATTTCGCGCGCGAAGGCACAGAGTTCATGGTGC
>DASYXG010000017.1:0-4103 GCA_035935235.1 Allostellaceae bacterium
GGCCGCGCCGTCGCCGAGACGCTCTTCAACGACAATCCCGTGGTCATGGACCACCGGGACGTGCCCTCGGCCGTCTTCAGCCAACCGCCGCTCGCCGTCGTCGGCCTCTCCGAGGAGGCGGCGCGGCGCGAAGTCGGCGAAATCGACGTCTACATGGCGCGCTTCAAGCCGATGAAGAACACGCTGTCCGGGCGCGAGGAGCGCACCCTGATGAAGCTCGTCGTCGATGCGAAGACCGAGCGCGTCCTGGGGTGCCACATGCTCGGCCCCGACGCGCCCGAGATCATCCAGGGCCTCGCGATCGCGGTGAAATGCGGTGCCACCAAGAAGCAGTTCGACGCCACGGTCGGCATCCACCCCAGCGCCGCCGAGGAATTTGTCACCATGCGCGACAAATACGTGAGGCCGCCGGAAAAAGCCGCGGCGGAGTAGATTGGATGGAAGACAACAACAAAGTCGACACCGTGAGGAGGCATCCGACTCTTCGCGCCAAGCCGGTCAAAGGTCCGGTCGATCACGCAGCTCTCAGCCGAGAGCACATGGCCCGATATCCAAGGATCAGAGCCGCACTTGCTGCGGCGGAACGACGATGCGCCGAGAAGCAGCGGGAGCGTTAGGAGCAAATCACTTGCGCTTGTCGGCCATAAACCATTAGGTTCCGCGCCCATGAAGCAGATGAACCCGCTTCTCGTCGCACGATTTTGGTACCGCCGGTACATGACGGCGGCCTAGGATCGCGTTTGCGTTTTCCCCGAAGCCGCCCTACCGAGGCGGCTTTCGTGTTTCATGGACACCAATCTTCTCGTTAGTCCCTGATCCGAGTGTCGCCGCAGGTGGAGCGGCCTCCAACCCGGAGGTATTCCATGCCCAACCCGACTCTCGACAGTAACGCCCGCCTGGGCGAAGGTAGCGTGCGATGAACAAGAAATGGTCGCCCGACAGCTGGCGCGGTCTGCCGATCCGGCAGGTTCCGGGCTACAAGGATGAGGCCGCGCTGAAGCGTGTCGAAGCGACGCTGCGCAATTACCCGCCGCTGGTGTTCGCCGGCGAGGCGCGACGGCTGCAAGACCGGCTGGCCGATGTCGCCGCCGGTAAGGCGTTCCTGCTGCAGGGCGGCGACTGCGCCGAGAGCTTCGCCGAGTTTCATCCCAACAACATCCGCGACATGTTCAAGGTGCTGCTGCAGATGGCGGTGGTGCTGACATTTGGCGGCGGCGTCCCGGTGGTGAAGGTCGGGCGGCTCGCCGGTCAGTTCGCCAAGCCGCGCTCGTCGGATGTCGAGAAGCAGGGCGAGGTGACGCTGCCCTCCTACCGCGGCGACATCATCAACAGCCTCGAGTTCGACGCCGCCGGGCGCGAGCCCGACCCGGCGCGGATGATCCAGGCCTACAGCCAGTCGGCCGCGACGCTCAATCTGCTGCGCGCCTTCGCCCAGGGCGGCTATGCCGACCTGCACCGGGTCCACGCGTGGAACCAGGATTTTGTCGCGGACTCGCCGCAGGGCGAGCGATACCGTGAGCTCGCCGACCGGCTGACCGAGACGCTCAATTTCATGGAGGCCTGCGGGCTCACCTCGGAGACGACGCCGCAAATCCGCGAGACCGAGTTCTTCACCTCGCACGAGGCGTTGTTCCTCAGTTACGAGGAGGCGCTGACCCGCGTCGATTCAACCACCGACCAGTGGTACGACTGCTCGGCGCATCTGGTGTGGATCGGCGACCGTACCCGCCAGGCCGACGGCGCGCATGTCGAGTTCATGCGCGGGATCAAGAACCCGATCGGGATGAAATGCGGGCCGAGCCTCGAGCACGATGACCTGCTGCGGCTGATCGACAAGCTCAACCCCAAGAACATCCCGGGCCGGTTGACGCTGATCACCCGTATGGGGGCCGACAAGGTGGCCGAGAAACTGCCGCCGCTCATTCGCGCCGTGGAGCGGGAGGGCAAGAAGGTGGTGTGGTGCATCGACCCGATGCACGGCAACACCACGACCGCCTCGGGTGGCCTCAAGACCCGGCATTTCGACAAGATCCTCGCCGAGCTGCATGGCGCCTTCCAGGTCCATGCCGCCGAGGGGAGCCACGCCGGCGGGGTGCATTTCGAGCTGACCGGCCAGAATGTCACCGAATGTCTCGGCGGCGCGCAGGAAATCAGTGAAGAGGTGCTGAGCCATCGCTATCTGACGCATTGCGACCCGCGGCTCAACGCCACTCAGGCGCTCGAATTGGCTTTCGAGATCGCCGAGGCGTTGAAGCGTTCGCGGCGAGCCAATACCGGGTTCGGCGCGCATCGCCTGGCGGCGAAGTGAGCCTTCGGTGGCCAACGATGCGTCGATCCCGGGTCCAGCGCCGCTCGAAGCGGCGCTGGCGGCGCATACAGACAGCTACTTCCTGAAGACCAAGGCGATCGTCGAGAAATTCGGCGATCGCCGCGCCACCTATGCGGTGTTCATGCGCCGGCCGGTGATTTCGACCCCGCGCCTGACAATCGCATTTCTCGAAACCATGGCCGCCGCGCGCGGCGCCAAGATCGAGATCGAGCTCAACTATCCGGAAGCGACGCTGGTCGGCGCGGGGCAGCCGATCCTCTACGTCAGCGGCCCGCTCTATTACCTGGTCGACCTCGAGACGCTACTGCTGCAAAAGCTCGGGCCGGCCTGCGTCGCCGCCTACAACGCCTCGGCGATGTGCGCCGATCTGCCCAAAGTCGCATTCCTGGCGATGGACGCGCGGCATTGCGCCGGTGCCGAAATGGCCGAGATGATGGCTTATGCCGCCGCGGTCGGTTCGGCTCATGCCAAGAAAACTGCCGGAGCGGTTGGCTTCGTCGGCTGCGCCGCGGACGCCACCGCGCCCTATTTCGGCCAGGCCAAGGGCATCGGCACAATGCCGCATGCGCTGATCGGTTATGCCGGCTCGACGCTGCGCGCGGCCGAAATGTTTCACGAGACTTTCCCCGACGAGCCGCTCACCGTGCTGGTCGATTATTTCGGCCGCGAAACCAGCGACGCGATCGAGGTGTGCCGCCGGTTTCCCGATTTGGCCGGAAGCGGCAAGCTCGCCTTTCGCATGGACACGCCCGGAGGGCGCTATTGCGAAGGGCTCGACCTCGGTTCGTCCTACGCCATCCTCGAACGCCACGCGCCGCAATCGATCCGCGGCTACCGCACCGAGACGGAATTGCGCGACCTTGTCGGAACCGGGGTGACGGCGGCGGCGCTATGGCAGATGCGCCTCAAGCTCAACGAGGCCGGGTTTCCCAAGGCGCGCATCGTCGCGAGCTCCGGGTTTGGGCCGGAGAAATGCCGGATGATGGCGGCCGCCAGCGCGCCGATCGACGCGATCGGCACCGGCTCCTACCTGCCGGAGGCGTGGCGCGAGACCTACGCCACCGCCGACATCATCGCCTTTGACGGCAAGCCGATGGTCAAGGTCGGCCGCGAGTTCCTGCTGCGCAAATGATCTTTTTCAGCGAAAGCGCGCTCATCGAGCCGAGCCGCCGCCCCGAATGGGACGAGTGGTACAAAGGTCACCTCGCGGCGATGGCGTCGGTGCCGGGAGTTTTGTCGGCGCAGCGTTTCGCGGCGCTCGACCCCGGCGTGCCGCCGTCGCTGGCGATGTACACGGTGACCTCGCCCGCGATGTTCGAGAGCGAGGTTTACCTCAGCGTGCGCGGCATGGGGCCGTGGCTCGGCCTTGTCGACGAAACTCAGCATCGGCGCAATCTCTTCGATGGCCTCGACACCGCACCCCCCGTCGGGTCTGGGCAGATACTGGCGGTCGCCGACCGCGCCGCGCCGGATCGCAAGAACCTGGAATGGCTGCGTAGCGCCGGGCTCGATCGCTCGACCCCGTATCGCGGCATTGCCGTCTTCCCCGACGCGGCGAGCGCCCGCCGCGCGCTCCGCGGCGCGGTCGCGCTCTACAAGCCGATGACGGACGTTTATGCCGGCGCCCCGGAGCCGCGTCGGAATCAGTTCGGCCAGCCGATCGGCTGGCACATCACCTCGGACTGGAAGCCGGCGCAGAAGCCGCCGCTGACGCCGATGGTGGGTCGCCTCGCCATCGTCGAACCGCTCGACGCCGACCGTCACGGCGGCGATC
>DASYXG010000018.1:0-3683 GCA_035935235.1 Allostellaceae bacterium
GGATCTGTTTGTGAGGGTGCCGGGCAAAGGTTCCTTAGCGCCGCAGTCGCAATCATCAATCCTACGATTCGCTACCTTGCGATCTGGCATCGGCTGTGCCCGCTACTAAATTTAGTTGGCAACATTCAAATTAACCGCAACATCAAGCATTGGCTGGCTCTGTGTTGTTCGTCGTGATTCAATCGTTTCGGTTGAGGCGATGAACATGCGGAATGCCATTGTTCTGTTCTGGAATCGCCGCGCCTTCTCCGGCTTTAGAAGTAGTAGGCATTGGAGGCACGCTGCCGCGTCCAATCCGATAGGCTCTCCGGAGAACCTGACGGCCGGCCACAGGCGGGCACTCTTTTTTCGAAGCAATTTCGCTGCGTTCGCAATATTCCTTGTTGGCGGTTTCCCCGCGTCAGCGCAGACACTGACCGAGGCGCTGTCCTATGCCTACAACAACAATCCGCAGCTGCTTGCACAGCGCGCGTTGTTGCGCGCTACGGATGAGCAGGTGCCCCAAGCGCTTTCAGGATGGCGGCCGACGGTCAATTTCACCGGCCAGGCCGGGGAAGAGCGGAGCGCCATTGCCCAAGGCGGCCCAACCCAGTTTTCGAGCTTCACGACGCGCCAGCTCGATCTCAAGATCACCCAGCCGGTCTATAACGGCGGCCGCACCGAGGCGCAGACCAAGCAGGCGGTCAATACCGTCGAGTCAACGCGCGCCCAAACTCTGGCGGTTGAGACGACGGTTTTTCAGGCGGTCGTGCAGGCATTTTTCGACACCTATCGCGACCAGGCCTTGGTTGAGGTCAACCGCAACAACGAAGCGGTGCTGAAAAAGCAGCTCGATGCGACGCGAGAGCGATTTCGTGTCGGCGAGGTGACCCGCACCGACGTTGCCCAGGCCGAGTCGTCGCTGGCGCAGGCTACCGCGAACCGCATCGCCGCGGAAGGTCAGCTCGAAACCAGTCGGGCCAATTTCGTCCGCGCGGTTGGCCATCCGCCGGGGCGATTGGTGCTGCCGACCGAGCGGCCGGCGCTGCCGGTGTCGCGTGATGAGGCGCTGGCGCTAGCAGCGTCCAACAATCCTAACGTGATCTCGGCCAATTTCGCCGAGGCCGCCGCGCGCGATAATGTTGACGTGGTGCGCGACCAGTTGCTGCCGCAAATCTCGATCATCGGCGATCTGAATCGCAGCTTCGCGCCTTCGGTTACGCTGCGAGCGGCGCGCCAGGACACGGCTTCGGTCGTCGCCCAGATGACGATGCCGCTCTACGAGGGCGGGGCGATCTATTCGCAGACCCGCGCGGCCGAGCAGACCGTTGGACAGCGTCGCAGCCAGGTGGATGACGCTCGCCGTGCCGCCGTGCAGCTGGCGACGCAAAGCTGGGAGACGCTGATGGCGGCGCGGGCCGCTGTCGCCTCGTTCGCCGCGGCGGTAAAGGCAGCCCAGATCGCGCTCGCCGGCACGCAGCAGGAGGCGCTGGTCGGTTCGCGCACCGTGCTTGACGTGCTGATTTCGGAGCAGCAGCTCTTCACCACGCAGTCGCAGCTGGTGGGCGCCCAACACGACGCGGCGGTCGCGGAATTTAATCTTGCCGCCGCCATCGGCCGACTGATCGCTCCGGAGCTTAAATTGCCGGTGCAGCTCTACGATATGGGGCGGCACTACAAGGCGGTGAAGGACAAATGGTTCGGGTTTGGCAACGGCCTTAAGGAATAGTGGCGCTCCATTTCCGGCCCGCGTAACCTTGTCTTTTCGCATTCAGCGCCCGCGGGAGCGCGCGCAGGTGGTCCTCAATGTCTGACAAAAAATCCACGGTTGAACCCTCGATGGAGGAAATCCTGGCGTCGGTCCGACGCATCCTCGCCGAAGAAGGAAAGGGCATGCGTCCGGGGCCCCGGCCTTCGCGCGCCGCCGCCGATATACTCGACCTGACCGAGGCGATCGGCGAAGACGGCGCGGTGCGGCACATTGAGCCGGCCGCGATGCGTCGCCAAGCCGTCGTGCCGCCGATATTGCCCGATGGCCGGGTTGAGCCGGCGCCGCCCCGCCCCGACGCAGCGGGGGATCGCCTTCTGTCCGAACCGGCATCGAGTGCCGTCGCCGCATCCTTCGCTCGCCTCTCGGATGTTTCGCACGTGGAGGAGGGCGACACCGAGCCGGCGCTTGACCGGGTCTTCCGCGAGGCGCTGCGGCCGATGTTGCAGGCTTGGCTCGATGAGCACTTGCCGGCACTGGTAGAGCGACTGGTGCAGGCGGAGATCGCGCGCGTCGTCGGCGAAGCCGGAAAGCGCTAAGCGCTAGCGTCAGTCATGCTGGACAAGACCTATCGTCCCGACGCGGTCGAGCCGCGGCAATACGCAGCGTGGGAGCGGTCGGGCGGCTTCGCCGCGCATCCCGACAGCGCCAAGCGCCCTTACACGATCATGATGCCGCCGCCGAACGTCACCGGCAGCCTGCACATGGGCCACGCGCTGACCTTCACGTTGCAGGACATCCTGATCCGCTTCGAACGGATGCGCGGGTGCGATGCGCTGTGGCAGCCGGGCACCGACCATGCCGGCATCGCGACCGAGATCGTCGTCACCAACCAGCTCGCCGAACAGCAGATCAACAAGCACGCGCTCGGCCGCGATAAGTTCATCGAGCGCGTCTGGGAGTGGAAGGCGGAGTCGGGCGGCACCATTGTCAACCAACTGCGCCGGCTCGGCTGTTCGCCCGACTGGGCGCGCGAGCGCTTCACGATGGATCCCGGCCTCGCCGGGGCGGTGCGCAAGGTCTTCGTTCAGCTCTATCGCGAAGGCCTCATCTACCGCGACAAGCGGCTGGTGAACTGGGACCCGGAGATGCACACCACCATCTCCGATCTCGAAGTCGATGAGCGCGAGACGCGCGGCCAGCTCTGGCATATCCGTTACCCGGTCGAAGGCGAGCCGGGACGCTTCCTGGTGGTGGCGACGACGCGGCCAGAGACGATGCTCGGCGATACCGGGGTTGCGGTGCATCCCGAGGACGAGCGCTTCGCCGATCTGGTTGGAAAGACGGTGCGGCTGCCCTTGGTCGGGCGGCTGATCCCGATCGTCGCCGATGAATACGCCGACCCCGAGATGGGCAGCGGTGCGGTCAAGATCACCCCGGCGCACGATTTCAACGACTTCAAGGTGGGTCAGCGGCACGACCTGCCAATGATCAACATTTTCGACGCCGATGCGCATCTCAACGACAACGCGCCCGAGGCCTATCGCGGGCTCGACCGGTTTGCGGCACGCAAGCGCGTCCTGGCCGATCTTGAGGCCGCCGGCCTCATCGAGAAGGTCGAAGACCACACGATGAATGTGCCGCACCACGACCGCTCCGGCGTGGTGGTCGAACCGTGGCTGACCGACCAGTGGTACTGCAACGCCGGGGTGCTGGCTCAGCCGGCGATCGAGGCGGTCGAGACCGGGCAGACCGTGTTCGTGCCGCGGCAGTGGGAAAACACCTTCTTTGAATGGATGCGCAACATCCAGCCTTGGTGCATCTCGCGCCAGCTGTGGTGGGGGCACCAGATCCCGGCCTGGTACGCCCCGGACGGGACCGTGTTCGTCGCCGAGAGCGAGGACGAGGCGCGCGCCGAGGCCGAAGCGAAATTCGGCGCCGGGGTGGCGCTACGTCGGGACGAAGACGTGCTCGACACCTGGTTCTCGTCGGCACT
>DASYXG010000019.1:0-53930 GCA_035935235.1 Allostellaceae bacterium
CTTTTCACGGCTGCGGCGAACCCGCTCGGCCACCCCTTCCTAACCCAAGCGATTTCGCAAGCTCAGACCGCCTTGCTGAGTAGCCCTTCGCGACCATCGGGTAGTCGGACGGTAAGCCCCATCGGGTCTTGTATTCACCAACGGTCAGGTTGTGCGCGGTCGAAATGTGCCGCTTCAGCATCTTGGATTTGAACCCGCAATCGACACAGGTGATCGCGTCGGCCCCGACGCTGCGTCGGATTGAAACTGCCGGGGTGAGGGACGCGGGTGCCGCAAATGGCATTTGACCGAGGCTCGCTAGGGCCGCCTTGACACTCGTGATCAGCGCGGGTAGCTCGGCGGGATCAAGGCGGTTCTTGCCCACATAAGCGCTGACAATCGCCGCGACGTTCTCGGTCATTTGTTGCCCTTCCCCAGTTTTGGGGGAGCTTATCGCGAGTCAACTTGCGCGACTATCACATGAAAACGAGGTCACTCGACCTCGACGATCTTCATCTGGCCCGAACAACGGGGCACCCGCCGAACCGCAGATGGCGATGAGATGGAACGATACCCGGCATCCGCAGGCTCAGGAATCCTTCAATGCCGTTCTGGCGTCATCGAGGAAGGGGGTGACCAATCCTGAATGGGTCCCATTTGCTCGTGGCCGGGCTGACATTCTTCTACCAGTAACCCCGATATAGGCGACCCGGCGGCATTGGCATTCGATCTTCAGCCGATCCGCCGGTCCTAGGTGGTCGATGCGAGCTTCAAAAAGGGCGCGCATTGGACCGGTAGATGACGCCCACCCTTAGAAAATATTTGGACCGTTTTGTAGTTTCTCATATCACCCCTCCCGATAACGCGGCGGGTTGGGAATTCGTTCGACTTGCTCGCGCAGTATCCCCATGGGGAAGGAGCCGTATTCGCGCCCGATCTTCCCGTTGACGTGGCCGGTAATCGCGTCGGAGAACTGTTCCTCCATCCCCCAATCCCGGGCTAGGGTCTTGAAGGTATGCCGCCAGGAATGAAAGGTCTTGCGGGGATCGGTGATGCCGATATCGCGCAACCACGGCATGATGATCCGGTTTGCATTGGTTCCCATCTGACCGTTGCGATCGAGCGCCACGTCGAATAACGGGCCGGGCGGGCGACCGCGCACATAATCCCCAAACCCTTCGGCCAAGATCGCACTATGCAGGGGCACGGGACGTTCGATGGTCTTGAGCCGCATGGTTTCGGGGCGATGCCGCAGCCGGATATGAAAGGTCTGCCCATCGATATCGCGGGTATCCGCTTCGACGATCTCCGAGAGTCTGGCCCCGGTATAAGCGGCCAGCAAATTGCTCCAGCGGATCAGCGGCGGTGCGGTGCGGGCGCGGGTGAGGATCAGGGCAATATCCGCGTTATTGAAGTCCTGGCGGGCATTGCGGGGGTCGGTAGAGCCGCCGATCCCGCGCAGTTCCAGCGCCGGGTTTTGGCCGATCTTGCGGTTTTCCTTGGCCCAGCGGAATTGCGCCTTGATCATTTCGATATGATCATCGACCGTCTTGGGCCGCCATACCCCGGCGGTCATCTTGGCAACCAGATGCTCCTTGTAGCCCTGGAGATCGTCCGGCCTGACCCGGTTCATATCGGAGTGCCCCAGAAATTGCATCATCGCGCGGATCTGGCCCATCCGGGAATTGCGGGCGCGTTGGGTCTTGGCCGCCATATCCGCCCAGAGGTTGACGATCCCCTCATAGGGCGCGGGATCGCCGGCCGCAGTTTTCCCGGTGGCGACAACCTCGCCGGTAAACCGGTCATAGGCGATGCCATTTTGGGGCACTGGGGCGTCGGCCTGATGTCCATAAGACCATCGCCCGTCTGGTCGCCCGGGAGCAGGTTCCCAGATGTCCCAGGGGGCGCGGGGTGGGGCGAGAGCACGGCGGGCTTTGGCGACGGTCTCCTTGAACGCGGCGCTCTGTTCATGCGATAGCTCGTTCGCCATCGCCTGGCTGACCCCTTGCGGGTATTTGTGGATGAAGAACGTCTTGCCGAGGTGGGCGACGACATCCTGGGGATAGCGGCGACGGTATTCGAAACGATTTTTCGCCGGGATCGTCTGACCCTTCTTGCCGGTATAGCCGCCCTTCTCCGGGTAGACGTAAGGCATCTTGGCGACCCGCATTGTTCACCCCTATTGTTCACCCCCGGGGGCGTCCAAAAGTGGCAGAAACCCTAGACTTGGCGGGTTACCTTGGGTTCTTCAAGGCTCGCTGACCGGGAATCTCCCGGCCCCTTTCGGCGCTGCGGATCACGATCAGCAGGACGGGTCGCCTCCCCCGCCACCGAAATCGCTGCCGCCGGAGAAGTCGTCGCCCCCTCCGCCACCGAAATCGCTGCCGCTGCTATCGACGTAGTCGTTGCCGCTGCCGCCGCCATCGTAGCCGCCGCTATTACCGGCATAACTGTCGCTGGCGCGATCTTCACTGCCCGCGGCGTCCCTGGCGTACTCGGTGCCGCCAACGCCGGGGTTGGCGCCGTTATAGTTGTTGATCACGGTCTCGCCGAGGCCGGTCCCCATTCCCATCCCGCCTAGGCCACCAAAGCCGCCGAGGCCGCTCGCATAACTGTGCCCGAACAGCGACGAGATGCCCTGGAACAGGAGGGCGCCGCCGGCGACACCAGCGGCCGTCGTCGCGGCCGAGCGCAGGAAACTGTTGCCGCCGCCGCTGAACATACCGCCGCCCATCGGCGTGTAGCCGGGCTGCGCATAGCCAGGCGTATAACCGGGCTGTGCGTATTGCGGCGGCGGAGGCGCCGCTGCCTGCGGCGCCCGGGTCCACGGACCGCTCGGCGGCACGCTGCCCTGCGATTGCTGGCTGCCACCACCGAGGAGGCCACCCAAGAAACTGGTACGCTGCGGCGGCTGGCTAGCTGCGGCAAGCTGCTTTTCCAACTCGTCGATGCGGTTCTGCGCGTTGTGCAGCGACAAATCCTGGATCAGCACGGTCTGCACCAGGTAATAGGGCGCATCCGGCATCTGCGTCATCGCCTGGCGGATCAGCGCATCCGCTTCGGTATCCTTCGGTTGCCCAGCCTTGCTCGCGCTTTCCAGCCGCGTCAGCAGCGTGGTGATCAGGTCGCGTTCTTGCGGTTCCATGAGCCTATGCCCCATGCAAAAAGGGCCTTCCGGCGAAGGCCGCTCGCACCGGTTGCACCGGCGCGACGCGCTAGATGTGGGGAGCGCCGGTGCCGGGTCAATGAGGATGCGGCGTCTAGCCCTGCCCGCTAACCTCGATGGCGTCGTAGCCACGCAGGCGGTAAATGACGATCGAGACGACCCAGCTCAGCGCGAAGATCGCGATGATCAGATAGCCGAGCATGCCGAAATTCTCGTTGAGCGCGCCGACCGCGGTCCAAAGCGGCCCCTCAAGGCCGAGCTGTCCGCCGATCAGGCCAAGGACCTCGATCCCGCCGACGACCAGCGCCACCAGCACCGACACCGAGGTGATCGTCAGGTTGTAGTAGAGCTTGCGGATCGGCCGGGCGAAGGCCCAGCCATAAGCGCCGAGCATCAAGACGCCGTCGGTGGTGTCGATCAGCGACATCCCGGCAGTGAACAGCGCCGGAAACACCATCACCGACCAGGCCGACAGGCCGCGTGAGATTTCGGCGGCGGAAATATCAAGGATAGCGATCTCGGTCGCGGTCTCGAAGCCGAGTCCGAAGAGGAAGCCGAGCGGGTACATGTGCCAGCTGCGCGTCACAAAGCGGAACACGGGACGGAACAGGCGGGCGAGCAGCCCGCGCTGCGCCAAGAGCTGCTCGAAATCCTCCTCGACATAGGCGCCGCCGCGACGCACCCGGCGGAAGGTGCGATAGACCCCGCCGAGGATCGCGACGTTGGCGAGGGCGACGGCAAAGAGGAAGAACGCCGAGACGCTGGTGCCGATCAGCCCGCCGACATCCTTGAACGCGGCGAACCGGCTTTGTAGGGCCGCCGTGGCCGCGGCGACTCCCAATGAGGCAAGCACGACGATTGTCGAATGGCCGAGCGCGAAAAAGAAGCCGACCGAGACCGGCCGCTTGCCGCCTTGCATCAGCTTGCGGGTGACATTGTCGATCGCGGCGATGTGGTCGGCATCGACCGCATGCCTGAGGCCGAAGGTATAAGCAAGGAACGCGGTGCCGAGCAGCACCGGGTAGGCATGAAAGGCGATGAGCGCCCAAGCCCAGGCAAACAGATTCGCGACAACGAGGATTGTGTGGATGCCGATCAGCCTGGCACGCATGTTGGCTGCTCCATCGCTGAAGACATCGGCGGGAATGGGGAACATCGTCGCGCTCCGCCGCCGTCTCCGGCCAAGGCATCAGCGCGAACGAAGGAGATCAGCCGCAAGAGAAGGCGCGCGAGCACCGCTTCCGACCTCCCATCGGATCACCCCGTCCGATGCGCCCGCGCATGACCACGGCGATGGCAGGTCTCCTGGCTCGCGGGTCGCCGCCTTGCGCCGCCTTCCCAGGACGTCCCCCGAGGGCCGCCGCCAGTGGCTTCGATGGCGCTCGGCTCACCGCTTACAGTTGCGGGGGCAGCAGCGGCTTTGGACTAGACGTCCGCACCGCATTCCCTCTTATCCCCTCGCGGGGAACCATCGTCGCGATCCTAGCCGGAAGACCGGAGGGAATCCACGCCGTTCGGGTGGCCCGGAATCGACGCTGAGCGGACCTTGCAACGGCATCGATCAAGAGTGACATTAAGCGTCGCTCAAATGACCCTCACCTCGCTCTTTCATCCGGCGGTCGCCGCCTGGTTCGCGCGCAACTTCGCGGCACCCACCGCGGCGCAAGCAGAGGCGTGGCCGGCGATCAAATCCGGCCGGCATGTGCTGATCGCCGCGCCAACCGGTTCGGGCAAAACGCTGGCGGCGTTTCTCGCCGCGATCGACGGGCTGGTGCGGCAGGGTCTGGAAAACGGCGGCCTCGAAGACGAAACCCAGATCGTCTACGTGTCGCCGCTCAAGGCGCTGTCGAACGACATCCAGAAGAACCTCGCGGCGCCGCTGGCCGGGATCGCCGAGGAACTGCGGGCACTTGGCTTGCCCGCAATCGATATCCGCACCTGGGTGCGCACTGGCGACACGCCATCCGGCGAGCGCCAGAAGATGGCGAAGAAGCCGCCGCACATCGTCGTGACCACACCGGAGTCGCTCTACCTGCTGCTCGGGTCGGAGTCGGGCCGCAGGATGCTGGCAACGACGCGCGCGGTGATCGTCGACGAAATCCACGCGCTGGCCTCGAATAAGCGCGGCGTGCATCTGGCGGTATCGCTCGAACGGCTCAAATCGCTGTGCGGCGACAGGCTGCTGCGGATCGGGTTATCGGCGACGCAGAAGCCGATCGAGACGGTGGCGCGCTTCCTTATCGGCGCGGCAGAGAGCGATTGCACGATCATCGACACCGGCCATCGCCGGGCGCGCGACCTCGCGCTCGAAATGCCCTCGTCGCCACTCGAAGCGGTGATGTCGCACGAGGTGTGGGCGCAGGTTTACGAACGGATTGCCGAGCTGATCGAGGCCCATCGCACGACGCTAATCTTCGTCAACACGCGCCGCCTCGCCGAGCGCGCGACCCGGCAATTGTCCGAGCGGATCGGCGACAAGCATATCGCCGCGCATCACGGCAGTCTGGCCAAGGAGGCGCGGCTCGACGCCGAACAGCGGCTGAAGCGCGGCGAGTTGAAGGTGCTGGTCGCCACCGCTTCGCTCGAACTCGGCATCGATATCGGCGATGTCGATCTGGTCTGCCAGATCGGCTCGCCGCGCTCGATCGCGAGTTTCCTCCAGCGCGTCGGACGCTCCGGTCACGCGGTCGACGGCACGCCGAAGGGCCGCCTCTTCCCCCTGTCACGGGACGAATTGGTCGAATGTGCGGCGCTGCTCGACAGCGTGCGCCGCGGCGAACTCGACGCGCTCTGCATCCCCGAGCTGCCGCTCGACGTGTTGGCGCAGCAGATCGTCGCCGAAGTTTCGTCGCGCGAATGGAGCGAGGATGAGCTCTATGCGCTGATCCGTCAGGCCTGGCCATACCGAGATTTAGCGCGCGCCGATTTCGCCGCGGCGATCGCCATGCTGGCCGAAGGCTTCAGCACAAGACGCGGGCGGCGCGGCGCGCTGATCCATCACGACGCGGTCAACCACATGCTGCGTGGCCGGTGCGGCGCGCGGATAACGGCGCTGACCTCGGGCGGAACGATCCCGGACAATGCCGACTATCAGGTACTGCTCGAGCCCGAGAACCAGATCATCGGCACGGTTAACGAGGACTGGGCGGTCGAGAGCCTGGCCGGTGATGTCTTCCAGCTCGGCAATGCCTCGTATCGCATTCAGCGGGTCGAGCGCGGGACTGTGCGGGTTGAGGACGCACAAGGCCAGCCGCCAAACATCCCGTTCTGGCTTGGCGAGGCGCCCGGCCGGAGCGACGAGCTGTCGGCCTCGGTGTCGCGGCTGCGCGAAGAAATCACCGCGCGGCTGGAGGAAGGCGGTATCGATCGCGCGGTGCGCTGGCTGGTCGACGACGTCGGGATTGGCGGGGCGGCGGCCCGGCAGATCGCCGAGTACCTTGCCGCCGCCCATGCCGCGCTCGGGGTACTGCCGACGCTCGATACGCTGGTGTTCGAGCGCTTCTTCGACGCGGTCGGCGGGATGCAACTGGTGATCCATTCGCCCTATGGCAGCCGACTCAACCGCGCCTGGGGTCTGGCGCTGCGCAAGCGGTTTTGCACACGTTTCAATTTCGAGCTGCAGGCGGCGGCGACCGAGGACAATATCAGCCTGTCGCTGACCACGGTGCACAGCTTCGCGCTCGACGAAGTGCCGCGCTATCTGCACTCGGCGAGCGTGCGCAACGTGCTGACCCAAGCGCTGCTCGACTCGCCAATGTTCATGACGCGGTGGCGCTGGGTGTCTGGCGTGGCATTGGCGCTGCCGCGCTTCCGCGGCGGCAAGAAGGTGCCGCCGCAACTCGCCCGCATGGAAGCGGAGGATTTGGTCGCAGCGATCTTCCCCGACCAAATCGCTTGCGCCGAGAATATCGTCGGCGAACGCGAGATCCCCGACCACCCGTTGGTGCGCCAGTCGATCAGCGATTGCCTTCATGAGGCGATGAACATCGAGGGGCTGGAGCATTTGCTCAGCCGTATCGAGGCTGGCGAGGTGCGGGTCGTCGCCCGCGACCTGACCGAGCCATCGCCGCTCGCGCTCGAAGTGCTGTCGGCACGGCCTTACGCCTTTCTCGACGATGCGCCGCTCGAAGAACGCCGGACCCAGGCGGTGATGGGCCGCCGGTGGCTGACTCCCGAGGACGCTGCCGATCTCGGCCGGCTCGACCCGGAGGCGATCGCGCGGGTGCGCAAGGAGGCCTGGCCGGCGCCGGAAAACGCCGACGAGATGCACGACGCCCTCGTCTGGGTCGGGTTTCTCGGCGACGCTGAAATCGGCAATACGCCGGGCTGGGTCGGCTGGCTCGGCGAATTGGCGGCAAGCCGCCGCGCGGCGCGATTGCAGCAGATGGGCGCGGTGCTGTGGGTCGCGGCCGAGCGGCTGCCGCAGTTCCAGGCGCTGTGGCCCGAGGCGACCCTCGACCCAGCTATCGCCGCACCAGCAGCTCATGCCGAGCGCGAGTGGTCGCCGGACTTGGCGCTGGTCGAGATCGTGCGGGGGCGTCTCGAAGGGCTCGGTCCCGTCGATGCCAAGGCGCTGGCGGCGCCGCTAGGGCTTACCGAGGACGACATCGCAATGCCGCTCGCCGCGCTCGAAGCCGAGGGGTTCGCGCTACGCGGCCGGTTCACGCCCGGCGCGGAGAGTGACGAATGGTGCGAGCGTCGTCTCCTTTCTCGCGTTCACCGCTACACGGTCAACCGCCTGCGTGCCGAGATCGAGCCGGTCGCCGCGCGCGACTTCCTGCGCTTTCTGTTCGACTGGCAGCGCGTCTCGCCCGGTACCCGAATGGAGGGGCCGGACTCATTGGCGGCGATCGTCGGGCAACTCGAAGGGTTCGAAGCGGCGGCCGGCGCCTGGGAAAGCGAAATCCTGCCGGCGCGGCTCGCCGGTTACGACCCGGTCTGGCTCGACGATCTTTGCCTGTCAGGCCGCGTCGCCTGGGCGCGGCTGCGGCCGCGCAGCCCGAGGCCGGACGACGCCGGACGCGGCGCGACGCCGGTGCGGTCGACGCCGATCACCCTGCTCGCCCGCCGCAACGCCGCGCTGTGGACGCTGCTGTCGCCGGTCACCGACGGCGCCGAGCCAAGCGCCACGGCGCGCCGCGTTCTGGAGGTCATCCGTCACGAGGGCGCATCGTTCTTCGATGAGCTGGCCGAAGGCAGCGGGCTGCTGAAGCCACAGGTCGAAGAGGCGCTGGGCGAACTGGTCGCGCTCGGCCTTGTCACCTCGGACAGCTTCGTCGGGCTGCGCGCGCTGCTAGCGCCGAGCGCCAGCGGCAGCCAACGCCGGCGCCGCGCGATCAGCTTTGCGATGGAAGGCGCGGGCCGCTGGGCGTTAGCGCGCCGGCCGCGCCCGTCCGACGGCGCGGCGAGAGATGCCGGCGAAGCGGCCGAGCATCTCGCCCGCACCCTGTTGCGCCGGTACGGTGTCGTGTCCTGGCGGCTGATCGAACGCGAGGCGGCGTTGCTGCCGCCCTGGCGCGACCTGCTACGCGTCTATCGCCGGCTGGAGGCGCGCGGCGAGGTCCGCGGCGGTCGATTCGTCGCCGGGTTCGCCGGCGAGCAATTCGCGCTACCGGAGGCGGTTGGCGCGCTGCGCGAAACGCGGCGCAAGGCGCACACCGGCGCATTCATTTCGCTCTCGGGCGCCGACCCGCTCAATCTGGTCGGCATCCTTACGCCCGGTTCGCGGCTCTCGTCCCTGACCGTCAATCGCGTGCTCTATCGCGACGGATTGCTGGTCGCGCTCTACGCCGGCGGTGACGTGCAATTCTTCGAGACGCTGCTGGCGGAAGAGGAGTGGGCAGCGCGCAAGACCCTGCTGCGCGGCTCGATGCCTAGCGGCGCGACAACCACCGGCGTTAAATGATCTTGCGCTCGCGTAAGCCCGCGATCTCCGCCGCGCTGTAGCCGAGGCGACCAAGCACTTCATCGTTGTGCTGGCCGAGTTCCGGGGCAATCCCGATACGGGCCGGCGTTTCGGAGAAGTGCCACGGCGAGCCATGCACTTTCAGCCGCTTTCCGTATTTCGGATAATCGATTTCAGTAACATAGCCGTTGGCCAGCACGTCCGGGTCGTTCGAGCCCTCGAGCAACGTGTTGATCGGCGCCGACACGATATCGGCGCGGCGCAGGCGTTCCACCCAATCGTCGCGCGACCCGGTGGCGAACATTTCTCCGAGCAGGCGGAGCAAGGTTTCGCGGCGCTCCTCGGAGCCAATGATCACCCCAAGCTTCCCGAACCCGGCTCCCTCCAGCGCCTCGTAAAAACCGAGCGCGGTCATCGCGTTGCGCCACGGGCCTTCATTGTTGAGTTGAAACACGAAGGGCTTGCCGTCCTTATCGTTGAAGCTTGAGCTAATCCCAGGCCGCTCCGGGGTCCCGGTGATCCGCGCCTGGCCGGTGACTGGGTCGCGGTCGCGCCACATCGCCGTTGTCAGGGTCCAGCCCATCAGGCGGATCTGCCCGCCGAGCAGCGAGCAATCGACCCTTTGCCCGATGCCGGTCGCGCGCGCATGGGTGAGCGCCGCCAGCGCACCGCCAAAGGCGAGGATCGCGCAGGTCTCGTCGGCGACCGAGACGATGCCGGTGCGTAATGGCTGACCCGGCGTTGAATAGGCCTGGGCGATACCGCCCATCGCCTGCGCCATCGAGTCGGTGCCCGGCAGGTCGGCATGCGGACCCCGGGGGCCGTAGCCTGAGATCGACATGTAGACGAGCCGCGGGTTCACCGCCTTCAGCTCGTCGTATCCGAAACCGTTCTTCTCCGCCGCGCCGGGGCGGAAGTTCTGGCCGAAGATGTCGGCAGCGGCGACGAGCTTCTTGAGGATGTTGCGGCCTTCCGCTTCTTTCAGATTCAGCGTGACGCTCTTAACCCCGCGATTGTTGGTCTCGAAATAGGTGCTGGGCATGCCGGGCAGCACCGTCGAGCCGCGCGAATTGTCGCCAATGCCCGGCACCTCGATCTTGATCACCTCGGCGCCGAGATCGGCCATCAGCATATAGGGCACCGTGCCCGCCTGCGCCGTCGAGCAGGCGACGATTTTGACGCCCTGCAAGGGCCCGTGCGGTTCGCTCATCTCCAAAAATCCTCGCGGCCAAATCCTCGTCAGCGTCACCGCCCCTTGTACGCCTTCGCGCGATGAGGCAAAGGTGATTTCGAGATAGGAACACGTATCGGGGAGGCAGGTCATGGGCAAGCTCGACGGCAAGATCGCCTTGGTTACCGGCTCGGGTCGCAATATCGGCCGCGCCACGGTGTTGCAGCTGGCGCGCGAAGGAGCTCATGTGGTCGTCAATGCCCGCGCGAACGAGCAAGAGCTCAACAGCGTCGTCCGCGAGGCGCAAGAGATCGGGGTCAAGGCGATCGGCGTCCTCGCCGACATGGCCAGGAAGGACCAGGTCGAAGCGATGGCAGCGAAGGCGCTGTCGGAATTCGGCCGGGTCGACATCCTCATCAACAATGCCGCCATTCGGCCGCACAAGCCGTTCACCGAGCTGACCGACGCGGATTGGGAGCTTGTCCGCGGCGTCGTCCTCGACGGCGCGCTATACCTGACCCGCGCGCTGGTCGGAAAAATGGTCGAGAACAAGTATGGCCGCATCCTGTTCTTCGTCGGCGACGGCGCGTATTCCGGCCGAGGCGCCGGCCGCGCTCACCTCTCGGCGGCCAAGATGGCTCTGGTCGGCCTCGCGCGGGGTCTCGCCTCGGAATTCGCCCCGCACAACATTCGGGTCAACGTGGTTTCGCCCGGCAGCATCGACACCAGACGCGACAATCCGGAATGGTATGGCGGACGGCCGCCCGATGCCTCGGGCATCCCTCTAGGGCGTCAAGGCAAAATCGACGAAATCGCCGCCACCTGTATGTTCCTGGTCAGCGAGGACGGCGGTTTCATCACCGGCCAGACCATCCACGTCAATGGCGGCGCCGCCTATTACTAAGGCGGGAGCTGGGTGGATGAGAGTTGCCCTGGCCGGGTTGTCGCTGCTCCTCGCGCTCTCGGTACAAGCGGTGGCGCAATTCGACCCCGATGGGCTCGCCACGCGCCTGAAAACCGGCATGACAATCGGCCAGGCGCTTCTCGCCCTCGGCAACCGGCCGACCTCCACCCTGGAAACGACGTGCCGGCAAGTAACGGGAGAGCCTTTTACCTGCCGGATCTGGAAATACACGACCCAGTTCGAGGAGCTGCAAATCTACTTCCGCTACAGCGAACCGCAGCACGAATGGTTGGTCTATTCCTGGAAATTGTGATCGCGGCGTAATCCCCGGCTGTGCTGAGAGTGGCTTTTCCGAGCTAGCGTTGCTCACCGAGCCGCAGCGGCAAAGCCGCGTAAGATATCGATCAGCGCAGAAACCTGCCGTTCGGGAACGAGCTCAGCGCGAAGTGAGTGACACAGCGCCGCCTGGGACAACCGGTCACAATTTTCTCGGTTCGACCACAGATCGGCGACGGTACTGGCCCAAACGGTCGCCGGGGCATCGTGTCCAAGGATGACGCCGCCGGGTCCAACCGCCTCGGGCAGCCCGCCCCGGTCGCTGGCAACGACTGGAATGCCACTGAACTGAGCCTCGGAGACAACTCGGCCCCAGGTCTCGTCCTCCCATTGGCTTGGCACCAGAAGTATTCGCGTTTCGCGGTAGATCGTTCGCATGTCGTCGACACGCTCGCGCAGGACGACGTTGCCCAAGCGCCGCAATTTGCGGCGCAGCGCGGTTTCCTCCTTCAGCCCGAGCGGCCAGCCGAGAACAAAGGCAAAGGGGATATCCGGACAAAGCGCGGCGATCTGCAAGGCGAGATCGACGCCCTTCACCGCCACTGGATTAATCAGCGTGACCATGTTGCCGGTGACAGGGGTGGCGTAATCCTTGCGGCGAAACAATGGCGGCAGAACGGCCGCCTCGATGCCGAAGCGGTTGCGTAAACGGGCAGCGGTGAATCGCGAATTGGCGATATAACCGCGAAACGGGAAGCGCGTGGGCTCGCCGGGCCATTTCTCGAACCCAAGTCCATGTAGGTAAGCCACCGTCGGCACACCGAGCCGAGCGAAACTGCCACCCAGATCGAGCATCGGCCCGTTCTGCACCACGGCAATGGCCGGACGGGGTATTCTTACGATATCTCTCGTAGGATCACGCGAGCGGAACACCGGATAGCCGAGGCCACTGTCGACCCACAGCCGGCGCCCGGACAAAGCGGATATCGCCGCGCGACCGAGCCCGAACCGGTTGCGCAATGATAGTTTCGCCAAGACGCAGACTGAATTGCCGCGACGAACCAGTTCGCCCGCGAGCGCATGCGTGTTGACCTCGAGACCGCCGAATAGTTGCGGGATATGAGGATTTCCCGAGACGAAGGCGATGTCCACGCCGGCGTCACCCTTGTCCGGCGGCCCCAGCCGGGACGAGTTCGGGCCGTTTAGCCGTCAACACGAGCCAGCGTTGCAGCCCGGTGCGCCGCTCGTTCATCAGCTCAACGGCGAGGCGGGGAAAGCAGCGCCGGAGCCACGGCAGGAATCCGAACGGAAAATCGCCGAGCCGGCGCGGCCGCGCGGTGTAGCAAACGACGTCGTGCGTCTTGTGGAAGCGGTCGATCAGGGTTTCCGTCGCACCCGCGACAAAGGCGTCATGCGTCTCGACCAGGATATCCGCGCGAGCCAATTGCGGCACAGTTTGCGGGTCGAGAAACGCGACTTCCCCGCCCTCGATGTCCATCACGATGAGAACCCGCGGTGAAGCGGCGTCCAGATGTTCGCGCAGCGTCTCGACGGTGCAAATACCGTTGATCGCGACACGATCCGCGACGCCGTTTGCCTGTGCGGCACGGGCGATCACAGGATGAAATTCCGGCAAACCTTCGAATGCTTCGACCCGCGCTTGCGGCGCTCGGATCGCCAAGCCAACCGCATAGTAGCCGTCAGCCGCCCCGATATTGAGGATGGTGCGATAGCGGCGTTCGGCGACCTGCTCGATCGCGGCGTGCAACTCGAGTTCCTGCGAGCCGAGAAGATAACCGAGCAAATGGCGCCCGGAGAGCGGCGACAGCTCGATATGCATGCCGCGAAACGGTCCGGCCAACACCCGATGGCCAGCGCTGTGCCGAACCAGCAACGCGGCGAGGTGCCATCGCGGCGCACTTAGCACGCGGATCGGCCGGCGCACGCCATCCGGCAACCGCCGATAGCGCCGATACAGCCCGTACCAGATCGGCGATTTTTCAATCTTCAACCAGTTCGCATGTTGCATGGTCTCCCTCGCTGCGCGTGAATTCAAAGAGATGTCTTGCTGGAGGGCAGATTCTGGGCAAATCCCCACACGACCACCGGGAAATCCGGTTCGTTGGCGAGCGATCCGAACAGTCCGCGCTTGCGCCAGGCGGTGAGGTTGGCCTTGAGGCAAGCTCGATTGCCCCAGGCATCTGTGGTGATGCGCGCCGGATCGAAACCACACTCCTGCAGAAAGTAATTGAGGCCTTCAGCGGTCCAGCGGCTGCAGTCGATCGGTGACGCGTGGACGCGCACCAGGAACGGAACGGTGATGACGAAGATGCCGCCGGGCCTCAGCATCGCCAATACGTTGCGTCCAGCGCGATAAGGCCAGCGCAAATGCTCGAAACATTGGTCGGCGATGATCAGGTCGAACCGTGCCGGCAGCGTCTGCGCGCAGATATCGAAATCGGGATAATGGGTCGGCGTATAGGAGCGGAAGGTGAACTCGCGCGCCCATTGCGGTCCGGCTGAGACCTCCAACACGTCGAGCCGTTCAGGTCCGAGGCTGCGCACGAACTCAAAGCAGCGACGATACATGACGATCCGCATCCAATCGGAGGTGTCGTAGCCGAGGCGGTGGAGAACAAGACGCAGTCGGGCCTTGAGCGACGGCCGCGAGCGCGTCAGGGATGTTAGGGCCTCAGCGAACATCGCAGCCGCCGTTGACGGTCTTGGCGCCGACACGCGGCGCGTAGACGTGGATGTAATCGACTTTCATGATCGACGGGTTGGGTGTCTTATCGATCGGCCACCCCGATCCCAAGGCCAGGTCGACAAGCGCCATCGACGGGGCTCGCAGTTCCTGGGGCGTGGCCACGCTCCAGGTCTCGCGGCGATCGAGATAGAAGGTGATCGCGTCGGGCTCGACATCGACCCCATAGGTGTGAAAACCGCTAGTTAGCGAGCCGGACGGCACATCGACGATATGATCCTGAACGCGGCTTTGCTTCGGATCGATCTTGTCCCAGACATGGACTGCCGAGTGATAGCCCGCAGGGAATTGTCCGTAATATTCAATGACGTCGATCTCGACGCCGGGGCTCTTGTCGTCAGGCTGCTGGCTGCTGTTGAGCCAGAAACCCGGCCACGTTCCGGGGCCCGGCGGAAGCTGTCCGCGCATTTCGAAATAGCCGTAGCGTTGTGTGAAGCCGCCGCCGGACGGTGTCGCCGAGGCCAATAGGCCGGATTGCCATTTCCCGTCGGGCCCCTTGTGCGCCTCGATGTCGAGAATCCCGTCGCGAACGCGGAATGGGAAATCCGGCCGCGGGTCCGCGAAAGCGGCATCGCCGAAATCGCCGTTCCAGGGGGTGTGCGCGATCCAGCGACTGGGGGCTTCGCCATGCGGCGAGACGCTCAACGCGTCGAAATCCTCGGTGAAGGTCGGCTGAAACCGGCATAGGTCGAGGCTCGGTGCTGAGCCAGGGGCGTCATCGCCGCGCGCGCCGAGGACGGTCACGACAATTCCAAGCCCCAGGACGGTTGACCGAAGGGCCATCCTCGAGCGCGGCTTCCGCACCGGCGACGGCCGCTCGACTTCGTCCAACAACTGCCGAGACAATTCGGCATGGCGGCGGGCGAAATCGCGGGAGGTCAGACCGTCCTCGATCATCCGCTGCCGCGCCCGCTCGACCATCTGCCAGCGACCCACGTCGTCGGCGGCGAGGGCCGCGATCGCGTGTCGCATCGCAGCAGGATTTCCCGGCCTCACGTAGCGCAGCTCGGCATCGGAGAAATAGCCCTTGAGGCCGCCGGTATCGGTGCAAATGACCGGCACCCCGAAGACCGTCGCTTCCTCGATGACGGTAATCCCAGAGGCATGCAGGTTCGGTGTCAGCGCCAACGCGACGATGTCGGCCCAGTCGTACAGCCCGGCCAACTCGATGTTGGTCGCGGGATGCACCAGCGCGACATTGGCGCGATCCGCCAAACCATGCGGCAGTCGCGGAGCGACGATGCGGACCTCAACCTCCGGCCAGTCGCGTGTCGCGGCAACGAGCGTCGCCCAGTCGCGGTGCCGATCGTTGCCGAGCGACAGCACGCGGATCGGATTGTGCGCGGCGCGCCGGGCTCGCGGGGTCATGCGCTCAGCCGGGATCCCGAAGGGGATCATCACGGATCGCCGTTTGGGGAACAAAGCACGGGCGAGCCGCAAATTCTCCGGAGAATGAACAGTGAGCAGGTCGGCCTTCGCGATCAGCGTTCGATACAGCCAGCGTTTGGCCGGTGAAAAACGCCGCCAGGCATCGAATAGCCAGACGCTTTGCGCGATGATTTTTGGACTACGGCGCCGGCCTCGGCCACCCAGCAACAAAACGGCGAGATATTGGGATTCGGTGTGCGTCCAAACGACTTCGGCGGCGCGAATGCCACGCCGGTTGCGCCAGGCATGGACGTAGTCGAACCCCAGCATCCAGCGAACTCCGAGCCGCGACAATCGGCCGAAGATATTTTCGGAGTGATCTTCGGAATACTTGACCGCACAACCGTGCTCATCCGCCCAGAAATAGCCGTAGGGCAGACGTTCATTGAGACCGATGATCTCACCGCGTTCCCACTTTGCCTGCCACTGCGCTGCGCCGAAGCCATAGGCGAGATGAACGAAGACGCGCATCGGCGGGCTGGAGGCGGCTTCTGGCATATCGTTCAATCCGCCTCCGCGAGTGCCGGCGCCGGTGGCAAGCGGGAGACGCGCGCCGGCTCAGGACCGGCGCAGGCAAGCCCGGCGAAGATAAAGAACGGTGGGCCGAGATCGATGAAGCTGCCGGCGACCGAGGCACCGATCAGTTGGGCGAGACAGGCCCAGCGCGCGGCGCTCTGGCCAGCCGCTGGGAAGGGTTCTTGCCAGCGGTTTTTGCGGCCGAACAGCAGGCAGAAAAGGAAGATGGCATAGGTCGTCGCGCCCAACGCACCGATATTCCCCAGAACCGCGATGGGAAAGCTCGATGCTCTGACGCTTCCCGCGCCGCCACCGAGGCCGTCAGTCTCGGCAAAATTAACCAGCGCTTGTTCATTCCATTTCTGTCGTTCGATTCCTGAACTTGAGTCCAACTTGTGGAATACGGTCTGATCGGTCATCTCGGTGAGGAGCTGCCAAGCGGGCTCATCGAGCCGAACCCCGACTAAAACAATCCCGGTGACCATGGGCAGGATTGCAACCATAGCCATCGTTTCCCGACGCACCGGGCGCGACAGCACTTGGGCCAGCTTGCTCATGAACAGCAGCAGCAGAAACCCGCTGGTCGCGGCATAACCCGTACTCGAGGTCGACAGTATCAGCATCGCAAACGACAGCAGCGCCAATGGTGCCGTGAACGCGCGTCGAACGCCGGCGATCCACAGTCTCGTGGAAAAGGCGAAAAAGCCGACAGTGAAGTAAGCGAAGGTCGAGGCTTCGGGGAAGGAGCCGACGATGCGCTTAAAACCCATCACGGCCCCATCGTCGAGCATCCGATAGCTGCCGTTGCGGATGAAGCCCAACACGTCGCCCAATCCAGCCGTGTAGGAGCCAAGATCGATCGCGGCAAAGCAAAGATTGGCGGCGGCGCAGACGAGAGTGGCGTTGACGATCGCAGTGAAACCTCGCGGCTTGCTGGCACACACGTAGAACACCAAGAAGCACACGAGATCGCCGATGAAGTAGATCGATTGGGTTATGTTCCCGGAGACCGGTGACAGGGGTTGCGCGATGATCCCCGGGCCGATTTCGGTGCGGGCAATCGCGAAAACATAGGTCGCGCCCGCAAAAATCCGCGGCAGAAAATAGGCCGACAATGCGGTGTAGACGGCGGTGAACAGGAGCCAGAACCCGGCATTCGGAAATGCCAACGCGTCGACGACGCGGCCAAGCGAGGCGCGTGAGGCCGCCACCGTCAGAGCGAAAAAGCCGAGCAACAAATGAGCCGGTTGGATATTGGCGTATCCGAGGCTCGGCAGCAGCAGCGCCGCCGCCGAACTGAGCAGCGTCGATACGAAAAAGACATAGATCGCAAAGCTTTGCCCGGCCATCCAGCCAACAAGTCCGACGGCAATGGCGACCGCGCCGATGGCTTCAATTTCCATCGTTGCCGCTCCGTTGCCCAGCTCCGACAAAACCCGCCTGGCCGGCGCCAGCTGGAATCAGCAGTCCCGCAGCGAGGTCACCGACCACACCGAACCTGGCGGGCAGCCGATGGCACAGCATCCGCAGGCGCTCAGCGTCGGCGGGATGCAAAGCGTGCAGAACCCGGACGGAAAGGGCGTAAGTGACCGCCCCGATGGCGACCGCGAGCACCACCGACACCGGGCCAGGGATCAATGCTACACAGCTTCGCGCGGCGAGCCCGCACAATGACGCCGACAGCAGCAACCGCCCCAGGTCGAATAGCGGCAGCGGAAAGGCGAGCCGCCAAAAGGTGAACCCGCTTCCCATGACGACTGCTACGAGCTGGATAGCGGCTCGCGTCCAGACCGCGCCCATCAACCCGAAAGCCGGGATCACCGTCAATCCGGCGGCCACCGCCAGAACCGCGGCGACCAGACCGCTGACAAAGGCAAAGTCGCTGCGGTCCATCGCCATGACGATGCTGGTGCCGACCGATGAGATCGCCCCGATGCCGGCGGCCAACACAAGTACGGACGCCGCCGGCACCGCGTCCGCAAAGGCCTCGCCGTACATCAACGGCAACAACGCTGGCAGCAAGGCCGCCAAACCGAAACAGGCCGGCAAGACCAGAAATGCTAATACGCGTGTGCCCGTGATGTACCCTTCTCTCATTTTCTCGACAGCGCCCGTCCCAAAGCTCTGCGCGAAATAGGGGAGGAGCCCAGCGGTAAGCAGCATCGGGCCTTGCGACGCCAGATTCGCGAGCGTGACGGCGACGGTGAAGAGGCCTACTGCCGCGCTTCCCGTCGACCGCTGGAGAAAGAACAGTTCGGCGCGCGACCAGACGAAGGTCGACGACAGCGCTGCGGCCCAGGCGTAGAGCGCGTAGCGCCGCACCCGCGCCCTGATCTCGCGCGATGGCGGGCGGCTGGGCAGGGCGTAGCGCAGGCTCAACACCGCCGGAACCAAGCTTCCCGCGCAGTAACCGGCGATTGCCCCGTTCGCGCCGTAGTCGATCGAGCCGAGCGCCACTCCGCCCAGCTGGCAAACAAGAGAGATGATCGTCAGCAAGGCGACACGCTCGAACCGCTGCAAACCACGCAGCACCCCGTTGGTGAAGCCGGCAAGCGCCTGCACCGCGCAGAGGAGGCCGACAAGGCTCCACATCACCGCATCCATGCCGGAGATCGCGCCGCTCTGCCAAGACCACCAGGCCCAGGTGGCAAATCCTGCGATCGCTAGGCAGCAGGTTAGGCTCAACCAGCGCCACAAGGCACCCGCCAGCCGGTGCGCCTCGTCGACGCGTCCGGCAGCCGTCAATTCCGGGAGATAGCGAGCCAGGCTTGCCTGGATGCCGAAATCGACGACGGCAGCAACAAGGGTCGCGACCCATAAGGTGAAGGCGACGACTCCGGTCTCCTCTACCCCGAGCGCGTGGGCGACAATCACGCTTGCCGCAACGCTCGAGACCGCTGAAAGCAGCCCGGCAACGGTGCCGAATGCGGAATTCCATGCGAACTGGCCGCCGCTTAGCGTTCGCGCTCGAACCATGTCCTGGCGGTTAGCGGTGGGCATCACTCACCCGTGCAACGCCCGTGCAGGTGGAACGCGGTGTCAGTTTCGCGGTTCGTTGAGGCGAGAGGCCGGCCCGGCCGCAGGGGAATGATCGATGATGAAAGTCGCCATCGTGCACTACTGGCTGGTCGGCATGCGCGGCGGCGAGAAGGTGGTCGAGGCGCTGTGCGAGATGTTCCCACAGGCCGACATCTTCACTCATGTCTATGTGCCCGACGCCGTCTCGGAAGCGATCCGCGGCCATCGCGTCACGACCAGCTTTATTAACCGGCTGCCAGCCGCGCCGCGGCTGTACAAGCGCTACCTCCCGCTGATGCCGCTGGCCTTGGAGCAGCTCGATTTGCGCGGCTACGACCTGGTCATAAGCAGCGAGTCGGGTCCGGCAAAAGGGGTCATCCCGCCGCCGTCGGCCCGGCATTTGTGCTACTGCCACTCGCCGATGCGCTATCTGTGGAACATGTTCCACGAATACCGCGAGCAATCCGGGCGGCTGACGCGGCTGGCGATGCCGCCACTGGCCCATTATCTGCGCCAATGGGATACCGTGTCGGCGAGCCGAGTCGACCGTTATGTCGCCAACTCCAATGCCGTGGCGGGACGGATCCGCCGCTATTATGGGCGCGGCGCCGAGGTGGTGTGGCCGCCCGTCGACACCCGCGCGTTTCGCCCGGTCGACACCAATGAGCGCGGCGAATACATGCTGATGGTCGGCGAGCTCGTCTCCTACAAACGGCCCGAACTCGCGGTCGAGGCATTCAACCGCATGGGGCGTAAGCTGGTCGTGATCGGTGGCGGCGAGATGCTCACCCGCATCCAGCGCCTTGCCGGGCCGACGGTCGACGTCCTGGGGCCGCAGCCTTTCGCCGAGCTCCAGCGCCACTACGCACGCTGTCAGGCGCTGATTTTTCCCGGCGAAGAGGATTTCGGCATCGTGCCGGTCGAGGCGATGGCCAGCGGCAGACCGGTTATCGCCTATGGTCGCGGCGGCGCTACGGAGACGGTGGTTCCCGACCACACCGGCATCCTCTTCGACGAACAAAGCGTCGACGCGCTCGTCACCGCGGTGGAGGGCTTTCGCGACGGCGACTTCGATCCGGCGGCGATCGTCGCGCATGCGGGTAAGTTCTCGCGCGACGTATTCCTCGCGGGCATGCACGAGCAAATTCGTCAGCTGTTGGACGATGGGGTGGACGACGCTCATCGCGACCCCACATGGACAAAGCGGTTGAAATACCCGGCGTAGTCAAAGTCTCGCACCTCATCGAGGTGCACGCCAAAGAGCGGCGGAATGCCGTCCGAAACCTTGTTGAGAACAACGCCGAGCAGGTTGACGTCGTCGGCACGCAACAGTTCGACTGCGTCCTCAAGCGCGCGCAACGGAATGCATCCCTGAGCGACCACCAGGATGCAGCCGTCAAGTAGCGGCGCCATAGCTCGCGCATCTACTGTGCGGCTGAGGGCCGGAAGATCGACAAGGATCGTCGCGAATTTTTCCTTCAGCTTGGGCAGCAAGTCCTGCATCGCCGGCGAGCCGAGCAGCTCGGTCGAATTCGAACTGGAGGCCTCGGTGAGCGGCAGCAGATAAGCCCTTGTCTTCGGGTCATAGACGATCGTCTCGGTGGCACCGTCCCGCACCGCCTCAATAAGGCCCCACCGGGCGTCGGGCGCCACGCGCCGGGTCAGTTGCCGGTCTCGAAAGTTGGCGTCGATCAGGAGCGATTTCGCGCGCTGCCCCGCAAACAGCGCGGCGAGGTTGAGCGCCACCGTGCTGGCGCCCTCGCCCGGCATCAGCGACACCACGCCGAGACAATATCCTGCCCTCTCGCGGCTGGCGTTATGCACTGAGATTTTGACGTTGCGGATGGCCTCGCTAAACCCCGAAAGAGGCGCATCGATCACCTCGACCTGCCCCACCGCCGCCATCCCATTCGCCTGTTCATGACGATGGGCTGGCAGCGCGCCGAGAACGGGCAGTCCCAGCGCCTGCCTAATCTGCTTGAGGCTCTGCACGCTGTCGTCCAGCATCGCGCGTGACGCGGCGATGGCGATGCCGACGACGAACCCGACAAGAAGCGACAGCAGCATCACCAAGCCGGACCTTGGATAGGATTTGACCAGCGGCTGAGACGCAGAGGTGATGACCCGAGCATCCGACACCGGGTAGGACGCCTGCTGCTGGTTCTCGGTCATTCGTTCAAGCAGCGTCTCGTAGACTTTGCGATAAGCTTCGGCCCGCGCCTCAAGCTGTGTCAGCTGATCGATGAGCTGCGGGTGGCCGTTACTCGCGGTTTCGATGATCCCGTGCGAGACGCGGAATTGCTGCACCGCCGCCGCCGCAGTGTTGAGTTCGACGCCAAGCTCGGTAATCCGGTCCTCCATCCACTGGCTGGCCTCCATCGCGACATCGCTTTTTGCCTGCCGCTGTTCCTTCAAGTACGCATCGGTAATCGCATTGGTGATGCGCGCCGCCTGTGCCGGGTCGCGCGAGCGAAAGGAGATTTCGATGACGTAGGACTGTCCGACGCGACGCGCGGAAAGCGCGCCCTCAAACTTGTCGAGCGTGGTGCGCTGGCGCTGGTAATCGGAGCTGCCACTTCCGCCAAACTCCGGATCGTTGGTCAGTCCCAGCGCGGCGATCACGACATTGCCGATCCGTTCCGAGAGGAGGACTTCGACCTGGCTTTCGACCTGGGCATTGTCGAGAGTCAGATCGACAACATTGCCCCGTTGCCACAAGGCCTGCTGCTTGGCCGGATCGATCAGCAATTGCGCGCTGGCGACGTAGCCAGTCGGGGTCGACAGCACGTAGAACGCAGCGAGGATCACGGTGGCCGCCATTGTCCCGGCGATCATCCAGAACTGCCGCCGCAGGAAGGCGACCGCATCGGACAACGATACGGTATCCGATGCGTCGGCCGCCCCCGTCCAAGCGCCGTCGCCGGGCGGATTGTAGACGCGGTCGAGCATCAGCTGGGCCGACCCTTGGAGCCGGCAAACTCGAGGGAAGCCAGCCTCGCTCGAGGCGTGGCAGCGTCGCCAAGCCGGCCGTTGTAAAGCGCCAAGAGTTCATCGCACCACTGCGTCGGGGTCGGAGCCAATCGCCAGGCCTCGGCGAAAGCGTTGCAACTGGTGTCGCGAACCAGGTCATCATCGCCCGCGAGCCGAGCCATCGCGGCGGCGAGGGCCGCCTCGTCATGCGGATCGCAGACAAGCCCGAATTGGTGATCGGCGATCTCGCGCGCGATCGAGGCATATGGCGGTACTATGACCGGGATACCGCTGGTCAGCGCCTCCAGGGCGACAAGCCCGAAGGTCTCGCGGCTGCGGCTCGGCACGACAACTAGGCGGGAGTCAGCGACCAAATCGGCGACCTCGTCGCGGCGGCGCCAACCGAGCAGTTCCACACCCGGGTGATTGCGCGCGATGAGGTCCGCGAGCGGACCGTCGCCGATCACCCGCAGTCGCACGCGGGCCTGCTGTGCCGCGCGCGCCGCCAAGTCCGCGCCCTTATCATGGTCCAATCGACCGACAAAAAAGACATCGCGATTCTTCTCTGCCGGCACCCGTTGCGCGCGCCACGGCGTCACCGGATTGCGGACGACGCTGATCTGAGCTCGCGCTACCGGTCCGCGCGCCAGCAACGGCACCATCGCTTCATGCACCGCGATCACGCGCGCTTGCGAGCGCGTCAAGTCGAGCATTCGGTGGCGCAGCCCATGGCGCACCGTCCGCCACAATTTGTGGCCGTTGTGCCGCCGATCGCAGGCGGTCATGAGGCATTTCGTGCTGCTGGGCGTGAGACCGCATTCCCGCTCGCGCGGATAGAGGAAATAGCCTCCGTTGGGGCAGGCGAGGAAATAATCGTGTGCCGAAATCAGCAGCCGCGACTCGACGCGGCGTAGCGCCAAAAACACCGAGGGCGAGAGCACTTTGTGCCAATTGTGCAGGTGGTACACGGTGCGCGGGGTGTCGTGCTCATCGATCCACCGTGCAAGTGCCGCCTTGGTGGTTGGGTCGAACAACCCGAGCGCCCCCGACGCGAACCTGTGCCGTGCCAGAATGTGTCGGCCACCCAGGACCGAAGCCGCGATCCCGCGCCCGCCGAGGTCACCGTCGACCGGCCCGCTTCCGGAGAGCAAGGTGACCGGAACACCGCGCTGGCGAAGAAGCCGCGCCGAGGTCAGAGCGATCGCCGCTGCCCCGCCTCGCTCGATCGCGTCGTCGTTGATGATGACGACGCGATCAGGTCTCGCAGATGCGCTCACGCTCTCGATTCCCGAGGGGTTTAGTAGCTGCCGCGAGCGGTCACGACCACGCGGACCGTACTGGCGATGATCGCGAGGTCGCGCCCGAAGCTCCATTGTTCAACGTAGTGGCGGTCAAGCGTCACCCGCTTGCCGTAGTCGACGTCGTTGCGGCCGCTGACCTGCCACGGCCCCGTTAGGCCCGGACGGGCACATAGGTAGTGACCAATGCACTCGCCGTATTTCGGCACCTCCGCCACGACGATCGGACGCGGGCCAACGAAGCTCATTTCGCCCTTCAAAATGTTCACCAGTTGGGGCAGCTCGTCGACGCTGGTCTTCCTCATGGTTTGGCCAAGCGGCGTAACGCGGGGGTCCTGCTTTAGCTTCTGCGAATCTTCCCACTCGCGCGCGGCCTCGCTGTTCGTCGCGAGGTGACGCCGAAGCGCCTCGTCGGAATTGACCACCATGGTACGGAACTTCAGACAATCGAACGGCTTGCCGTTAAGGCCGACCCGCCGGTGCCGATAAAAGACGGGACCGCGATCCCAGGCCTTGATGGCGAGCGCAATGGCCCCCATCAAGGGCAACAGGAGAACAATCGCTGCCAGGGCCCCAACGATGTCGAAAGCTCGTTTGACTGTGCCGCCGACGACAGTCCGCTTGGCGTGAAGCCACACGACATTCGGACGGCTATCGCCAATTGTCGCTTCGCGGACAGTCCGCGCGCCCGTGACCGAAAAGGAGGCGGTCGTCGAGCACTCCACACCGCGAACTTGCTGTTCTCGTCGCCGGGCGGCCAGACCCGCATCTGCCATAATCCTCTCCCGCTCATTGTCCGACGTATCCTCCGGAGTAGCGGTCTTGTTGTTTGATGTTCGTATACACATTATTTATTTTAGATTCAGGCACGAATAACTCTCCCAACCGTAATTAAACGGCAGAATTAATTTATCCCCCACAAGTCTTGTCTTCGCCGATTATTGTATTGCCGAGCTGCAACCCGCTCTAGCCGCGACAACCGCCAACGTCCAAGGACGTAGACGATCGGGCGCACAAGCCACTCGACTACTGAAGTAGTAAGTTGATACTCTCGACAAGAAAGACGGTTGTCAATCCAGAAAATTTGGGAAATTTAATGAACCTTTGTAAACATACAGTAACAGAAATCACATATATTGAATGTTTGTATTTCACGATCTGGATGTATATGATTGAAAGTTAATGATAAATCGTTTTCAAATTATCTTCTCAGTTCTTATTACCTCTACAAATAAGCGAATTCACTCCAAATTATTCTATCAAGATACGGTCGCAGCTGAATGCATCATCGACAATGCAAACCACACGGCTCCGCTATCGATCGCCGGCGATACAACCTATATTGACCTAACGGCGGAAGTTGGACGGTTACATGCCGGCGTCCTCTTCCGCATGGGGCGTAACGCCGGGAAGCCGCGGATGTTTTGGTTCGTAGCAGGGCTTTTCGTCTTGGGAGCCGTTTGTGGCGCGGCGATCAGGATGATGGTTTTCGTGATCGTGCTGCTGTGCGCGGCCACGATCGCTATCGCCAGCAGTCTTGGGCAGGGTCTCGGAGCGATCCTGCTGGACGCGCTCATCACGATAGTCGCCCTGCAGATTGGATATGCGGCGGGGCTGATCTTGCGCAGTGGGGTGCGTCGGCGGCGGGCGCGATCGCCGGTGAGCTTGGACCGACCCGAGCCGGTGCGAACTCGATTGGGAGAAAAGCGGCATTAATCGCCCTGCAGCCGCGTGGCTCATTTAAGCTCCAGGACCCGCTGTGGATCGAGCCTGCCGGCGATCAAGTCTCCGAACGCTTTGAGGTTACCGGAGACGCGCCCTGCACGGTCGATATAGGGCTCCGGAAGGAGTGAGCGGGCGAGGTTCGCCACGATATTCCGAGCCATCAGCTGGAGTGACCGTGGCCAGGGACAAGTGCCCTTGCGCGCCAGATAGATTGGGTTGGCGATCTGCGAATAGCCCAGGCGAACGCCGGATTGCCGACCTTGCTTGACCCCAAGGTGGATACCTCGGGCACCGGCGAGTCTGACGATCCGGCCATGGCGCGCCAGCCGGCGGCTGAAGTCGACGTCTTCCATCCAGCCGTAAAGCGGCAGGCGTTCGTCGAAGCGGCACTGCGACGCTCGGATTGCCGCCAGCCGAACCGCCATGTTGCAGCCGTAGGCGTCCTCAATCAGTTCAAGCGCGGTGCCGCTCACCCCCATCGCGTCCGCCGCCAGTATCGATCGTGCGATCTCGAATTCGATGCCCGGCCCCTTAATCCCGTCGGCGATAAGGCTACCGGTCGCCATGGCGATGGTTGGATCCATCGCGAAGGTGCGCTCCACAACTTGGAGATAGCCCACTGACGGTAGGAAATCGTCGTCGAAAAACTGGACGATATCGAACGCGTCGAGGCAGGTGAGTATGGCATTGCGCTGGCTGGTAAGGCCGCGCGGACCGACAATAATCTCAACTCTCGGATCGAGCGGTATCCCCTCGACATCGGCTCGCGTCGGCGCGCAGACGACAACCCAGTCCGGCTGGCGCGACTGCCGCGACAATTCCTCCAGCGCCGCTCGCAACAGTGCCGGCCGCCCCATCGTCGCAATACCCACGGCTATCCGCAAACGGCACCCCTGTTAAACCCCGCCCTGGTCGCACGGGAAAACACAGCTGAAACGGGGCCGTTCCGCGTCCGCTGCTGCTGCGGCAATCCGCCACGGCCACGCAATTGTGCGCGGCCGGCGGTGTTTGCGCGCGGACGAAACGGGAGGAGTGCTTGCGTGCGGAAGCTGCCCTTGATCATCACCATGGTCGTGATCGTTCTGGCCTTGGTTGGGTCCGGCTTGGCCTCGACACAGGCGGCTGACTATCACCTCGATGTCGGCGATCAGGTGCGCGTCAAGGTCTTGGATTGGCGCAGCACGATGGGCGACGTGCATGAATGGACAGGGCTCACCGGCGATTATCGCATTGGCGCCGACGGAAACGTGTCGCTGCCGTTACTCGGAGCGATTAAGGCGATCGGGCTGACGTCTGGGCAGCTGGCGGACGCCATTTCAGCGCAACTGCAGACCAGCCTAGCGTTGACCTTCCAGACGCGCGCATCGGTCGAGATCGTCGATTACCGACCATTTTTCATTCTTGGCGATGTCAACAAACCGGGCGCCTATTCTTATCGGCCCGGCCTAACCGTTCTCGAAGCCATTAGCGTCGCCGGCGGGCGATATCGGGTGAGCGATCCCACCCTGGCGATCACCACCGCTGGTGAGCTCGGCGTGTTGCATCTTCAATACGACGGATTATTGGCGCGTCGAGCCCGGCTTCAGGCGGAACTGAACGATGACGCCTCAATCACCTTTCCCGACGAATTGCTGCGCCGGCAGAGCGATCCGAACATCGCACAGTTGATCGCGCGGGAGCAGGCGATGTTCAAATCCCGGCGCGACATGGTCAACACCGAGCTCGACAGCCTCAACCAGCTGAAATCGTTATTGACTGGCGAAGTCACGTCGCTGCAGGCAAAGACCAAGAACGTCGACCAGGAGGTAGCGCTAACCAAGAAGGAGTTGGATGACACGACCGCACTGGTCCAGCGCGGGCTGGCGATCGCGCCGCGTGAGTACACCCAGCATCAGGCCGCGCTTCAAACCGAGAGCCGGCGGCTCGACCTTGACACCGCGTCGTTGCGCGCCAAAGAGGACATCGGCAAAGCCGACCAGGCAATCATCGAGCTGCGCAACAAGACGCGCAACGATATCGAGACCGAACTCGCGGATGTGGAGCAGAAAATTCCGCAGATCGCCGCCCGGATTGCTTCCAGCGAAACGATCATTGGCCACGACAGCGGCGCCAACGCCGCGGCGCAGCAGTCCCAAGTGATGTGCCTGATAACCCGCCGCAGCGGCGGAAACACCAAGCAAATTGAAGCCGATGAAACCGCGCTGGTAGAGCCCGGTGACACGATCAAGGTACTTCGGGCCGACAATACGGCATCGCAAACTGCCGTCCCCAACCCGCGAACGGTCGACGATCTTCCCCCTCGTGGCGCGAAACCACCGCCTACGAAGTAAACGACGCATCTGGCCGACATCGGTTCGGGGTGGTTGCGCTCAAAGAAACAACCCTTCGGTCGTCTTCGACAATGGCTTCAATCGTCGATCGATCGCAAAAAAACGACCTGCTCGAAGGGGTATCGGCGATCATTGGCCAAAAAGGCGCTGAAGCGCACCGACAAGCCAAGCGCTGGCGATCAAAGCCAGCAGAACAACACAAGCCACAAAAATGATGGGTTCGCGCTGTCGGAGCCTATCGACGATTTCCCGCACGATCTGCCGCATGGACGCAGTTTAGGCGAACCGCCGGCTCGCAACCGCCTGAATTTTAATGCCGTTTGCTTGATAAGCCGCCAGAGGTTGGCTGGGGGACTAGGATTCGAACCTAGACTGGCGGAGTCAGAGTCCGCTGTCCTACCGTTAGACGATCCCCCACCGACAACGAGTGGGCGGCCTTGGCCGAGGCGCAAGTGTCGGCCGCAAGCGTGGGCGCCCTGATACCACAAACGCTCAGAATTGGGTAGCAGACCAGGCCCCGGCCTTTCGGTTCGGCGCGCTTGTGCTAAATTACGCAATGCCTAAGGGAGCCGCACCCGGTGGCCGCTGATCGCGGCACGGACATCTACCCGCCCGGGGCCGGAACGGCGACGCCGCCGGCCGCGGCTGTCGCCGCGGAAACGCCTCTGCGCGCGGCCGCGGTGAATTTCGCCGCACTCGATCTTGGCACCAACAACTGCCGGCTACTGGTCGCCCGACCGGCCGCGGGCGGGTTTCGCGTCGTCGACGCGTTCTCACGCATCGTGCGGCTGGGCGAGGGGTTGCAAGCCACCGGCGCGCTTGGCGAAGCAGCGATGGCGCGCACGCTGGAGGCGCTCAAGGTCTGCGCCGCGAAAATTGCACACCGCCACGTCGCCGGCGTGCGCTGCGTCGCCACCGAGGCTTGCCGCCGGGCTGCCAATTGCCACGAGTTTCTTAACCGCGTACAGGACGAGACCGGCCTCGAGCTCGAAATTATCTCGACCGCCGAGGAGGCGAGACTTGTCGTCTCCGGCTGTTCGCCGCTGTTACATCCACGCACCCCCTATGGGATCGTTTTCGACATTGGCGGCGGCTCGACCGAAATCGTCTGGCTGCGCCACAGCGGGTCCAAGACCGAGATTTTCGGCTCGATCTCGCTGCCGTTCGGCGTCGTCACATTCACCGAGCGGTTCGGCGGGATCGAAGTGTCGCCGGCGATTTACCGCGCGATGGTCGCCGAGGCCCAGGACGCGTTAGCGCCGTTCGAAAAGAGACACCGCATCCGCCGCGAGGTCGAAACCCGCCGGGTTCAGATGGTCGGTAGCTCGGGGACGGTGACGACCTTGGCCGGAATCCATCTGGCGCTGCCGCGCTACATCCGGGCGATGGTCGACGGCAGCACCCTCACCTTCGATCAGATCGCCAGAGTCTCACGGCATCTGGCGAGGCTCGACCTCGCCGGCCGGGCCGCGAGCCCCTGCGTCGGCCGCGAACGGGCCGATCTGGTGCTCTCCGGCTGCGCTATTCTCGATGCAATCTGCGAGACTTGGCCGGTCGGCCAGCTCCGGGTCGCTGACCGCGGCATACGCGAGGGCATCCTGTTCGATCTGATGCAGGCCAGCGCCAACCCTTGATGCCACGCAGCGGCAAGAGCGGCGGGCTGACGGTCAGGGTTCGGCGCACCAAGCGGCGCAAGCCATCTTCGACCGAATGGCTGACGCGACAATTGAATGACCCCTATGTCGCCGAGGCGCGGCGCGTTGGCTATCGCTCGCGCGCCGCCTTCAAATTGGAACAGCTCGACCAGCGGTTTCACTTGCTGGCGCGCGGTATGCGCGTCGTCGATCTCGGCTGTGCGCCAGGCGGATGGAGCCAGGTCGCCACGCGCGTGGTCGGACCCAGTGGCGTTGTCGTTGGCGTCGATCTCAGCCCGACCGATTCGCTGCCGGGCGCGACCTTGATCCACGGTGATTTCCGCGACGCCACGACTGCCGCCGCGATCCGCGCCGCGCTGGGCGGCCTCGCCGACCTCGTGCTCTCCGACATGGCGGCGCCCGCGACCGGTCACGCCGCGACCGACCATCTGCGCGTCGTCGGTCTCGCAGAGGACGCGTTCGCCCTCGCGCAAACCCTGCTCAAGCCAGGCGGCGCCTTTGTCGCCAAGGTATTCCAGGGCGGCGCGGAGGGTGAATTGCTGGCGGCCTTAAAGAAATCCTTCGCCCAACTGCGCCACGCTAAGCCGGCGGCGAGCCGCGCCGAATCGGCGGAGACCTATGTCATCGCCAAGGGGTTTCGCGGCAGTGCATAGCTGCCCATATAAGCCGTTCTCGGGCCACTTGTTTCGCCCGCGACCCTTCGGTGTATAGTGCGCCGCCATCGATAAGGAGATGGCATGGAGATCCGGCAAGCGCTCACCTTCGACGACGTCATGCTGGTTCCGGCCGCCAGCAGCATCCTGCCGGGCGACACCGACACAAGAACGCGCATCACTCGAGAGATCGAACTCGGCATCCCGTTGGTCTCGGCGGCCATGGACACGGTAACCGAAGGCGCACTCGCCATCGCCATGGCGCAGGCTGGCGGGCTCGGTGTCATCCACCGCAACCTGCCGATCGACCAGCAGGCCGCCGAGGTGCGCAAGGTCAAGAAGTTCGAGGCCGGGATGGTGGTAAACCCGGTGACCATCCACCCCGATGAGACCCTCGCCGATGCATTGCGGCTGATGGCCGATTTCCGCATCTCCGGCATCCCCGTGGTCGAGACCGGTGGTAAGCTGGTCGGTATCCTGACCAACCGCGACGTCCGCTTCGCCAGCGACCCGCGCCAGAGGGTCAGCGAATTGATGACTCACAAGAACCTTGTCACCGTGCGCGAGAGCGTCGATCGCGACGAGGCGAAGCGGCTGCTGCACCAGCACCGCATCGAGAAATTGCTCGTGGTGGACGACGAGTACCGCTGCGTCGGGCTGATTACGGTCAAGGACATCGAAAAGGCGCAACTCTTCCCCAATGCCAGCAAGGACGAGCACGGTCGGCTGCGTGTTGCCGCCGCGGCTGGCACTGGCCACAAGGAACTGGAGCGCGCCGAGGCGCTGTTCGACGCCGGGGTGGACATCATGGTCGTCGATACGGCGCACGGCCATTCAGGCCGGGTGCTGCAGGCGGTCAGTGAAATCCGCAAGATGTCGAACTACACCCAGGTCATCGTCGGCAATGTCGCGACCGCCGAGGGCGCGCGCGCGGTGATCGAGGCTGGCGCCGACGCGGTCAAGGTCGGCATCGGCCCGGGCTCAATCTGCACCACCCGCATGGTCGCCGGGGTGGGCGTGCCGCAATTCACCGCGATCACCGACGCGGTCGAAGAATGCCGCAAGCACGGCGTGCCGGTAATCGCCGATGGCGGGATCAAGTTTTCCGGCGATCTCGCCAAGGCCATCGCGGCCGGCGCCGATTGCGCGATGCTGGGTTCCCTGTTCGCCGGTACCGACGAGAGCCCGGGCGAGGTGTTCCTCTACCAGGGCCGCAGCTACAAGTATTACCGCGGCATGGGCTCGATCGGGGCGATGGCGCGCGGCTCGGCCGACCGCTATTTCCAGCAGGAAGTTACCGACACGTTGAAGCTCGTGCCCGAAGGCGTGGAAGGCCGAGTGCCGCATAAGGGCCCGGTCGGCAACATCATCCACCAGCTGATCGGCGGCCTCAAAGCGGCGATGGGCTATACCGGTAACCGCACCATTGCCGAAATGCAGCAGAACTGCCAGTTCGTGCGTATCACTGGCGCGGGGCTACGCGAGAGCCATGTGCACGACATCGCGATCACCCGGGAATCGCCGAATTACCGGCAGGATATGTGACCCCAGGAGCCCGCATCGCCGCCGCGATCGACATCCTTGAGACCCTCACCGCCGGCGGTCGGCCAGCGGACGACGTCGCCGCCGGCTATTTTCGCAAGCATCGCTATATCGGCGCGAAGGACCGCGCCCAGGTCGCGCGCCACGTCTACGCGGTGTTGCGCCACCGCGCCGCGCTCGACTGGTGGGTGGAGCGCGCCGGCCGCAACAACATCACTGCGTCGCCGCGCAGCCGGATGATCGCGGCGCTGGCGGTCGCCGAGGGCGAGCCAGCCGGCGAAATCACCGGCAGCTTCGACGGCGGCCGGTTTCGTCCGGCCGCGCTGTCGCCGGTCGAGGACCGTCTGGTGAAGGCGCTCGCTGGGCGCAGCCTGCGCCACCCGGCGATGCCGCGCGCGGTGGCGAACGACCTACCCGACTGGCTCGAACCCTATCTCGAAGCGGTTTACGGCGACCGGCTGGAAGCGGAGATGGCCGGGCTCAACGCGCCGGCGCCGGTCGATCTGCGGGTCAATCTCCTAAAAACAAACCGCGACGGCGCCCGCAACGCGCTCGCAGCCGAGCATGTCCGCGCCGAACCGACACCGTGGTCGCCAATGGGCCTGCGCCTCACCGAACGCGCGCCGCTCTCCGGTCTCGCGGCGTTCAAGGACGGGTTGATCGAGGTGCAGGACGAGGGCTCGCAGCTCGCGGCGCTGCTGCTAGGCGCCAAGCCCGGCATGCGCGTCGTCGATTTTTGCGCCGGCGCCGGCGGCAAGACGCTTGCATTGGCCGCGGCGATGAGGAATCGAGGCAAGCTACTCGCCTGCGACACGGCCGACTGGCGACTCGACCGCTCCGGCCAGCGGCTGCGCCGCGCCGGCGTCAGCAATGTCGAGCGCCACGCGCTCAAGAGCGAGCGCGACCCATGGGTCAAGCGCCATGCCAAGAGCTTCGACCGGGTGCTGGTCGATGCGCCGTGCCTCGGTGTCGGCAGTTGGCGGCGCAACCCCGACGCCAAATGGCGCGCGACCCCCAACGACCTGGCCGAACTGCAAATCCGCCAGCACGACATCCTTGCCAGCGCCGCGCGGCTGGTGAGGCCCGGCGGGCGCCTCGCCTACGTCACCTGTTCGCTGCTGCGCGAAGAGAACGAGGCGCAAGCCGAGCGTTTCCTGGCCGAAACACCGGATTTCACGCTCCATCCCGCCGCGAAGGCATGGGACGAGGCGTTCGGGATCCCCTGTCCCGCCGGTAAAGACTATCTCCGCCTCACCCCGGCGCAGCACGGCACCGACGGCTTCTTTGTCGCGATCTTCGAACGCAGGCCCGCACCACCCGAACCTGAGAACCCGGACACCGAATGACCGACCGCATCCTCATCCTCGATTTCGGCAGCCAAGTCACGCAGTTAATCGCGCGACGCGTGCGCGAAAACGGCGTCTACAGTGAAATCCACCCGTACACGATGAGCGTGGACAAAATTCGCGCCTTCGCGCCGAAAGGCATCATCCTCTCCGGCGGCCCGGCCTCGGTGACCCAGGCGACGACCCCCCGCGCACCCGATGTCGTGTTCGACCTGGGCGTCCCAATCCTGGCGATCTGCTACGGCATGCAAACGATGTGTGCCCAGCTGGGCGGCCGCGTCACCCTTTCCGACAGCCAAGAATTCGGCCGGGCTATGATCGACATCGTCGATGATAGCAAGCTGTTCGAGGATTTGTGGCCGAAGGGCTCGCGCGCCCAGGTGTGGATGAGCCACGGCGACCGGGTTGACGCGATCCCCGGCGGGTTCCGCGTCGTCGCTGCAACCGATAGCGCGCCCTACGCCTCTATCGCCGACGACGATCGGCGCTTTTACGGCTGCCTGTTCCACCCAGAGGTCGTGCATACGCCGCAGGGCGGTGCGCTCTTGAAGAATTTCACCCACCGCATCTGCGGCTGCTCCGGCGACTGGACGATGGCGGCATTTCGCCAACAAGCGGTGCAGCGCATCCGCGACCAGGTCGCGGGCGGGCGCGTGGTCTGTGGCCTCTCGGGCGGGGTCGATTCAGCCGTCGCCGCTGCGCTGATCCACGAGGCGATCGGCGAGCACCTCACCTGCATCTTTGTCGACACCGGGCTGCTGCGTCTCGGCGAGGCCGAGGAGGTCGTGCGCCTGTTCCGCGGCCATTACAACATTCCACTGATCCACAAGGACGCCGGCGCGCTGTTTCTCGGCAAGCTCGCCGGGGTCACCGACCCCGAGCAAAAAAGGAAAATCATCGGCGCCACGTTTATCGACGTGTTCGACGCCGAGGCGCATGGCATCGGCGGCGTCGAGTTCCTGGCGCAAGGCACGCTCTACCCCGATGTCATCGAGTCGGTGAGCGCGACCGGCGGCCCCAGCGTCACGATCAAGTCGCATCACAATGTCGGCGGCCTGCCCGAGCGGATGAAGCTAAAACTCGTCGAGCCGTTGCGCGAACTGTTCAAGGATGAGGTGCGCGAATTGGGCCGCGAATTAGGCCTCCCCGACCATTTCGTCGAGCGCCATCCATTCCCAGGGCCGGGCTTGGCGATCCGCATTCCGGGAGAAGTGACGCAAGAGAGAGTCCAAATATTACAACGCGCTGACGCTGTATTCCTCGACGAGGTTCGCAAGGCCGGACTCTACAACGAAATCTGGCAGGCATTCGCCGTGCTGTTGCCGGTCAAGACGGTTGGGGTGATGGGCGACGCGCGCAGCTACGACTGCGTCTGCGCCCTGCGTGCGGTGACCTCGACCGACGGCATGACCGCCGACTATTACCAATTCCCGCATGAGGTTCTGGGCCGTACGGCCACCCGCATTATCAACGAGGTGCGCGGTATCAACCGCGTCGTCTACGACGTAACCTCGAAGCCGCCCGGCACAATCGAGTGGGAGTGACGCCAGACGCTTACACAGCTGTTTGCTAACAAATCGAAAATCAATTCTTACTGATGAGCGATTTATTGAATAAATCTAGTCCTTCCAGACATGCCAGACACAGCCGGCGAGAAACATACCGACGATAGTTACAAACATTACTACGACCGGAGTATCGACCATTGTTCATCTCCCCACCTACGATCGCTACCGAGGAAGCTGGACCGTCTTTGCGGCCAGATCGTGGCGCTAGGAGATACATTCCGTTACTCAACTTACCGAAATTTATGCTTTGCGGTTTGAACGCGTGGGTTTGGGTGCACCGGCAAGGCCCGCGGCATCAATCGCGGCGCCTCCTGGACGACCGCCAACCCGCCTGGACGGGCCGGCGGGTCGTGAACCGCGCAAACAGTCGCGGCCATAGCGCAGGCCACGATGAGCGGCGCTGGATCCACACGACCCCGATCGGGGGCTCACGTCGGGCCCGATGACTGAATGCGGATTCCCGCAAGGAGCGAGCTTCTGCCTCCGCGATCCAGTGAAGCTGGGTATTTGCACGCATGACTATGGCTCCTAAGTTTTGCGGAGATGCAGATCGCCGCGGTCAAATCACGATCTTCGCCACGAGGCTGATGCCGGACACGATGAGAAGGATCAGCACCGCACGCCGAAAATTCGTGTCGCTGAGGCGACGATAGAGCGCGACACCCGTGCCCGACCCGAGCAGCACCGCGGGCAGAGTCAACGCCCACAGGAACCAGAAGAAGATGTTGAAGATGGCCGGATCGGTGGCGGCGAGTACGCCCAGCGACACCAGCTGCATCGCGACGATGTAGGGCTGGGTGATGCCGCGCGTGGCCGATTTCCCAACGCCGCGCAGCCCAAGGTAGACGACCAGCACCGACGCGCCGAAGCCGGAAAACCCGCCGACGACGCCCCCGAGCGCGCCAACCGCAGCGGCGGCTTTCGGACCCGACACCTCGATACGCAAGGTGCCGGGCATGAACAGCATCACCAGGGCGTAAGCGACGAGAAACGCGCCGAGCCCTCCGGCAAACAGGCCGGCTGGCAGCGTGCGTAGCAACGCGACGCCGATCGGCACGCCGGCGAGACCGCCAACGATATAGGGCAGCGCTCCTTCGCGCTCGACGCCGCCCCATAGGGTCATCTCCTGGCGCAGCTTGCTGATCGATAGGAGCTGGTTGCAGGCGGATAAAAGCATGATCAGCGGCACCGCCTGCAGCGGCGGCAGCAGCCAGAGAATGCACGCGGCGATGGCCGAAAAGGCAAAGCCGGCGAGCCCGCTCACGACCCCGGAGACGAACAGCACGGCCGCCACGAAGACGACACTGCCCAGACCCGGTTCGCCAGGGTGCCGCAAATTTGAAAGAAACCCGGTAGCAGAGTGGGCCGCGAGCGTGGTGAACTGCCTCGCCGCAGGCGTCATCTCGGCACAGGCGATCGCCACAAGGATGATGGCGGGAATGGCGACAAATGATTTTCTGAGAGCGATCGGGAACATGCCGTTCTCCTCATTTCGCGGCGTCGCGGCCGTCGATGGGAGAAGCATGGCGGGTCGGCGGACCCGATACTTGAAGGGGGAATTGATTTACCCTTAAGACAAGCTTGTCTTTTCCTTACGATCGCGGCGGTCGGAGCGGGGGAGGATCGTGCGGTTCGAGTTTGGCGAACATTTGCTTGATGTTGACCGTCAGGAGCTGCGTCGCGGCGGCGAGCAGATCGCGGTCGAGCCGCAGGTTTTCGATCTCCTCGTGTACCTCGTGCAAAACCGCGACCGCGTCGTCAGCCGCGACGATCTGATCGATGCCGTCTGGGGCGGCCGGATCGTGTCGGACTCGGCGGTCACGACGCGCCTCAACGCGGCGCGCCGGGCGGTGGGCGACAGCGGCGCGGCGCAGGCGGTCATTCGCACCGTGGCGCGAAAGGGCGTCCGCTTTATCGCCGAGGTACGGGAACAGGAGCCCAGCACGCCAGCTCCATGGCTGGTGCGCCCGGCCGGCCCCGAAACGACGCGTCAGGCGGAAAAGGCCTCGATCCTGGTCCTGCCATTCCGCAATGCGACCAGCGATCCCGCTCAGGAATATTTCACCGATGCGGTGACCAGCGATCTGACTGTCGATCTGTCGCGGATGCGCGACATCGTCGTTATCTCGGCGGCGACCGCCCTTACCTATAAGGGTAGCGCCCTCGATCCGCGGCAAATCGGCCGCGAGCTCGGCGTTCGCTATCTGGTCGTCGGCAGCATCGCTCGCATCGGCGACCTCGTCCGAACCAATGTTCAGCTGCTCGACGCCGCATCGGGCGAACAGCTATGGGGCGATCGCTTCGAGAATAGGTTTGTCGATCTTGGCGGTCTTGAGGATGCAATCACCGGGAGGATCGCCGCGTCGCTGAACATTCAGCTGGTAAGGGCGGAGGGACGACGGGCGGACCAGGTGCCGCAGCCGGACGCGCTCGATCTCAGGCTACGCGCGACCAGCTTATTGTTCAGCTCGGTTGCACCTGAGCACACTCTGGCAACCCGCCAACTCCTGCAGCGATCCGCGGCCCTGGATCCGAGTTCGGCCGAGACCTGGGCCCGCTTGGGCGATGTAATCGCATCGGACTATCTGACCAACTGGAATGATACCGGCGAGGAACAGCTTCAAGAAGCGGAAGAAGCAATTCGCAGGGCGCTATTGATCGACCCGAACCATGCGCTGGCGCACCTCGCGCACGGGATTATCCAGCGCGCTCGTGGCGAGCACTATTCCGCTCTTGAAGCATTCAGCCGCGCCATCGAACTCGATCGCAACTTCGCGTGGGCATATGCCCAAAAGGGCAATCAGCTCATTCTTGTGGGCCGGCCGGCGGAAGCGCCACCTTTCGTCGAGCAGGCGATCAGACTCAGCCCTCACGATCCCTCGATCGGCATGTTTCATTGGATCATCGGCCGAGCGCTTTTCTTTACCGAGGAATATCAACAGGCAATCCCCTGGTTCCGAAAATCGGTCGAATCTCGACCGAACCTGTGGTTCAACCGCTTGTATCTCGTCAGCGCCTGCGCACTCGCTGATATGCCGGATCAGGCGACACGGGCGCTGTCGGAGTTCAATCGTCGGTTTTCCAACCCGGCCTACACCTTGGCTGTCGTGGAAGTGCGAGAAAGCGCAACTCCGAACGACGATCCCACGGTCGTCGCGGCGCGCGCGAAGTTTCACCAAGGCCTGCTTCGCGCCGGGATGCCGGAGCGTTGACCGGAAGTGATCGGGTAGGGTGTTTGCGCGATCGCGCGCACTCGCGTAAAGGTTCAACCACAATCGAATTCCGGGAGAGTTGGCGATGAGAAGCAGCGATCCCCTTGGCCGCGTAAAGACCCTTTACGAAAAGCCGGTCACGCCCGGAAGAACGAAGCTGATGCGGGGGCTGCTTGGTGACTCTGCCGCTGAAACTGCAGCGTTCACCGCCACCACGGTTCTTTGCCAGTACCTGAACCGGTGGGACGACGCAGGCCCGGCCGAAGTTGTGGAAGCGGAGGCCGCGATCAATGAGGCCCTGGGCCACGATCCAAACCTATTCCTCGCACATTATGCGCAAGGATTCCTCTGCCGTACCCGAGGGCAGCATCAGGCCGCGCTCGACGCCTTCGACCGAACGATCAAATTCGCTCCCAAATTTGCCCGCGCGTACGCCCAAAAGGGCGAGCAGCTGCTTTATCTCGGGCGATTTGAGGAAGCGATAGCGGAGGCAGAGAGAGCGATCAAGCTTAGCCCCAAAAGCGCGGTGCGCGGTTATTTCTACTGGGTGATCGGTCGCGCTCATTTCTTCATGGGGCGAGACGCCGACGCCGTCTCATGGCTGCAGCGTTCAATCAGGGCGTGGCCGAATGTCTGGTACAACCGTCTCTATCTTGTCAGCGCCCACGCACATTCGGGGAAGAGGGCGTCGGCTACCCGGGTCTTGCAGGCGTTCCACCGGGAATTTGCTGGATACACGCTCGGGCGCGTCATCGAAAACGAGGGCGCGACCCCCGACGATCATCCGACCATCGTCGCCGGGCGCGAGCGGTTTCATGAGGGGTTGCGCCGGGCCGGCCTGGCACAGAGGTAGTCGCCGGCGCTACCCATCGCGGGAGATTTCATATCGGTGTGGCGGGCCACCGATTTTCTGAATCAACGGGCGCGCACTTAATGCGTTATGCTGCTCGCTCCGACGGCACACATCGCCGGTTAGAAGGAGGGCGGACGTGAAGACAAAACTACGCGTAGCGGCGGTGGCCATCGCCGTGTTCGGCGCGGCGGCGGCGCTGATTTCACCAGCCTCGGCGGCTTCGGGCGTCGCGGTCGGCATGTTGAGCTGCAACGTCGCGAGCGGCTGGGGTTTCATTTTCGGTTCCTCGCGCGCGCTTAACTGCACGCTGACCGGGACAAATGGGGTCGTCGAGCATTACAGCGGGAACATCACCAAGTTCGGCGCGGATATCGGCTATACCCAGGCGGGCGTCATCGTTTGGACCGTGTTCGCGCCTCAGGCGAACCTGCAACCGGGCGCCCTGACCGGCGGCTATGCCGGCGGCACCGCCAGCGCGACCGTCGGCGTCGGCGTCGGCGCCAACGCCCTGATTGGCGGCTCCGGCAACACCATTGCGCTGCAACCGCTGAGCATTTCGGGTCAAACCGGCCTCAACGTCGCAGCCGGCATCGCGGCGATTTCCCTAACCTACGCCCCGTAACGTCAAACGGAGTTCACGGCAATACCGGTTACCGGGCTGGATTGGCCCGGTGGCCGGATTGCCGCAGCTTCCTTCCGTATATCGATCCGCGCGCCCCTCGGGCGATCTCCATAATTGCTAAGGACGCCGCTTTAACCAGAGGGAAACGATCCGCTCCGCGCAGCGTTGAACCCGTGTCACTACGGGATACGACAAAGCAAGGAGGCGGGTTCTTTTGCCGTTCTGGCGTACCAAGGACCTGGCCCTTGCGGCCTGTTTCGCGCGAAGAAGCGGCTTGTCGCGTCGCTGTGCGCTCGCCGCCTTAGCGGTCGTGAGTCTTCAGCATGGCGGCACAGCCACCGCACAATCCTATTGGCCGAACTCGGGGCTTCCATCGCCGTTTCCGCCCCAGCAAACGACCGTCCCCGTGACGGTCCAGCCAAGTGAAAAACCGGGCGGCACGGGTTTCGCGCCACAGGCCTTCGCAGCACGAGGCGATCTCCTCGACCCGTGGTGCAAGTCAGCGACGACTGCGGTCAATGTCGTTAATTGCGGCGACGCCGATCTTCGCTCCCTGGCGATCGAACGGCTGCGTGCGTTCGATCAAGCCCGCTCGCGGCTGAGCTGGGATCAGCAGAAGGCACTCGCCGCCGATCAGAACCGGTGGGCCGCCTCATTGGCGGAGACCTGCGATTTGGATTCCGATGAGCCGCCGTCGCTGCCGCTCGACCCGTCGGCGAAGGACTGCCTGATGCGCGAAGGCCGGTCACGGCTCGCGCTCCTACAGGCGTACGGCGCCGCTACGGCCGGGCCCAGCCCGACACCGCCCGCGAGCGCGGCGACGCCCACCGCGACCGCCGCGACGCCACCCAGCGCGCCGGCTCAGCCGCAACCCGCCGCGGCGCCACGCGCAACGCCATCGCAATTGGTCTCCGGCGCCGCGCCGCCTTGGGCCCAGACCGACAGCGATACCATCGGCAGCGAACCACCGCGGCGATAAGCGGAGTCCCCTCACCGCAGGGGTACTCATCGGTCAAGAAGCCAGTAATTCTTTCACCGCGTCGTTGATGAATTTGGCGTCTTCCGGATTGAACATCGGATTGCCGGCGCGGTGACCCCAGATAGAGGGGATCGGCCGCAATTCGGCGTTCGGCATGCGGGCGACCTCGCGGCGGTTATCCTCGACGGTGAAATAGAGATCGGTCTCGCACGGCATCACGATCGCCTTTGCGGTAATTGCACCCAATGCCTTGGTGAAATCGCCGCCGTAAAGCTCGTTGGCGCTGATATCGGCGTGCTGCCACATCCACAGCATCGCCAGCAGGTCGTTCGCGTCGCGCCGCCGGAAGCCAGCCTCCCAGCTGCCGACGAGAAAATCCTCGAGCGACGAGAAGCCGAGGCGGCGCCACACCTCCTCGCGGTAGAAGGCCTGCGACAATCCCCAGCCCGCATAGACCCGGCCGAACGCCTGAAAGCCGCGCACTGGCTGCGTCGCAAACCAGCCGTCCTGCCACGCCGGGTCGGCGATGAGCGCCGCCTTGACCCCCTCGAGAAAGACGAAATTGTGCGGCGAAGTCTTGGCCGAGCCACAGATCGGAGCGATGCGCTCGACCCGGTCGGGGAACAGCGCTCCCCAGTGGAAGGCCTGTTGCGCGCCCATTGAGAACCCATAGACGAGGCAGACCCGCTCGATGCCAAATACCTCCTGCATCAGCCGCTGCTGCACGCGCACATTGTCGGTCATGGTGAAATGCGGATAGCGGCCGCGGTCGAAGGGCGGCGGGGTGTTGCTCGGGCTCGACGACAGGCCGTTGCCGAACTTGTTCATGATGACGATGAAGTATTTGCTCGGGTCGAGCGGCCTGCCCTCACCGATCTGCCATTCGAGGTCGGGGTGCTGGGCGCCGAACGAAGTCGGGTAAACGATCGCGTTCGACTTAGCGGCGTTGAGCGTGCCGTGGGTCTTATAGGCGAGCTGCGCGTTGCGGTAGGTCAGCCCGGATTGGAGGACGACGTCGCCGGCCGCGAAGATGCTGTAGTCTGGCACGTTCAGCTGGTCTTGTATTTGACGCTGCAGCCGTAATCGTGGGTCGCAACAACCGTCACCGGTTTACCCGCCGCGAGCTCGTCGAGCGCGGCGGCGACATAATTCTTCGCGGTCTTCACGTCGTCGAGATCGGTCGAGCGCTTGTCGTCGATCGCGCCGATATAGGCGACGGCGCCTTTGGGGTCGATCACCACCATGTGCGGGGTCGCCCGCGCATCGTAGAGATGGCCGACCACCCCATCCGGATCGAGCAGGTAGTCGCTCGGCGCGGCATTCCAGCGGGCGATATCGGCGCGCGCCGCGTCGGGGGTTACAAAGCCCTGTTCGCCCGGCGCCGAGGACGCGACCGTCAACCAGATGTCGCCCGCCTCGGTGAAGCGACGCTGCAGGGCCTGCATATTGCCGCTGTTGTAATGCTTGCCGACAAACGGGCAGCCATCATTGGTCCATTCGAGGATGATTGTCTTGCCGGCGTAATCGGCAAGGCTCACGGGATGGCCGGCGATGTCCGGCGCGGTGAAGGCGGGCGCCGGCGCTCCGGGACGGGCGATGTCCGCCGCCTTCGCACCGAAGCTGGCCGCGGCCAAGGCGATAGCAACGAGGAGTGCCGAGATCGGTTTGGTCATCGTTGTCGCTCCCTTGACGACAAGATCGAGGGCAAACGACTAGAGCGTATTCCCCCGCCTCCGGTTTTCGCAACAGCGGCAGTGAGCTCACGGATCGGCCGGTCGCAGAGACTCTGCGCCAAGGCCGGGACAGCGGACAACCGCAACGCACCAGGGCGAGCGCATATCGGGTCATGGGCAGGGCGCTCCTCTCCCTGCCCGGATAGCGCAACGTTGCAGCAACCGTCCCAGCGTCTCGGGGCCGATCGCACGCTCACGACACCGCAAAAATCTCGCCGAGACGCTTGATCGAGGCGAGCGCCCGCTCCTGCGGCAGACCTGGCCACTGGCAGCGCATGATGAAATGGTCGACGCCCAGGATTTCGTGATAGCGCGCGATCTCCTCCTTCACCGAGACCTTGTCGCCGATGATGAAGCGGTCGCGCGCGAAATCCTCGAACGAGCCCGAATTTTGGTGCTCCATACCCCAGGCAGCGTAAGCGCTGTATTTGAATTCGAGCGGCGCACGGCATTCCTCGTGCGCGGTCGCGTGGCGCTCGCCAACGTAGCACTCGACCGTAATCGGGTATTCGATTGGGGTGCGGCCGTATTCCCTGAGCGCAGCGCGGTAGGTCTGCATCAGCGGCACGAGGTTGGCGATGCCACGGATGTTGACGATGAGCCAGGCATCGCCGATGCGGGCTGCGCGCCGTACTGGGGTTTCGGCCTGTGCGGCGATGTAGAGCGGCGGGCCGCCCGAGCGCACCGGCTTCACGCTCAGTCCAGAGTCGTTGATCGTGTAGAACCGGCCCTGATGGGTGACGCGATCCTCGGTCCACAGCCGGCGCATCAGGCCGATCGCCTCGTTGAAGCGCGGCGCGCGCTCGTTGAGCGAAATGCCGAAGGCGTCGAACTCCGGCTGGCGATAGCCGAGGCCGATGCCAAGGATGTAGTTGCCGCCGGTCAGCACATCGAGGGTCGCGGCCTCCTCGGCGATATGCATCGGGTTGAGCGGCGGCAGGATCAGGATGTTAGGCCCGATCGTCATGCCCTGCGCGTACCCCGCGATGTATCCCATCAGCGGCGTGATCTGTAGCATCTGCATAGGGTGAGTGAGCCAATGATGCGGGAACCACAGCGAGGCGAATCCGGCATCACGCGCCGCGCGTACCTGCTCGACCATCTCCGGCACCCGCTCGGCGACGTTGAAGCCCTCCGGGAACTGCGTATTGATGAACAGACCGACCTTCATGACCGCGTTTCCTCCGCTCGCTAAGCCAAGCTTAGCATGCTCCAGCGAGACCGATGACCCGCGAACCTCTCACCATCGCCGATCTGACCGCGCTCGCCGAGACAACGGCAAGTGCGCGCGAGGCGGACGTGATGTTCCGCGCGGTCGAGGCGCTGGCGCAAAAAGCGATCGGCTTCCGGCTATTCACGATCATGCGGCTGCATGGTGACAGCCAGGAGGTCGAGCGGCTCTATAGCAGTGACCCCATGGCCTATCCGGTCAGCGGCCGCAAGCCCAAGCAAGGCACGCCGTGGGGCGAACAGGTGCTCGATCGCGGCGAAATTTTCGTCGCAAATTCGCCCGACGCGGTCCGCGCCGCCTTTGCCGATTACGAGCTGATCTTCAGCCTCGGCATTGGCGCGATCATGAATGTGCCGATCCGCTTCCGTGGGCAATCGCTCGGCACCATCAACATCTGCTCGGCAGCCGGCTGGTTCACCGATGCCGACCTCGCTCCGGGCCGAGTGCTCGCCACTCTTCTGGTGCCGCCTCTACTCGACTAGTTCGTCAGGGCCTTGATCGCCGAGGCCCAAGCCTCGCGGGTATGGCGGATGTCGTCCTCGGTGTGAGCGAGCGACACGTAGTATTTCTGCTCGCCCTTGAGGATGCCGCGCTCGCGCAGCAGGGCGTTGAACCGCCGTGCCGTGTCCATGTCGCCGCGCGCGGCGCCGGCATAATCGCGGATCGGGTTGGTGTCGGTGGTGAACACGACCTCGAAGAGCGGCGGCTCGCCGATCACCTGCGCTGGGATGCCGGCCTGCTTGAGCAGCGCGCCGAGGGTCTGCATCAGCTCGCGTCCGGTGGCAAAAATTTGATCGTAAGCGCCTGGTCTCTTTAATATATCAAGGGTGGCCAAACCGGCGGCGGCGGCTACCGGATTGCCCGATAGCGTGCCGATCTGCATCAGGAAACCGTCGTCGCCGACCTTGCCTTTGTCGAAATGCGCCATGATGTCGGCGCGCCCCGCAATCGCCGCCAGCGGAAACCCGCCGCCGATCACCTTGCCCAAGGTGCAGAGGTCGGGAACAACATCGTAATATTCCTGCGCTCCGCCATAGGCGAGGCGGAACCCGGTGACGACCTCATCGAAGATCAGCGGAATATCGTTCTCCGCCGTTAGCTTGCGCAGCGCCGCGAGGAACCCCGGCGCCGGTGGGATGATGCGCTGGAACGGCTCGAGGATGATCGCGGCGATCTCGCCCTTGTGCTCGCGGACGATGCCGGCGACGGCGTCGATATTGTTGAACGGCGCGATCAGCATCTCGTCGCGCAAGGAGCGAGGGATGCCGGCGCTGTCGGGCACCGCCGCCGGAAAATTGGCCGAGCGCTTGGGCGCCAGACTCATTAGCGAATAGTCGCTCATGCCGTGATAACCGCCCTCGAACTTGAGCACCTTGTCGCGCTTGGTGAAGGCGCGGGCGACGCGCATCGCGTAGAGGTCGGCTTCGGAGCCCGTCGAGACAAAGCGCACCTGCTCGGCGCACGGCGATGCCTCGACGATTGCCCCGGCGAGTTCGATGCCCCAGCGGTTATTGGCGAAGAACGTGGTCCCTTGCGCGATCCGCGCCTGAGCCGCGACGGTCACCTCGGGATGCGCATGACCAACCAGCATCGGCCCCGATCCGAGAAGGAAATCGACGTATTCCTTCCCGTTTTCATCCCATACCCGGCCGCCGCGCCCCTCGCGGATCACGACATCGCCGGCCATGTTGCCGAAGGTACCACCCGGCAGCACGCGCGTAGCGGCGTCGATAAGGCCGTCCTGAATGGTGTTCGGCATTGATGCGCTCATGATCGGGCCTCCGGTACTGGCGCGTCGGGGTGAAGCAGCTTGGCTTGCCGCAGATCGGACCATAGCGCAGCCGGGATCGGATGCGCGAGCAGCCCGAGGTTCTGGATGAACTCGGCGGCATTGCGTGGGCCCGGGATGATCGCGGCCACCGCCTTGTGCGCCAGCGGGAATTGCAGCGCCGCGGCGGGGAGCGGCACGTTGTGCGCCTCGCAGATCGCGGCGATGGCCTTGACCCGCGCCATCACCTACGGCGGCGCGGGGTTGTAGTTCCAGGTGTCGCGCCCGGCGAGGATGCCGGAATTCAGCGGCCCGCCGACGACAATCGACGTCCCCGCGGCGAGGCACTTGGGCAGAAGGTCGTCGAGCGGCGCCTGCTCTAGGAGCGTGTAGCGGCCGGCGAGCAGGAACGCGTCCCACTCGCCCCATTCCATCGCCTCCAAAAGCACCTCGCGCTCGTTGACGCCGATGCCGATCGCCGATACCGCACCTGCGGCGCGCAGTTCTCGGAGTGCGCGGTAGCCGCTGTCGCGCAGGATCTTCATGTGCCCAGGATGCGCGTCGCCATGCTGGTAACGGCCGATGTCGTGGACATAGAGGATGTCGATCTTCGCCAGGCCGAGCCGCTGAAAGCTGTCAGCGAACGAGCGCATGATGCCGTCATACGAATAATCGTAGACCGGGTCGAACGGCAGCGGATGGTGGCGGCCGTCGGCGTGGACTCCAGTCGGGTTGGGCTTGAGCAGCCGCCCGACCTTCGTCGATAGCACCCATTCATTGCGCCGATGGTCGCGCATCGCGTCGCCGACCGCACGCTCGGCCTGCCCGACACCGTAGAATGGTGCGGCATCCACGTAACGCACGCCCGCGTCCCAGGCAGCGGTGACGATCTCCTCGGCCGCCTGGCGGGCAACGTCGATCCGGCTGCCGCCCAACGTCGCGCAGCCGAGACCCAACTCGGTGACCCTGAGCTTGGTGCAGCCGATCTGCCGCTTCGCGAATTCCGCCATCGCCACCTCCACTTTTGCAGCGCGCGACGATACCAAGTAGCCGGCCAGGCCACTGCGACAGATCAGCGCAGAGGATGATTAGACTCATCATTTTTTGACCTTTCCCGATAGAAACAACGCCGTCAGCGAGCCCCCACGCAGATGTACACGCGCAGATCTGGATTGGCCGTCGCGGCGGGGATGCTGCTTGCCCCATTCGTCGCGCCTGCGCGCGCGCTGTTCGAGGAACCTCCCCGACGCGATCCGCTAGCCGGCATCTCGGCTGTCGAAGCGGCGGAAATGGAGGCGGCGGCACGGGTAACCTCGCCGCGCGCCGTCGACATGCCGGTGCTCATCTACCATCATGTCGCACCCGAACGGCCGCTGGGCTACGAGTCGATGGGCGCCCTGTTCGAGACTCCGGACAATTTCGAGCGCGAGCTCAAATATCTGAAAGACAACGGCTACGAGGCTGTGTCGTTCGACAACCTAGCTGACTTTCTGCAGTTCGGTCTGCCGCTGCCAGGGCGGCCGGTGATCCTGTCGTTCGACGACGGCTGGCAGAACCAGTTCGACTATGCCTTCCCGCTGCTGAAGAAATACGGTTTCACTGCGACGTTCTTCGTGGTTACAGGCTATCTCGAGCACGGGAACTTCATGACCATCGAGCAGCTGCAGACGCTGCTGGGCGCCGGGATGACTATCGGCAGCCATACGTGCTCGCATGTGGCGCTGTCCGGCATCGACAGCCCCTCAAAGCTTCAAAACGAGCTCGCCGGCAGCAAGACCTGGCTCGAGGAGCGGCTGAGCGTGCCAATCAGTACGTTCGCGTATCCCTATGGCTCCTACTCGACGGCGGTGGCTTCGGCCGTCGAAGCAAGCGGCTACCGCACGGCGCGGACATTCGACACCGGGGCTCATTACACCCGGAACAGGCTCGCAACGCTGCCCGGCACCCTCTTCAAGACCTATAGAGACCGCTATAGCTATGTGGTTGAACTCACGGCAGCGACGCCGCGCTGAAGGATCTTCCGTCGAGCGCCCGTGATGTTACTCCGGTGAAATGCGCTGCCAGGTGAGTTCGCGGTACTCCTGATTGCCCGCTGATTGGCGCGGCGGTGGGGAAAGTACCACCAGCTCACCCTCGAAGCGCACCCCGCGGACCTGATCGCTGCCGATCCGGCTCGGGTCGGAGGCCGCATCGACGCGCGTCACTAGCCGCGTGCCATCAAAAGTGTAGTTGCCACAATAGGAACTGTAGTCGCGCGCCACGCTCGCAGGCATTTCCTTGCGCCCGTCGCAGACCACCGACTGCATGCGCCCGTCGGCGGTGAAGGTAACGCGACCGATGCCCTTGCCGCCGTACGGCTCGGGCAACAGAGCGCCGCCGCCATCCTTGGCGGTAGCGCGGACCAGCTTCCAGGTGCCGACAATCGAGGGCATCGTGTCCTCCTATAAGGTGGCCAATGCGGGCCGTTTCCTGATCCAGCCCGCCTCCTGCTCGTAAGCATGGCCGACGCGCAGCAGCATGGCCTCGTCGAAGTGGCGGCCGACAAACTGCGCCGACAGCGGAAGGCCGTTCGCGGCAAAGCCGCAGGGCTGTGCCATGCACGGATGGCCGGTGACGTTGAATACCGAGGCGAGCGGCTGTTGTTTGCGCCACGGCCCATCGTCGGTCTCCTCGAGCACCGGGGCCGGACCGGGGATGACTGCGGTCAGCAACACGTCGCAGCTCTCGAACAGGGCGTCGACCCTGCGGGTCAGGATGCGGCGGAGCCGCTGCGCCTGGACGTATTGGCGGGCGCTGACGAAAGCCCCAAGCATCAGCCGCTCGCGGGTGACCCGGGCGTAGAGCTCCGGATGCTCCTGCAAATCCTTGGCATGGATCGTAAAGCTCTCGCTATGCGAGATCGTGCGCGCACAGGCCTGGAACTGCGCGTTGGGCGGCAGCGTCACCTCGCCCACCTCGGCGCCAAGCCTGGCGAGAGTCTGGGCCGCCTGGTCTAGCGCCGCGAATTGCTCGGCCTCGACCTCGCCATCGGCGTTAAAGGCGCGGCAATAGCCGATGCGCAGGCCCTTGATCCCATCGCGCAACGCGGCGGTGTAGTCCGGCACCGGCATATCGGCCGAGCCGGGGTCGCGCGGGTCGTGGCCGGCGAGCACTTGCAGCGACAGCGCGGCATCCTCGACCGTCCAGGTCAGCGGCCCGGTAGTGTCGAGGCTGTAGCACAACGGCGCCACCCCGCGGCGGCTGACCCGGCCGTAAGTCGGTTTCAGCCCGACCGTGCCGCAATAGGCGGCCGGCAGGCGGATCGAGCCGCCGGTGTCAGATCCCATCGCCAGCGGCACGATGCCGGCGGCCACCGCGGCGCCCGAGCCCGAACTCGACCCGCCGGTGAAATGCGCCGGGTTCCACGGATTGCGCGCCGGCGGAAACGGCAGGTCGAAGGCCGGGCCGCCGGTGGCGAATTCGTGCGTCGCCAGCTTGCCGATGAGGATCATCCCCGCCGCTTCGAGCCGAGCAGTGGTCTCGGCGTCCACCGTCGCGACATTGTCGAGCAACAGCCGCGAATGTGCGGTCGTGCGCAGCCCGGCCGCGTCATAGATGTCCTTAAGGCCATAGGGAATGCCGTGCAGCGGGCCACGGCGGCGGCCACCGGCGATTTCCTTCTCCGCACGGCGCGCAGCGGCCCGAGCGCGCTCGGCAGTGATCTCGATAAAAGCGTCGAGCTTGGGCTGCAACGCGGCGGCGCGCGCCAAGGCATCCTCGGCCAGCGCCACCGGCGACAATTCGCCGGCGGCGATCTTGCGGCCAGCCTCGGCCAAGGTCGGCAGGGCTACGGCGCTCATCGCTTGGCTCCAAGGTCGTAGCGCGGCAACGCGGCCGGCTCGTCCTCATAAGCGAGCGGGTCGTCGAGCACTCTCAGGAGCGCCTGCATCTTCTCGACCGCGTCGCGCATGATCTCGCGTCGTTCCTCCGGGATTTTCAGCCCGTTGCGGCGCAAGATGGCGGCAAAGTCACTGTTTTGATCGTCGGCCATGGAGCGAGTTCCTGTCGTTTGCCGAGCGGAAAGACTATGGTGCGCCTGCCCTGCCATGAGCAGCAAGCCTGGAAAGAAGATGGACGAAAGCCTCGCCGATATCGCCCGATCCGTCACTCGAACCGGCTTCGCTCTGGTGCGCGCGCCGGAGATGCGCGCGGTGCTGGAAGGCGCGGGGCTCGCCGATTGCGGCAGCTTCGCGGCAAGCTGGGACGATCTCGGCGTTGACACCTATATGGCCGATGGCGGGCGCTACCGCCGCCGCCGTTTCGCCGTGTTCCGCGCCACCCGGGAAGGATTCACGAGGAAACCGCACCAGCCGCACTACCAGAGCCGCGATTACAACCCACTCAACGGTGACATCGAACGGTGGTTCGAGCCGGTCACCGACCGCATCGCGGCGCACCCGGCGCTGCGCGCTATCCTCGGCGCTTGCAACCGCCTGTTCGACCGGTTGACGCCGGAAAAGACCCGGCCGGCTTCCTGGCATGTCGAAATTCACCAATTCCGCATCGAGGCGCGCGCCGGGGTGGAAGGCCGGCCGACCCCTGAGGGCATGCACCGCGATGGGGTCGATTGGGTGTTGGTGCTGCTGGTCGCCCGGGTCAACGTCCAGAGCGGCGAGACGACGATCGCCGATCTGCGACGCAATCCGATCGGCAGCTTCACCCTGACTGAGCCGCTCGACGCGGCCGTCACCGACGACAATCGGGTCTATCACGGCGTGACCCCAGTGACCCCACTCGACCCGGCGCGGCCCGGCCACCGCGACGTGCTGGTGGTGACGTTTCGGCGCGAATAACGCCTCAGGTTCAGGGATTCTTCAGCGCTTGCCGCTAAACCGGCGGCATGAAGGTGTTGTCGATCGCCGCCATCCTGCTCGCCTCAATCACCCTCGCGCTGATGCCGGCGCTGAGCACGATCTATCGCGAGGCGTTTCCGGACGAACGGACCAAGGGCGCGGCGCTCTCTGCCTGCGCGGAGGCCGATCCGAGCTTTCACCGGCTGATCGCCGAACAGCGCGCGCAATGTTACGGGCAGCGATTAGAAGCGCCGCAAGCGCCATTGCCGGCGCCGCGGACTCTCGAAATCGCAACTTTGGGATTCTAGGGCTAGTTGGCCCTTTCTGGTACCGTGATTGTCCCTCAATCGCGAGTTGCCAGTGCCACCGCGCTACTTGATCTGCTCGATCGTCCGTTCCGACCTGATGAACCACGACCGCCGCATTCGCAGCGTCGGCGGCGTCAATCGCGACGGCGCACACTGGTGGCTTAGCCAAGACGACGCGATCGCCGCGATCGAGGCCGGCCGCTGGAGCTTCTACATCGAGCAGCGCGGTCGCGAGGTACCGGTTGTCGTCGCGGTTAGCAAATACGGCAGCAAATACCTGAAATGCAGCCACGACCCCCAGCAACCGGAGAGTCTGCTGGCGCTCCCCGATCGCCGGTAGGCGGCGCGACTATTGCGCCGGGCTCGCCTCATCGGCCGCTCTCGACCCGATTCGCGGTTGGCTCTCGCGCCCCGCAGGGTTCGGGATCTCCAGGAACAGCGCACAGACGATCGCGGAAATCAGGCAAAGGAAGGCAAGGCCGTAGACGCCGCCGGCGTAATTGCCGGTCCAATCCTTGATGACGCCGACATACCAGGGCCCGAAGAAGCCGCCGAGATTGCCGATCGAATTGATCCAAGCGATTGAGGCGGCGGCCGCGGTGCCAGTGAGGAACATTGGCGGCATCGACCAGAACGGCCCCTTCGACCCGTAGAACCCGAAGGTCGCGATGCACAACCCGACGACCGACCACCAGGTGCCGACAGTCGCGCCAGCGATGGTCAACCCGATCGCCGAAACAGCGCAGGCGCCCAGCAGGTTCCACCGCCGCTCGCCCATGCGGTCGGAAATGTAACCCCAGCCGACCAGCCCGATGCCGCCACAGATATAGGGGATCATGGTCAGCCAGCCGACGGTCATGTTGTCGGTGACGCCGATGTCTTTGATCATCTGCGGCACGAAGAACAGGATGCCGAGGCTGGCGACGACGATGCCGAAATAGTTGAGCGCCAGCAGTAGCACCTTGGGATTGTACATCCCTTCGAGGAAACCGAATTTTTTCACCGCCTCCTTGGCCGCGCGTTCCGAAGCGAGCTTGGCGGTGAGCCAGGACTTTTCCGCATCCGTCAGAAACTTCGCCTGGTCCGGCTTGTCGGTCAGCACCAAGAAAGTGATCAGCCCGAGGATCACGGTCGGCACACCTTCGGCGATATACATGATCTGCCAGCCGCTGAGGCCGAAGTGGCCGTTAAGGCCCAGGAGCGCCGTCGAGACTGGTGCGCCCGCCGCCACCGCGATCGGCAGGCCGACCAGGAAGCCGGAAACGATGCGGGCATGGTGGTAGGTCGGGAACCAATAGGTGAAATAGAGCACGATGCCGGGGAAGAAACCGGCCTCGGCGGCGCCAAGCAAAAATCTGATGATACTGAGCGACACCGTGTTGGAGATGCCGGCCCATTGCGCGAAGTTGCCTACCGTGGCGGTTAGCGCCGCGAAGATGCCCCACGTAATCATGATCCGGGCGATCCAAAGCCGCGCCCCGACCTTCTCCAGCACGACGTTGCTCGGCACCTCGAAGATGAAATAACCCCAATAGAAGGTGCCGACCGCAAAGCCGTAATCGGCGGCTGTCAGCTTGAGATCGCCGCGCATGGTCAGCGCCGCAAAGCTCGCGTTGATCCGGTCGATATAGGCGAGCAGATAGCAAACCACTGCGAAAGGCAGCAGGCGCCAGTAGATCTTGCGCATTGCCGATTTTTCGATGACGTCGTCCATAGGTGCTCCTCCGCCTGGCTCCGGTCGGTGAAGCTATCCCTGCTCGATTTTGTTGGCTTGAAAGCGGCAGACAACCTGACTTAACCGACAAGCGCGTTCAAGTACATCGCGCCCCGCACCGGGCATCAAACGGCGCTAGCACCTATGCAAAATCGGCAATCGATAGCGCTGAGAGATAATATCATCAATCAGCGGTCGAACCAGGGCCACTCGGCACCACCCGGATGGGTAACAGCACCCTTGTTCGCCTGGCCGACCTGGGCCGCGTATTTAGCCAGGAGGCCGGCTTTGTGGCGCGGCGGCGCGGGCTTCCAGGCAGAGCGGCGCCGCGCCAGCTCCGCCGCGTCGACGCGCAGATCCATCCGCCGTGCGGTGCAATCGATACGGACCGTGTCGCCATCGCGAACCAGCGCCAGCGGCCCGCCGATCGCCGCCTCGGGCGCGACATAGCCGACGCAGATGCCGCGCGTCGCGCCGGAAAAGCGCCCATCGGTGACGAGCGCGACTTTCTCGCCCATCTTCTGGCCGTAGATCAGCGCGGTGACGCCGAGCATCTCCTGCATCCCCGGTCCGCCGACCGGGCCCTCGTTGCGGATGATCAGCACCTCGCCTTCGCGGTAGTTGCGCGCCTCGACCGCATGGGCGCAGTCCTGTTCACTCTCGAAGACGCGGGCCGGGCCCTCGTGTACCAGGGTCTTAAGCCCGGCGACCTTGATCAGCGCACCGTCGGGACAGAGATTGCCCCTGAGCACCGCGACGCCGCTGTCGGGCGCGATCGGGTTCCCCGCCGACCGCACCACTTCGCCGTCCGGCGCCGCGGCGCCGCCATAGGCCTGCGCCAGTGTCTCACCCGTCACCGTCAGGCACGAGCCGTCGATCGCACCCAGTTCGATCAGCGCGCGGATGATGACCGCGGCGCCGCCAATCTCGTGCACGTCGCGTGCGGTGAAACGGCCCCCCGGCCGCAGATCGGAGATCAGCGGCGTGCGGGCGAAGATTTCCGCGACCGCGTCCATGTCGAATTCGATCCCGGCCTCGTGCGCGATCGCCGGGATGTGCAGTGCCGCGTTGGTGGAGCCGCCAGTCGCGGCGACGATCGCGCAAGCGTTTTCCAACGCCTTGCGGGTGACGATGTCGCGCGGGCGCGGGCCGTTGCCGAGCACCGCGCGCATCACGATCTCGCCGGCGCGGCGGGCATGGCCGGCGCGCTCACTGTAGACACCCGGAATCATCGAGACGTTGGGCGCGCTCGTGCCGAGCGCTTCCGAGACCATCGCCATGGTGTTGGCGGTGAATTGGCCGGCACAAGCGCCGACCGTCGGCAGGCAGGCGCGCTCGAGCCGGGCCAGCTCGGCCTCGTCCATCTCGCCGGTCAGCACCGCGCCGATACCCTCGTAGGAATCGAGGATGGTCACATCCTTGTCGTTGAACCGGCCGGGCAGCGCGGCGCCGCCGTAAAGGAATACCGACGGCACATTGCAGCGGACCATGCCCATCAGCACACCGGGCAAGGTCTTGTCGCAGCCGCCGAAGCCGACCAGCCCGTCATAGGCGAGGCCGTGCACCACCGCCTCGATCGAGTCGGCGATCAGCTCGCGCGAGACGAGAGAGAACTTCATCCCCTCGTGGTTCATGCTGATCCCGTCGGAGACCGAGATCGTGGTGAACTCGCGCGGCATGCCGCCGGCGCCGGCGATGCCCTCCTTGGCGGCCTCGACCTGGAAGCCGTGGGTCATGTTGCACGGCGTCTGCTCGCCCTTCATCGACACGACGCCGATCATCGGCCGGGCGATGGCCGCGTCGTCGAGGCCCATCGCCCGCATAAAGGCGCGGTGCGGGGTGCGGTGCAGCCCGTCGCGGGTGATGTCGGAGCGGAGCGTTTTGGTCATTTGCTGTTCTCTGTCTAGATAAAAAATATCTAACTCTCTGATTAAACGCCCGTTTTGGCCGCGAAAACAGCAAATTAACAGCGGATTAACAGCGAGAAAACAGCGGGCTTATCAGCGGCGGAACAGCGATGTATCAGTGGGAACAGCGGGCTCGGATCGCACTAATGCACCGGGTGCGTCGTATTTCGCCTGAATCCGCTGGACATTGACAGGCGATGACACTTCCGCCCTGCGTCTCCAACCCGGGATTTTTCGAAACCGCCCAACATCCCTGGCACGGCGAGTTCCAGCGATTGCGTTACCAATGGGGCCGTTCATAGAACAAAACAGGTACATTGTCAAGCGATTTGATCTGCGGGGTGCCTCAGTTGGCATTTCCACCCTGAATCGATGGCGGCCGACTACCCGGCGTCTGCTTCGGATAAGATCCCGGTCCTTCGCCGACACACGCGCCAATGGCGAGGTTGCGCCGATAGCGGTCCTTTTCCCGCGCTATGGGGCTGCGAGCCTTTCGTGGCGCGGAGCAATAATCGCGAAGACCCTGTGCACAGCGAAGTTCAAAAGAATGGTGAGGA
>DASYXG010000020.1:0-4493 GCA_035935235.1 Allostellaceae bacterium
TGCCGTTGCCCATATCGCCGGGGATGCGCGGAAACTTGGTCTCCAGCATCAAGATGCCGACGCGTGAGCCGTACAGCGTCTTGCCACCAAGGGCGAGGCGTGAGGGGTCGGTCGTCATGCCCGCACCTTAGCCGCGCCGGCTATCGCCGACAACGCGTGCGCCGTTTGGATGAGAGGTTTGACCCGGATCAGTGCGCAACACTCGAAACCACGACAGGTTTAAGATTGCCCGTTGCGCGAGCAAACACAGCCTCGGAGGCGGCCAGAATGCAACAGCTTGTCCGGTTGTTTTGCGTGGTCTTGGCGTTGGCCGCGGCGGCGGGATGTTCTTCAGCCTACCGGCCGCCAGCGAATTATTACGAAAACGACATTCACCGCGGCTATCCAGGCCCAGGTGTCGCCGATCCGAGCGCGACATAACAAAGCGCGCCCCCGAAGGAGCGCGCTTCATCGTCTTAGGACCCCCGGCCTTTGCCGGGGTGACTTGAGCGGCTAGCCGCTCAAGTCAGTTGGTCAGCCCGTAGAACTTCGCGGCGTTTCCGCAAGTCATCGCGAACTTGACGTCGGCGGGCAGGTGGCTGAACTGGTCGTCGATATACTTCACCGATTCCGGCCACACACCGTCCGGATGCGGGAAGTCCGAACCCCACATCAGGGTCTCGACGCCCATATCCTCGATCAGCTTGGTGCCGATGCGGTCGTACTGGAAGGTCGCCCGGCACTGGTTGCGCCAGTACTCGCTCGGCATCTTTTTGAGCTTGAGGTCCTGGTACTGGTCCTTGTACTCGAAGTCCATGCGGTCGATGACGTAGGGGATCCAGCCGATGCCGCTCTCGCCGAACACGACGCGGATGTTCGGGAAACGCTCGAACACCGCCGCGCCCATCAAATCGGTCAGGATCGTCGCCAGCGTCATCTGAAACCGGACCAGGCCGCTATAGGTCATGCGGCGGGAAATTTCCGGCTCAAGCGTCTTGCGCAGCTCGGGATCGACCGCCGGGAAGGTGTGGAAATGCAGCGGCAGCTGCGTCTCGTTGACCGCTTCCCATAGTGGATCCCACATCGGGTGCCACATCCCCGTCATGTGCCATGAGCAGGAAAGCTCGACCCCCTTCATCCCCATCTTCGCGACGCGGCGGACTTCGCGCGCGGCGCCCTCGATATTGTTATAGGGCAGGCAGGCGAGGCCGATCATGCGGTCGGGGTAATAGCTGGTGAAATTGTGCATGAAGTCGTTGTAGATGCGCAGCATCTCGTCGGCGGCTTCGGGGTCCTGCATCTTGGCGCAGGCCGCCAGGATGCCGTAGATGACCTCGGCGTCGACGCCGTCGCGATCCAGATCCTTGACGCGCAGATGCGGGTCGCCGGGGCGCCGCATACCCTTTTCGAAATAGTCGCTATAAAGACCGGCCTCGGCCATCTTGTCGGCGCGCAGCTGCTTGCCCTTGACCCATGGCGTGCCGGTGGCGCCGACCCCGCCGCACTGGCCGTAATTGGCGCCGTTCCTGTCGGTCCAGACCTCGGTCCCGTCCGCCTGTTTCTCAACAAACGGCATCAGGTCCCTCAGCTTGCTCGACGCGTTTCGCGTGAACAGGTCGGGCGGCAGCCAGAGCATGTCGAGATGGCAATCGGCCGAAATGCGCTTGTATTGCATCAGCTTCGTCTCCCTGGGACGTGGGCGATGATAAGCAATTGATACCTTCTGCCACTGTATCGCAGGTTTTGGGGGATGTCCCCCGACGAATTCCCGCGATTTTGCCGGGCCGTCATGCGCTTCCGGCACTATATTGAAGCGCATGAACGATATCGCCCGTCCAGCCGATGACGCGGCCCGCCTCGCGCGGTTCGAGGCGCGGGTGGCGCGCGAGGACAAGGTCGAGCCCAACGACTGGATGCCCGATGCGTACCGCCGCACCTTGATCCGGCAGATTTCGCAGCACGCGCATTCGGAAGTTGTCGGCATGCTGCCGGAAGGCAATTGGCTGACCCGCGCACCGACCCTGAAACGCAAGGCGATCCTCCTCGCCAAGGTGCAGGACGAGGCCGGGCATGGGCTTTATCTGTATGCCGCGGCCGAAACGCTCGGCATTTCGCGTGAGGAGCTGGTCGAGCAGCTGCTGTCCGGCGCGGCCAAATATTCCTCGATCTTCAACTACCCGACCCTTACCTGGGCCGATGTCGGGGCGATCGGCTGGCTGGTCGACGGCGCCGCGATCATGAACCAGATTCCGCTGTGCCGCTGTTCCTACGGGCCTTATGCGCGGGCGATGATCCGCATCTGCAGGGAGGAAAGTTTCCACCAGCGCCAGGGCTTCGAGATCATGCTGACGCTCTGCCGGGGCAGCGACGAACAGAGGGCGATGGCGCAGGATGCGCTCGACCGCTGGTGGTGGCCGAGCCTGATGATGTTCGGCCCGCATGACAGCGACTCGCCGCACACCGACGACTCGACTCGGTGGAAGATCAAGCGGGTCTCCAACGACGAATTGCGTCAGCGCTTTATCGACGCGACTGCGCCGCAATCGAAGTATTTCGGGCTGAAGATTCCTGATCCGAAGCTAAGCCACGACAAAGAGAGCGGGCATTGGCACATCGGCGCGATCGACTGGGCCGAATTCCGTCGTGTTATCGCCGGCGACGGCCCCTGTAACCGCGAGCGCCTCGCCGACCGTCAGGCGGCGCACGACGACGGCGCCTGGGTGCGCGACGCCGCGCTGGCTTATGCCGCCAAGCACCGCGTCGAGGCTGCATGACCGGCAATGCGTCCTTCGAGGCTCCCTTTGGTCGCACCTCAGGATGAGGAACGACATTTGATGGCCTCTTCAACGATCCTCATCCTGAGGCGCCTCGCGCAGCGAGGCCTCGAAGGACGCATGCGGGTTATGCGGCGATGAGCGACCCTCTGATGCCGCTGTGGGAAGTCTTTATCCGCGCCAAGGCGGGGCTGGCACACCGCCATGTCGGCAGTGTCCATGCCGCCGATCCCGAGATGGCGTTGCAAGCGGCGCGCGACGTCTACACCAGGCGCGGTGAAGGCGTGTCGCTGTGGGTGGTCCCGTCGACGGCGATCACCGCCTCCGATCCCGCCGACGAAGCCGACCTATTCGAGCCGGTGACGGCCAAGCCCTATCGCCATCCGACCTTCTATACCGTGCCGAAAGAAGTCGGCGATATGTGATGGCCGCGAAAGCCGCCACTGTGTCGTTCGACTACGTGCTCGGGCTCGCCGACGACGCGCTGATCCTCGCTCACCGGCTATCGGAATGGTGCGGGCACGCGCCGCTGTTGGAAGAGGAATTGGCGCTCGCCAATATCGGGCTCGACCTGATCGGCCAGGCGCGCGCGCTCTACGACTACGCCGGCGCCATCGAGGACAAGGGCCGCGACCAGGACGCGCTCGCCTATCGCCGCGACGTGTCCGCTTTTCGCAACTTGCTGCTGGTCGAGCAGCCCAACGGCGATTTCGCCATGACGATCACCCGGCAATTCCTCTATAGCGCCTACGTCGCGCCGTTCTGGCGGCAAACGGCGGGATCGAAGGACGCGACCCTCGCTGGCATTGCCGACGATGCCAGACATCAGGCGGCATACCATTTGCGCCATGCCGGTGACTGGCTGATCCGCCTCGGCGACGGCACCGAGGAAAGCCATCGCCGGGCGCAGCAGGCATTGGATGCGCTATGGCCCTATACCGGCGAGATGTTCGAGGGCGACGCCGCATCTTTGCAAGAGGAGTGGAGTGAGACTGTCGATGCCGTGCTCGCCGAAGCGACCCTGACGCGGCCCGCCGACGGCTGGCTGCAGTCGGGCGGGCGTCATGGCCGCCATTCGGAGCATCTCGGCTACATCCTCGCCGAATTGCAGTTCCTCCAGCGGGCCTACCCGGACGCGAAGTGGTAGCGCCGCGCTTTCACAGGCTGACCATTGCGGACCTGCGCCGGGAGACCGACGACGCGGTGTCGCTCGCCTTTGCCGTGCCGGCACCCCTCGAGCGCGCCTATCGTTTCCTACCCGGCCAATACCTGACTCTGCGCGCCCAAATCGCGGGAGAAGACATCCGCCGCTCCTATTCGATTTGCTCGGGTCTCGACGACGGCGAGCTGCGTGTCGTGGTCAAGCGTGTCGTCGTCGGCGTGTTTTCAAATTTCGTTCACGACGAGCTGAGACGCGGCGGCGAAATCGACGTGATGACCCCGGCCGGGCAGTTCATCCTGCCGCCGCCGGACGGCCCCCGCACCATTGTCGCGGCCGCCTGCGGCTCGGGGATCACCCCGGTGATGTCTCACCTCAGGACCGTACTGGCGCGCGAGCCTGCGAGCCGGTTTGTGCTGCTATATGGCAACCGCACCGGACGCGACATCATCTTCGCCGAGGAACTGGCGGGGCTGAAGGACCGCCATCTCGGCCGCTTTTCGCTGACCCACGTGCTGAGCCGTGAGATGCAGGATCTGCCGGTGCTGCACGGCCGGCTCGACCGCGCGCGGATCGAATTG
>DASYXG010000021.1:0-7693 GCA_035935235.1 Allostellaceae bacterium
CACCAATCCCGCGGCGAAGACCGACCACGCGTCGCCGATCTACGGCATGCCGATCCTCGATGTCGAGCATGCCAAGACCGTGCTCTTCGTCAAGCGCTCGATGGCCTCGGGCTATGCCGGGGTCGAGAACGAGCTGTTCTATCGCGACAACACGATGATGCTGTTCGGCGATGCCAAGAAGATGTGCGACGAGATCGTCAAGGCGTTGGAGTAAGAGGGTAGGTTCCTCACCCGCGAAGCGGGGGAGGTGGCGAGCATCGCGAGCCGGAGGGGGCGGCCGCCACTTCGATTCCGCGCAGAACGCCTTCGAGGCTTTCGTCCCGCAACACGTCTCTTGCAAGGACGCGCAGTACCTTGATCCCACGTTTCCCAAGCCACGCCACTCGCCGCTCGTCGTGTTGTACTTGGCTTGCCGTGTCATGCGCGGAGCCGTCCACCTCAATCGCTAAGTGCGCCGACGGACAGTAGAAATCGAGAATATAGGGGCCAACCGGATGCTGCCGGCGAAAGCGTAGCCCGCCGACCTGTCCGCCCCGCAGGGCCTGCCATAGCACCACTTCGGGCAAGCTCATGGTACGGCGCAAATTGCGCGCTAGACCGAACGTTTTTATCGGTGCCCGGATCGCCCCCTCCACCCTGCTTCGCATGGTTCCCCTCCCCCGCTTCGCGGAGGAGGAGCCGCTACACGTTAGACAGCCTTGCTTGGTTTGCTAGGAAATGCTTTTCCAGCAAATCATTGATCAAGGCAGCAATTTTTCTAACGCGCCGTTTAGAGCGAACCGCGACGTGAAGTTGGTTTGTGGCTTGATCGACCTGCTGTAAGGGCATGGACGCCCAGCCGTCCTCACCGCAGGCGCGGAATAAGTCCAAAAAATTACGGATTCTGTGAATCTCGCCGCCAGCGGGTTGATCTGCCCGGAAATCGAAGTCGATGACGATTTCCCGAGCCAACTAAATCCTCTCGACCCGAGAGTCTAGTACCCCTCGCGCTCCATGCGCTTGCGCAGCAGCTTGCGGTAGCGGCGCACCGCCTCGGCCTTTTCGCGGGCGCGGCGTTCGGACGGCTTCTCGTAATTGCGCCGCAACTTCATTTCCCGGAACACCCCTTCGCGCTGCATTTTCTTCTTCAGGGCTCTGAGAGCCTGATCGACGTTGTTATCGCGAACGAGGACTTGCACGGGCAGAGAACTCCGCAGTCGGACCAATACCGGCGGCCAACCTATCACCGTCGGCGCATTCTGTGAAGCCGAGCGGCGCGCTCATCGATCTTCCGCATGAGGCTATGCAAGGACATTTGTTGCGGGCGCGGGCCGAACGCGCGAAATTGATAGCGCTACCTTACGATTTCTCGGTCAAGGGAAACGGATCATGGCTGCCGCAAACACGTTTGCCCTCAACGCCGCGACTGAGGCCGCCGTCGATTTCGACGCCATCGTCATCGGCGCCGGAGTTTCCGGTCTCTATCAGCTCTATAAGCTGCGCGAGCTCGGCCTCAAGGTCCGCGTGTTCGAGACTGGGACGGGTGTTGGCGGCACCTGGTACTGGAACCGCTATCCCGGCGCCCGCTTCGACTCCGAGAGCTACACCTATGGCTACTCCTTCTCACCGGAGCTGCTCGACGAGTGGAATTGGGACGAACGGTTCGCCAGCCAGCCCGAGACCGAACGCTACCTCAACCATGTCGCCGACAAGTTCGATCTGCGCCGCGACATCCAGTTCAAGAGCCGCGTCGACGTCGCCCACTACCGCGAGGAGACGCGCTGCTGGGATATCGCGCTGGAGGATGGCCGTGCTTATACCGCGCGCTTCCTGATCACAGCGATCGGTGTGCTCTCGGCCCCGACGATGCCGACCATACCGGGCGTCGCTACGTTCCAGGGTCAGTCATGCCATACCCATTACTGGCCCAAGCAACCGGTCGACTTCATCGGCAAGCGCGTCGGCATCATCGGCACCGGCGCGACCGCGATCCAGACGATCCAAACGATCGCCAGGACCGTCCGCGAGCTGACCGTGTTCCAGCGCACCCCGAACTGGGCGGCGCCGCTGCATAACGGCAAGCTTTCCGAAGAAGAGATGCGCGACATCCGAGCCCACTACCCGGAGATTTTGGCGCGTTGCAACGATACGCCGGGCTGCTTCATCCACGCCCCCGACCCGCGCGGCACCTTTGAGGTGACGCAAGAGGAGCGCGAAGCCTTTTGGGAGAAGCTCTACGCCGAGCCCGGCTTCGGCATCTGGCAGGGCAATTTCCGCGACATCCTGACGGACCGGAAAGCCAACGCGCTGATCTCCGAATTCGTCGCGCGCAAAATCCGCGAGCGCGTCAAAGACCCCGCGGTGGCCGAAAAGCTGATCCCCAAAAACCACGGCTTCGGCACCCGCCGGGTGCCGCTCGAGGGCGGCTATTTCGAGGTCTACAACCAGCCCAACGTCAAACTTGTCGACATCAACGAGACGCCGATCGAGCGCATCACGCCGGCCGGTATCAAGACCAGCGACCGCGAGTACGAGTTCGACATCATCATCTACGCGACCGGGTTCGATGCGATCACCGGGAGTTTCGACCGGATCGATATCCGCGGCATTGACGGTCTGCAGCTGAAAGAGCTGTGGAGGGACGGGCCGCAGACCTATCTCGGCGTGCTGGTCGAAGGCTTCCCCAACCTGATGATGGTGATGGGCCCGCATGCCGGGCTCGGCAATTTCCCGCGCGCCGCCGAATACAGCGTCGAATGGGTGACCGACCTGATCCGCTTCGCGCAAGAGCGCGGACTGACACGGGTCGAGGCGACCCCCGGTGGCGTCGCGAAATGGACCGAGCATGTCCTGGCGACAGGCCAGGGGCTGCTGATGAACGAGATCGACTCGTGGATGACCGGCGTCAACCGCAACGTCGAGGGCAAGCAGACCCGCAAGATCATGCGCTATAGCGGGGGACACCCGGCCTTTCGCGAGCATTGCGACGCGGTCGCGGCCGATGGCTATCGCCAGCTCGCGCTAGCCTAGCGCCGCGCTGCCCCGCTTTACGAGGCGACGCCGCGATCTCATATTGAGATCATGGCTTTATTGAAGATCGCTCGGATGGGGCATCCGGTGCTCCGCGCCGTCGCCGCGCCGGTCGAGGAGCCGACGGCGCCATGGGTGCGCCAGCTCGTCGAGGACATGCTCGAGACGATGGAGGATGCCGGCGGCACCGGCATCGCCGCGCCGCAGGTCCACGCGCCGCACCGCATCGTCACGTTTTTCGTCGCTGGCGAGCGGACCACCGATCTCCCCGGTGACGGCGAGCAATCGCTGACCGTGCTGATCAACCCGGTCGTCGAGCCGGTCGGCGACGAAATGGCGCTCGGCTGGGAGGGTTGTCTGTCGGTGCCGGGATTGCGCGGTGTGGTGCCGCGCTATCTGAGCATCCGCTATCGCGGCGTTGGCCTCGATGGCGAGCCGATCGAGCGCGAGGCGGCCGGGTTTCACGCTCGCGTCGTCCAGCACGAATGCGATCATCTCGACGGCATCCTCTATCCGCAGCGAATGACCGACCATCGCCTGCTGGTTTACACCGAGGAATTGCAGCGGCATCCGATCGATCTTGCGGAGTTCCTTGCCGCGGAAACCGGCAAGTGAGAAGCCTACTGGCCGAGCGCGACCGCGACCGCCTCATCGAGGCGATGCTGCCGGATGTCGCCTTCGACGGTTGGTCGCATCTGGCGCTGCGCTACGCAGCGCGTCGGCTCGACATGGAGGTCGCCGAGGCGGAGGCGCTGTTTGCAGGCGGTGCGCCCGATCTCGTTGCCGGGTTCAGCCGTTGGGCCGACCGCCGCATGCTCGATTGGGTCGAGGCCACGCCGATCGAGGAAGCGAGGGTCTCGGCGCGGGTGAGGCGTGCCGTCTTGCTCCGCCTCGAAGTCGTGCAGCCCTGGCGCGAGGCGGTGCGCCGCGCCCTGTCGGTGCTGGCGATGCCGCCGCATGCGTTGCTTGGGCTGCGCCTGCTCTACGCGACCGTGGACGCCATCTGGTACGCGGCCGGCGACACCGCGACCGATTTCAGCTTCTACACCAAGCGCGCAAGCCTGGCGGCCGTCTATTCCGCGACCATGCTCTATTGGCTGGAAGACCGCTCCGAAGGCGCCGCCGACACGCAGGCGTTTCTCGATCGCCGTCTCGCGGAATTGCATCGGCTGACCGAGATACGCCGCCGCTTCGACGCCGCGGTGATGCGCTTGCCCAACCCGGCGCGACTATTCAGGGACGCGCGCTGAGCCTGGTCGAAGGCTCAGGCGAAAAGCCTGTGGTGCCGGAGCGGGATGTTGGCGATGCATTTGGCGGCGCCCGCGCCGCGCTCATGCACTTCGAGCGCGTCGATCCGGCCGTCGATGGCGAGATCGAACCCGTTGAGCTTTGCCTTGATCCGCCGCGCCGCGCTGAAGTCGCCGACGCTGGCGATGGTCAGGTGGGGGATATACGGGATTTCGGGCCGCAGGCAGCCGGCCAGCGGGCCGACATGAAGTCGGTCGTGTAGGCGGATGATCGCGCCAAACCCTTCGTCGGGCACCAGGAAGACGATAAACCGGCTCGCCCCGAGTTCAGGTACGATCACCGCCGAGCGCAGGCAAAATTTGATGGGCGAGGTGAGGGCGCAGGTCGCGGCGACATGGCTCACCACATCGTCGGTCGAAAACTCTGTGCCTGGGAACACCAGCGTGAATTCAGGAGCGCCGGGACTATGCGCGTGTTCTTCGCGCGCGCGAATCAGCCACTCGGCATCCGATTTGCCGAAAACCGGTTTCGCGACCACTTCGAGCGCGTCCATAAAGCTTCTATCGCGCGGCTTCGCTCGTCGCGCAATGATTTGCCGCAAGTCCTCGGGTGGTCACACGCCCGGCGGGCGAGTCACCGCAACGCTCTGACGCTGTTCCATCCGGCCGAGCCAGGCCGCTAGAGCCGGCACCTCCGCCAATTGGGCCACACCCTCGGGGAATTTCTTAAAGTAGATGAGCGGCGGCACGACCATGAGGTCGGCGAGGCTCACCATGTCGCCGGCAAGAAATTCCTGCTCGCCGGCGAGTCTGGCGATCTCGCCAAGACAGAGCCGCACCTGCGGCAGCGAGGCCGCGACCTTCGCTTCATCGGTCGGCAGGCCGAGCCGTGGCGCCACAATCCTCGGGTAGAGGACGCCGCCGACCAGGCTCGGCGCCAGATAGGCGTCGACGATGCCCATGATCTGGCTCATCCGCGCGAACGGGTGCAGCTCGATCGGCTGCAGCGGAGCGGTCGGAAACGCTTCATCGATATAGCGCATGATTGCCTGCGTCTCGTAGAGCGCGAAGCCGTCATGCTCGAATGCCGGCACCTTGCCGAACGGATGGCGGGAGATGTGCGGCTCGGTGCGGAAACTGCTGGGCGGAACCTCGACCAGCTCGTGCGCGACCCCCTTCTCGGCCAGCGCGAGCCGCGCGCTCCATACATAAGGGCTTGTCGCCGGGCCGTAGACGATCGGCCGCGCCATATTCCGCCTCCCCGCAATGCGGCGCGGAAGATGTCAGCGCGACGCCAGCCCGGTCAAGCCGCTGTGGGTCAACCTAGTTGGCGACGCGCCACTGACCGTCAGCCGCCTGGCACGCCGTGCCATAGACGGCCTTGCCGCCGCCATCGTTGGTCGTGTACTCGCGGCAGGTCTCCCCCGACGCATTCTTGAACGCCGGCTTGTTGGTATAGGTGATCTGCGCGGCGGGGTTGGGGGTCGCCGAGGTTGCGGGCGGCGCATAGGCGGAGGGCGCCGTCTGCTGGTTATAGGCCGAGGGAGCGGTCTGTTGATTGTAGGCCGATGGGGCGGGTTGCGCGGGCGCCGCATAACCCGGATCGGCGGGATACGCGGCCGGCGGGTAGTAAGCCGGCGGCGGCGCATAGTAATAGGGCGGCGGTGGGTAATAGCCGTAATAGGACCCCGGATAGTATCCGGGGAACGGGAAGCCAAACCAATAGGCCTGGGCCGGCGACGGAGCGGCGGCGATGATGCCGGTCGCCAAGGCCGCGGCAATGCCAACGAAGAGAACACGCGAACGCCACCTAGGATGTGTCGAGCCGCTCATCGCTTGCCTCAGCTTTCGGGGGAAATAGCCGACAGTGCGGATTATACGCCGCAAAGCGAAAATATATCGCCGTCGATCGAATGCAACGGCGCCGTGCCAATGCTGCGACGCGGCGGCGGTTGCAGCGTCTGGTGCCAAGGTCTAAGACCTTGCGGCAACAGGTAAGGAAAGCCGAGGAGAAAAGACGTGGCGCGCGGAGCCGACCAACACAAAAATCCCCAATCCGACATCGAGATCGCGCAAGCCGCGACGATGCGGCCGATCGGCGAGATCGCCGCCAAGCTCGGCATTCCCGACGAAGCGCTGTCGCCGTATGGCCGCTACAAGGCGAAGGTCGCGCTCGACTATGTCGATACGCTCAAGGACAGGCCCAACGGAAAACTGATCCTCGTCACCGCGATCACCCCGACCCCCGCGGGCGAGGGCAAGACCACGACCACGGTCGGTCTTGGCGACGCGCTTAACCATATCGGCAAGAAGGCGATCCTCTGCCTGCGCGAGCCGAGTCTAGGCCCTAGCTTTGGCATGAAGGGCGGCGCGGCCGGCGGCGGCTATGCTCAGGTCGTGCCGATGGAGGACATCAACCTCCACTTTACCGGCGATTTCCATGCGATCGGCGCCGCCAACAACCTGCTCGCGGCGATGGTCGACAACCACATCTATTGGGGCAACGAGCTCGGCATCGACTCGCGCCGGGTGACTTGGCGCCGCGGTCTCGATATGAACGACCGGGCGCTGCGCCAGATCACCTCGTCGCTGGGCGGCGTCGCCAATGGCTTCCCGCGCGAGGACGGGTTCGACATCGTCGTCGCCTCCGAGGTGATGGCGATTTTCTGCCTCGCGACCGATCTCAACGACCTGAAGCGGCGGCTCGCCAACATCATCGTCGGCCAGACCCGGGCGCGCGAGCCGGTGCGCGCCGGACAACTCAACGCCGCGGGCGCGATGGCGGTGCTGCTCAAGGATGCGGTCGCTCCCAACCTGGTGCAGACACTCGAGAACAATCCCGCTTTCATCCACGGCGGGCCCTTCGCCAACATCGCACACGGCTGCAACTCGGTGATCGCGACCAAGACGGCGCTGAAGCTGGCAGATTACGTCGTGACCGAGGCCGGCTTCGGCGCCGATCTCGGCGCCGAGAAGTTTATGGACATCAAGTGCCGCAAGGCCGGGCTGAAACCCGATGCCGCGGTGGTCGTCGCCACCGTCCGCGCCTTGAAGATGCATGGCGGTGTCGCCCGCGACCAGCTGCGCGCCGAGAACGTCGCCGCGCTCGAAGCCGGGTACGCCAATCTTGCGCGCCATCTGGAAAACCTGCGCGGGTTCGGCATACCGGCGGTGGTGTCGGTCAACCGCTTCAGCGCCGATACGGAAGCCGAGCACGCCAAGCTGAAGGAACTATGCGCCGCACACGGGGTCGAGGCGGTGATCGCCGACCATTGGGCCTATGGCGGCGAGGGCGCCGCCCCGCTTGCCGAGACAGTGGTCAAGACCATCGACAAGGGCCAGGCGAAGTTCCAGGTGCTGTACCCAGACGAGATGCCGCTGCGCGACAAGATCAAGACCATCGCCCAGAAGATCTACCGGGCGAAGGACATCGCCTG
>DASYXG010000022.1:0-10621 GCA_035935235.1 Allostellaceae bacterium
GAGACGCTGGGCCGCATCCTCAACGTCATCGGCGAGCCGGTCGACGAGCGCGGCCCGGTCACCACCAAGATGCGCTCGCCGATTCACAAGCCGGCGCCGGAATTCGTCGAGCAATCGACCGAGGCCGAAATCCTCATCACCGGGATCAAGGTCGTCGATCTGCTGGCGCCGTACGCCAAGGGCGGCAAGGTCGGCCTGTTCGGCGGCGCCGGGGTCGGCAAGACCGTCATCATCATGGAGCTGATCAACAATATTGCCAAGGCGCATGGCGGCTACTCGGTGTTCGCCGGGGTCGGCGAGCGCACCCGCGAGGGCAACGACCTCTATCACGAGATGATGGAGTCGGGGGTCATCGTGCCGGATGGGCCGGGTTCCAAGGCAGCCCTGGTCTACGGCCAGATGAACGAGCCGCCGGGCGCGCGCGCCCGGGTCGGTCTCTCGGGGTTGACGCTGGCCGAGTACTTCCGCGACGAGGAAGGCCAGGACGTGCTGTTCTTTGTCGACAACATCTTCCGTTTCACCCAGGCGGGCTCGGAAGTGTCGGCGCTGCTCGGCCGCATTCCCTCGGCGGTCGGCTATCAGCCGACGCTGGCGACCGACATGGGCGCGCTGCAGGAGCGCATCACCACGACCAAGAAGGGCTCGATCACCTCGGTGCAGGCGATCTACGTGCCCGCCGACGACTTGACCGACCCGGCGCCGGCGACCTCATTTGCCCATTTGGACGCGACCACGGTGTTGTCGCGGCAGATCGCCGAACTCGGCATCTACCCGGCGGTCGACCCGCTCGACTCGACCTCGCGCATGCTCGACCCGCGCGTCGTCGGCGACGAGCACTACACGGTCGCGCGCGACGTGCAGCGGGTGCTCCAGACCTACAAGTCGCTGCAGGACATCATCGCCATTCTCGGCATGGACGAGTTGTCGGAAGAGGACAGGCTGACAGTAGCGCGCGCGCGCAAGATCCAGCGCTTCCTGTCGCAGCCCTTCCACGTCGCCGAAGTGTTCACCGGCTCGCCGGGTGTCTTCGTCAACCTCGAGGACACGATCAAGGGCTTCAAGGGCATCGTCGCCGGCGAATACGATGAAATGCCCGAAGCATCGTTCTATATGGTTGGAACGATCGAGGAAGCGGTCGAGAAGGCGCGCAAGCTGGCCGCCGAGGCCGCCTGATGGCCGACCGGGTCCAGTTCGAATTGGTGACGCCTGAGCGCCTCGTCCTTTCAACCGAGGTCGAGATGGTTGTGGTGCCGGGCAGCGAAGGGAATTTCGGCGTGCTGCCGGGCCATTCGCCGCTGATCTCGACGATTCGCCCGGGCATGATCGAGCTCTACGAGACCCGCCAGGCCATCTCCGGACGGGTCTTTGTCGTCAGCGGCATCGCCGAAGTGACCCCGGAGCGCTGCACGGTGCTGGCCGAGGACGCGATCGATCCGGCGGCGCTCGATCGCGCCGCGGTCGACGCGGAATTGCAGGTCATCGAAGGCAATCTGCCAAGCTTGCGCGACCAAGTCGGCCGCGCCAGCGGTACCGACCGTGACCGGCTCGCCGCCGAACTGCGTGGGCTCGAGCACCAGCAAGCGGTCGCCCGCGCCAAGCTCCAGGCTCTCGCCGCGACCGCGCACTAAAGGCGACGCGAGAACATCCCGCATCGTCGTGTATAATCAATCGGGTGCGCGGCCTCCGAGAGGGGTGGCATGGGCTCGTGGGCGCTCGACGATATTCCCTGGGATCGCTTTGACCCGGCGCGGCTCGATCCCGCAATCGTCGCGATCGTCAAGGCGGCGAGCCTCGTCGAATACAATGGCGCCGCCTATGCCCAGCATTTGTGCCGCGTCTTTGCCGGCGATCCGGAATTTCAGACGAGCGCCGAAACCTGGGGCGACGAAGAGGTGCAGCATGGCGTCGCGCTTGGGCGCTGGGCCTCGCTCGCCGACCCGAGCTTCGATTTCGACGCGGCCGTCGCGCGCTTCCGCGCCGGATACCGAATCGATTTCGACAAATCGTATTCGCGGCGCGGCTCGCGCGCCGGCGAGATGATCGCGCGCTGCATCGTCGAGACCGGCACCAGTTCCTATTACACCGCGCTGCGCGAAGCTTCGACCGAGCCGGTGCTGCGGGAGATTTGCCGCCACATCGCCGCCGACGAGTTGCGCCACTATCGGCTTTTCTACAAGACGCTATGCGCCTACCAGGCGCGCGAGAAACTCGGGCGCTGGTCGCGACTGAAGATCGCCCTGGGCCGCCTCGCCGAGAGCGAGGACGACGAACTCGCCTATGCTTATTACGCGGCCACCGAAACCGCGCTGCCATACGATCGACAACGCTATGCGCGCGCCTATGGCGCGCGCGCCTTCGCGCTGTACCGCGCCCACCATATCGAGCGCATGGTGGCGATGGTGCTGAAGGCGGTCGGCCTCACCCCGAACGGCCGACTCGCCCGGGCGCTTAGCGCCTGTGCGTGGCGAGCGGTGCGGTATCGTACGAGAAGGCTGGCGCTCGCGCGCTGATTAGTCGCGCGCGGCATGGTCCGCTAGAACCTGCGCGATCACCTCGGTGATCTTCTTGCCGGTCGGGATGTGGAGGAATTCGTTGGGGCCGTGCGCGTTGGAGTGCGGGCCCAAGACGCCGGTGACGACGAACTGCGCCGCCGGGAATTTTTCGCCGAGCATCGCCATGAATGGAATGCTGCCGCCCTCGCCCATATAGGCAGGCGGCGCGCCAAACGCGTTCTGCGACGCCGTCGCCAGCGAGGCCTCGAGCCAGGGCGCCAATGCCGGCGCGTTCCACCCCGCCGAGGCGGTCGCCGATTCAAACTCGACCTTGGCACCGTACGGCGGATCGCTCTCCAGCACTCGCCCCATCGTACCGGCGGCCTCCGCCGGGTCGAGTGTCGGCGGCAGCCGCAAACTCAGTTTCGCGGTGGTGTAGGGCAGCAGCACATTGCCGGCATTCTCTGGCGCCGGCAGTCCATCGATACCGGTGACCGCGAGTTGCGGCCGCCAGGTGCGGTTGAGCATCAGTTCGGTCAGATCGTCGGCCGCGGGACGCATGCCGCTGACAAAGGGGAACTCGCTGTAGACCCTATCGCCGAGGCCGGCGGCGGCCACCCGCGCCTGCGCGACGCGCTCGGCGGGGATTTGCGCGTAAAGCGCCTCGGGGCGGATTTCACCGGTTTCCTCGTTTTCGAGCCGGGTCAGCAGGTTGCGGAAGATGCGGAAGCTCGACGGGACGATGCCCGACGCGGCGCCGGAATGGACGCCTTCGGCTAGCACGGAGACGGTAAGGGTCCCGGCGATGACCCCGCGCAGCGAGGTCGTCAGCCATAGCTGGTCGTAATTGCCGCAGCCTGAGTCCAAGCAGACGACCAGCGACGGGCTGCCGATCCGGGTGGCGAGGTGATCAACATAGAACGGCAGATCGTAACTGCCGGATTCCTCGCAAGCCTCGATCAGCACGATGGCGCGGGCATGCGGCACGCTCTGCTCCTTGAGCGCCGCCAGTGCGGTCAGCGCGCCGAACATTGCGTAACCATCGTCGGCGCCGCCGCGGCCGTAGAGCCTGTCGCCGGCGATGCGGGGAAGCCAGGGGCCGTAGCCGTCCTCCCAGCCGACCATCTCGGGCTGTTTGTCGAGATGGCCGTAGAGCAGCACCGTGTCGGATCCGGTCCCCGGAACCTCGATGACGATGACCGGGGTGCGGCCGGGCAGGCGGACGACACCGAGCGTCGCGCCGGGGAAGGCGGCAGTCCTGCGCCGTGCCCAGGCTTCGAACATCGCCACCGCGGCATCCATATAGCCGTGCGCGGCCCAATCGGGGTCGAACATCGGCGACTTGTTCGGGATCTTGATGTATTCGACCAGGGTCGGGACGATCTCGTCGCCCCAGCACTGATCGGCGAAAGTTTTCAATTTAGCGCTGTCGAGCATGCGGCCTCTCTGGGAATTGCGGCCAATCTATCATCACCGGGCGAGCCGGCGATGATCGTCGTGTTCGGCTCGATCAATGTCGATGTTCTGGTGCCGGTGCCGCATCTGCCGGCGCGCGGTGAAACCGTGCTCGGCGGCGATTACCGGGTCGCTCCCGGCGGCAAGGGGGCCAATCAGGCGCTGGCGGCGCGGCGCGCCGGGGCCGATGTGTTCATGGCCGGTGCTGTCGGCGACGACAGCTTTGCCGCGATCGGGCTCAATCTGCTGCGACGCGATGGGGTCGACCTGAGCTTGGTCGCGACCGTGGACCGGCCAACCGGCTGCGCCACGATCACCGTCGATGCCGATGGAGAAAATCAGATCGCCGTCGCGTCCGGCGCCAATCTTGAAGCGCGCGCCGGGCAAGTGCCCGACCGCCTGCTCGAGCCGGCGACGGTGCTGGCATTGCAGCGCGAGGTGCTGGGCGACGAAAACGCGGCGCTGATCGCCCGCGCTCGCGCTCGCGGCGCCCGCATTATCATGAGCCTCGCGCCGGCGGGGCCGCTCGGCCCAGCGCGGCTCGACGATATCGACCTGCTGATCGCTAATGAGGGCGAGGCGGCGATGCTCGGCGAGCCGCAAACCGTGGCGCGCGGCTTGCGCCACGCGCTGGTGGTGACGCGCGGCGCCGCGGGTGCGACGGCCTTTCTTACCAATGGCGCGGTGCTGGCAGTGCCGGCGCTGGCGGTCGAGCCGGCGGATACGACCGGCGCCGGCGACACCTTCGCCGGCGTTCTCGCCGCCGGGCTCGATGCCGGGCTGGCGCTGGAACCCGCCCTTCGCCGCGCCAGCGTCGCGGCTGCGTTGTCATGCTTGGCGCTCGGCGCGCAAGAGGCGATGCCGAGTCGCGCGGCGATCGATTCCGCAGTCCTGCGCCTAGGACGCTAGGTGCTCGCGAAACTCATCGAGGATCGCGACATAGATCGCGCGTTTGAAGGGCACGATCAGTTCCGGCAGCTCGGGGGCGGAGACCCATTTCCAGGCATCGAATTCGGGATGCTCGGTCGCTGGGTCAATATCGATATCTTCACCCACGAAGCGCATCGCGAACCAGATTTGCTTCTGTCCGCGAAACCGCCCGCCCCACATCCGACCGGAGATCTCGACCGGCAGATCGTAGCGATGGAGGACCCGGCTCTCGGCGATGATCTCGGCCTTGTCGGTGCCGACTTCCTCGCGCAGCTCGCGGAGCGCCGCCTCGCGCGGCGTCTCCCCCGGGTCGATGCCGCCTTGCGGCATCTGCCATGCCGATAGCCCCGCGGGCCTATCGATGCGGCGGCCGGCGAAAACCAGCCGGTCGCGGTTGATCAGAACGATGCCGACCCCGGGGCGGTAGTCGGGGAAATCGTCATGCGCGGTCAGTTGTTCACCGCCCGGCCGCTGAACAGCGCGATCCCCCGCAGCATGTCGACCGCGCGAGCGAGCTGATAATCGTCGGCGGTACCCATGATCGAGGGGTCGACCGAGCCTTGGTCGCCGGGATTGTCGGGGTCGGTCTTGTCGGCCACCTGCTTCTTGTCGGCGTCGTTGGCCGGATGGTCGATCTTGGCCGCGTCGACGACGATGTCGGGGTCGATGCCCTTGGCCTGGATCGAGCGGCCCGACGGCGTGTAGTAGCGCGCCGTGGTCAGGCGCATCGCCCCGTGGCCGGGCAGCGGGATGATCGTCTGCACCGAGCCTTTGCCGAACGATCGGGTGCCGAGCAGGATCGCGCGGTGATGATCCTGCAAGGCACCGGCGACGATCTCCGAGGCCGAAGCCGAGCCGCCGTTGATCAGCACGACCATCGGCAGCCCGCCGGTGATGTCGCCGGAATGCGCGTTGTAGCGCTGCGCGTCGTCAGCGCGGCGGCCGCGGGTCGAGACGATCTCGCCCTTTTCGATAAAGGCGTCGGACACTGCCACGGCCTGGTCGAGCAATCCGCCGGGGTTGTTGCGCAGATCGAGGACGATCCCGGCAAGCTTGTTGCCGGCCTGCTGCTTCAAATTCTTTATCGCGTTGTTGAGACCGACATCGGTCTGCTCGGTGAAGCTGGTGATCCGGATATAGCCGATGGTGTCGCCCTCCATGTGCGAGCGCACCGATTGGATCTTGATCTTTGCGCGGATCAGCTTGACGTCGAACGGGTCCTTGCCGGCGCGGCGGATGCGCAGCGTCACTTCGCTGTTCTCCGGGCCGCGCATCTTCTCAACCGCCTCCGGCAGGGTCATCCCCTGCACCGGATTGCCGTCAAGATGGGTGATCAGGTCGCCCGGCTTCAGCCCGGCGCGCGCCGCCGGTGTGTCGTCGATCGGCGAGACCACCTTGATGAGGCCGTTCTCCATCGACACTTCGATCCCGAGCCCGCCGAACTCACCGCGGGTCTGGACCTTCATATCGTTGAAGTTCTTGGCGTTGAGGTAATTCGAATGCGGGTCGAGCGAGGTCAACATGCCGTTGATCGCGCCTTCGATCAGCGTGTCGTCGCTGACGTCCTCGGCGTATTCGCTGCGCACCTTTTCGAACACGTCGCCGAACAGGTTGAGCTCCTTGTAGGTCTCGGCCGTGTTCGTCGATGTCGCGTTGTTGGATGCCGCGCTGAGATCGTGCCGCAGCGGCGCAATCGACAATGCGACGGCAAACGCCGCGACCAGCCCCAATCGTCTCATTCACCCACCTTGCTTTCCCTGGCCTTCTATTCGCGACTGGCAAGCCGCGACTGCGGATCGACCGGGCGGCCGTCCCGGCGCAATTCAAGATAAAGCATCGAGCCAGCATTCTCGTCATCGGCGTCCGACATGGCGCCGACCGGCTCGCCCGCCAAAAGCCACTGGCCGACTGTCACCTGGACCCGGCCCAGCCCCGCCAACAGCGAATGATATCCGCCGCCATGCCGAATGATCAAGATCAGGCCGTAGCCGCGGAAATTCCCGGCGTATTCCACCTCGCCGTCAAACGGGGCGACGACCAGCCCGGAGGGCGAGGCATCCAGTGTCAGGCCCTGGCTGGTTCGACCGGCGGGCCCAGTTTCACCAAAGCGGCGCCGCAGATTGCCGATCACCGGCCAGACCATGGTCGTGTGAGGCGCATCCAGGGCGCGAAGATTCGATGGGCGGGTCGGATCGGCTGGCGGCGGCGCGCCCTTCGGTGCGGCGGCGCGCAGCCTCGCCAGCAGTTCCTTGTCGTGCCGGTCCGTTTCGGTGTCGGCGCGCTTGATCAGATCGACAATGTCGCCCGCCTGGTCGCCCGGATCGGCGGGCGTCTGAACCTTGGCGATGAGCTCGTCGAGATTGGCGACGGGCTGGGCGTTGGCGTCGTGGGGCAGCAGCTTGGCGATAAGGTCCTGCCGCTTGCCGACAAGCGTGGCGAGCGTCTCGCGGGATGCCGTGAGCGCCGAGATGGCGGCCTCGAGTTCGGGACGACCGGCATTGATCTGCACCTGTTCGGCGGTCAGCGAGGTGAGCTCAGCCGACAGGGTCTTCGCTTGCGCCTGCAGTGCCGGAATGGCGGCGGCGAGCAGAATGCCGCCACGCACCCGCTCGATCGGCCCCTGCGGCGCAAAGAGCGACGCCATGAGCGACACACGCGCCAGCCGTTCGAGCGCGGCGAGCAACTGTTCCTCTTCCTTGCCGTTCTGCTCGAATTGCTGCCGCTTGGCGGCGGCGCCGCGTTCCATTGTGCCGATGGCGAGGTCGAGCGCGGCGGCCGCTCGCTCATTTTGCTGGACGCGCTGCGCGGCGGCGATCGATTGCGCGCGGATGGTGCCGAGCTCGGCGATGGCTGGATCGGAAGCGGGTTTTTCGGGTGCCGCCGCCGGCAGCTGCGCCGGCAGCAGCACGCCGCCGACGATGATCACTGGCGTCAGCCAGCGGCGCAAAAGGACCACCCGCGGCTTACCCCGCGGCGCGCCGCCGAACCTCGCCCGCACCGAGCAGCGAATGCCCGGTCATCGCCGCCGGCTGCGGCAGGGCGAGGAGTGCCAGCAGGGTCGGCGCGACATCGGCGAGCCGGCCGTTCTGCACCTGGCGAATTGAGGCGGGCGGGTTGACGACAAGGAACGGCACCGGGTTCAAGGTATGCGCGGTGTGCGGGGCGCCGGTCTCGGGGTCACGCATCATCTCGGCATTGCCATGATCGGCGGTGATGACAAGCGTGCCACCTGCCGCCTCCACGGCCTGGGCCAGCCGGCCGAGACAGGTATCGACGGCTTCGACCGCGTGCTCCGCGGCGTCGAAGAGGCCGGTGTGCCCGACCATGTCGGTGTTGGCGTAATTGAGCACGACGACGTCGAATTTTCCGGACTGGATCGCCGCCACGACCTTGTCGGTCACTTCCGGGGCCGACATCTGCGGCTGCTTGTCATAGGTCGCGACCTTGGGCGAGGGCACCAGGATGCGCTCCTCGCCGGGAAACACCGTCTCGCGCCCGCCATTGAAGAAAAAGGTGACGTGCGCGTATTTCTCGGTCTCGGCGATGCGAAGCTGGGTCATCCCGGCGCGTGAGACGATCTCGCCGAATGTGTCTTTGAGGTCATAAGGCGGGAACAGGGTGGCGAGGAAGCGATTCAGTTCCTCGGAATATTCGACAAGGCCGAGCGCGGCGGAGAAATCGACGAGCTTGTGGCGCGTGAAGCCGGCAAATTCGGGATCGAGCAAGGCAGCGGCGATCTCGCGGATGCGGTCGGCGCGGAAATTCGCCAACAGCAATCCGTCACCGCTGTTCATGCCGCTCCAGCTGCCGATCGCGGTGGGCAGGACGAATTCATCGGTCTCGCCAGCGGCGTAGGCGGTTTCGACCGCGGCGATCGGGTCGGGCGCCCGGCGCCCGGCGGCTTCGGTCAGCATCGAATAGGCTTGCTCGACGCGGTCCCAACGCTTGTCGCGGTCCATCGCATAATAGCGGCCGCAGACCGCGGCGATCGCGATATCGCCGGCGCCTTCGGTGTCGGATTTGAACTGCTTCAAATAGCCGATCGCCGATTGCGGCGGGGTGTCGCGCCCGTCGAGCGCGGCATGGACCGCGACCTTGAGCCCGGCCTTGGCGAGGATGCGGCACAACGCGGCAATCTGACCCTGATGCGAGTGCACCCCGCCCGGCGACATCAGTCCAAACACATGCGCAACGCCGGTCTTGGCTTTGACCTTGGCGATGAACTCGGTGAGCGCCGGCATGTCGGCGATCTTTCCGGTGGCGATGGCATCGTCGATGCGCGGCAAATCCTGCATCACCACGCGGCCGGCGCCGAGATTGGTATGGCCGACCTCGGAATTCCCCATCTGCCCGTCGGGCAACCCGACATAATGCTCGCTCGCCTCGAGATGGGCGTGCGGCCAGCGCGCCATCAGCCGGTGCCAGACCGGCGTTTTCGCGCGGGAGATGGCGTTGTCGTCGGCATCTTTGCGCTCGCCCCAGCCGTCGAGGATGCACAATACGACCGGGCGGGGATGAGGAGGCATGGGCACGCGACCTAATGTGGTTAGGAGCCGGCGATATATACGCGAAACAGCCGGAGAGGCGATATATCACCGCTCAGTCGCGGTGATAGGGGTGGCCGGCGAGGATTTGCTGAGCGCGGTAGAGCTGTTCCAACAGCAGGCTGCGCACCATCAAATGCGGCCAGGTCATCGCGCCGAGCGACAGAACCGCGTCGGCACGCTCGACGACCGGCGGGCCGAGCCCATCGGCCCCGCCGATGGCGAAGGCCAGTGTCGCCACGCCGCGGTCGCGCCAGGCGGCGAACTGGTCGGCGAGCTCTCGGCTCGACCAGGATCGCCCGCGCTCGTCGAGCGCGACGAATAGCGCGCCGGGCGGCAGCGCGGCGAGGATCAGCTCGGCCTCGCGCGCCTTCAACTGTGCCGGCGGCAGCTTTTTCTTCTCCTCGAGCTCGACGATCGCCGGTGGCGGCTTGAGCCGTTTGAGATACTCGGCTTCCAACTCGCCGAGCGGGCCGCGGCGCTGCTTGCCGATGGCGAGGATGAGCGTGCGGATGGGCCGGCTCTACTGCCTGGCGGCTTCGGCGTCGGGCAGGTCCGAGCCCCACATCTTTTCGAGATTGTAATGGGCGCGAATCTCCGGGCGGAAGATATGGACGATGACGTCGCCGGCGTCGATCAGCACCCAATCGCCCTGCGTCTTGCCCTCGACCGAGGCGCGCCATTTCTTGGGCAAGACCTCGATCAAATGCTCGGCCAGCGAAACCACCTGGCGTGCCGAGCGGCCGCTCGCCACTACCATGTAGTCGGCGATCAGGGTCTTCCCGGTGAGGTCGATGGTGACGATATCCTCGGCCTTGCCATCTTCGAGGCTGGCGATGATGCGAGTCAGCAGCTCTGGGGCAGGCGGCGCTTCAGGTTGGGTCTTGCGGCGGCGGCGCGCGGGCAAGGTGGCGAGCGTGGCGGTCTCCTTTGGTTTGCGCGAACGGCTCGCCGGCTTGGCGCGGATCGCTGTCGCTGAGCTCGGGTCGAGCTTTGCATGGATAAACGCCCAGGCGGGCGGGTGCATCCCGGCGAGCCGGCGCATTGCCGACGCCGGGACGCGCGCGTCGGCGTAGCGCTTGGCCGCCTTGCCGGCGAGCGCCGTGCGCGCAGTCTCCGGCCGGTCAAAGACGGCGATCGGCAGGCTTTCGACGATCTCCTGCCAACGGTGCCAGCGCGACAATTGCGCGAGGTTGTCGG
>DASYXG010000023.1:0-17437 GCA_035935235.1 Allostellaceae bacterium
AGACGGTTTTATCGCCTACACCAAGAGCGGCGCTGAGAAGCTGATCGAAAGCGGCTATCCGCGCGAGCGCACCTTCTTTGTCCAGAACACGATCGACATGACCGAGCAGTTCCGTCTCTACGATGCCGAACGCGAAACGGATGAGGCTGCGATCCGTCGCGAATTCGGCCTCAGACCCGATTCCGCTGTGTTCGTCTTTATCGGCCGGCTGGTGCCGATCAAGCGGGTCGATCAACTGATCGAGGCGGTCCACCGCATCAATCGTAACCACCTGTCCGAGCGTTTCGTCGAAGCGGTGATCATCGGCGGCGGCATGTGCGAGGCGGAACTCAAAGCGCAAGCGGCCGACGTTCCCGGCATCCATTTCCTCGGCGCGCTGCCACCCAATGACCAGGTCGCGCGCTACCTGAGGGTCGGCGCCGCCACCGTCGTCGCCGGGATGGTCGGATTGGTCGCCAACCATGCTTTCGCTCACGGATCGCCAGTCATCACCCGCGATCTCGACACGCACAGCCCTGAGGTCGAGTACATCGAGCACGAGAAGAGCGGATTGATCGCGCCGGGCGACCTCGACGCTTTCGCCGCGACCTTGGCGCGCTTCGCCGATTCTGACGAATGGCAGGCGCGGCTCGCGCAAGGGGCGTTGGCGGCGCGCGAGGCGCTGCGCATGGACAGCATGGCGGAACGCTTCGATGAAGCCACCCGGATCACGGTGGAGCGCCGCCAGGCGCGCCGCCGTCTTGCCGTTGCCCAGACCCAGCCCGATCGGAGCTGAGGATGCCACTGATAAATCGCCGCGGATTTCTGATGGCGGCTGCCGCATCTGCCGCCTGCCGACCGGTATTTGCCGCGGCCGAGCCCGCGCCAGCAACCCCAGGGTTGCGGAACATCGCGGCCAAGAGCGGGTTGCTCTACGGCAGCTATATCGACCCATGGGAATTGAAGGACGAGGCGGATTACGAGGCGGTCTGCGCGCATGAATGCGGGCTGATGGTGGACGGCAGAATGGATTGGGACCACCTCCAGCCCACCGCCGACCGCCACGACTTTACCGGCGTCGACGCCGATTACGGTTGGGCGACCGCCAAGGGCATGAAGTTTCGCGGCCACACGCTCGTCTATGGCGAGCGTGCGCCTTCCTGGTATGCCGCGCTGCCAGACCGCAAGGCCGCGGTTGACGCGCTGGAGAAGCACGTCACCGAGACCTGCCGCCATTTCGCCGGGCGGGTGCAGTCCTGGGATGTGGTCAACGAGGCGATTCTGATCGCCTCGCCGCGGCCCGACAGACTGCGGCCGCATGTGTTTCTCGACAAGATCGGGCCCGAGTATCTCGACATCGCCTATCGCACCGCCCGCGCCGGCGACCCCAATGCGCTGCTCGTCTACAACGAGTTCGACATCGAGATGGAAAAGCCCGATCAGCTGGAAAAGCGGCGGGTGATGTTCGAGCTGATCGACGGGTTCAAGAAGCGCGGCGTTCCGCTCGACGCGATCGGGCTGCAGAGCCATCTGTTCTACGAGGATATGCAGCATTTCGACGAGAAAGCGTTCGGTAGCTTTCTCGACGAGATCGCCTCGCGCGGGCTGCAAATCATGCTGACCGAGCTCGATTGCGTCGATAACGGCGCCCCCTCCGACATCGCCGCGCGCGACACTGCGGTCGCGTCCGTTTACCGCCGCTATCTCGACGTGGCCCTGGCAAACCGGGCGGTGACATCGGTGATCACCTGGGGTGTCAGCGATCGTATGAGCTGGATCATCTCGGTCGGCGATCCGCGCACCAAGCGGCCGGACGGGCTGCGCCCGCGGCCGCTACCGTTCGACGCCGAGATGCGGCCAAAGCCGGTCTACTGGGCGATGGTCGATGCGCTGAAGAACGCCCCACATCGCGCCGGGGCGGCGCAACGCGCCGAGGCGCCGGCGAAGCGCTAGGGCCGCGCGCTACGCCTTGATCGCGACCATCGACTTGACGAGGCCGCAATAGCGTTCGAGCACGATTTCCGCATCGGGAAACAGCGCGCGCATCTCCCTGATTGTCAGCAGCCGGAAATCGGCTTGAACGTGCTTGATCCAGTGTCGGCCGGAAAAGGCGAGCAGCTTGATCTGCCATCGCCGCGGCAGCCAGACGATAAAGAACGGCAGGAAGCTGTGCGGTTCGATGGGGAAATATTTGTACGGCGTCTGCACGAAATAGCGCTTGCCGGTGCGCCGGATTTCGGCGGCGAAATTGGCCTGCGCCGCCCGCGCCGAGGCGGCGAATTGCTTGCTATCGCGAATGTCGAAGATGATTTCACGGGGACCAGTGATGTGTTCGATGACCGACGAGCAGAACACCACATCGTATTCCGAGTCGGCGATCGGAAAGCGGTCCGCGGCGTCGAGACAAACCGTATTGAATCCATAGGTGTCCGCGGCGATCTTCAGCACGGCCGGGTCGACATCGGCGATCGTGACATTGCCGCGGTAGGGCAGGATGCCGGCGAGATATCCGCCCTTGCCGCCGCCGAGGTCGATGATCTGGTCGGTGGCCGCGGGTTGCAGCCGGTCGAGGAATAGAAGGGCTCGCCGGTTCCGGCATCGGGTGCTCAAGCGCACCGCGGTGCGACGAAACAGATTGCCGAGCCGCGTTTGAAGACGAGCGCTTGGCGTCACGGTCGCCCAACTCGGCGAGCCCAGCATCGCCAGGTCAGGTGTCTTCGTCGTGGAAACGTCGCTCCCGGTGTCGGCAAAGGCGCCGGCCATTTTTCACTCCCTCGTTTTCTTCGCGTTACAGCGCCCAGCGCCAGACAACACGCGGCGATGTCCTGTGCGCGAAAACTCAACGCAGGGAGCGTATAAAGTTAGCTAAAAAAACGTCAAGATATTGAACTAAAGACTAGTGACTTTTAACGATGTTTGTCGCGATTTGACGCGTGAGTTTTATGGTTAATTATTTTTCGGCCGGCCTGGCTGCGGGCATCAAGTCTTCTCGGATTGCCCGGTTTTCTCGTTCCGCCACCAGACCCCGACCCATTCAACATCGCCGAAGCGAAAGCGCTCCTGCTGGCAGCCCGCCAAATCGGCGAAATGCCGGTCGAGCAGATCGGCGTGGCCGTCGTGGTAGGTTACCAGACAAGCTCGCCCGAGTGCGGACATGCGCGCGATAAATCGCGCGGTGTCCCTAATGTAGTAGACCACCTCGCAAGCGGTGACGAGATCGACCACCGGCGGCATGTCGGCGAAGCGAAAGGTGAATGGATCGCCGACGGCGACATCTGCCTCCGGGCAGCGTCGCCGCGCCCGTCGCACCGCTCGCGCGCTGATATCGATGCCGTAAAGCCGGCGGCAGATTTGCGTCAAATATTGCGATTGGTGGCCCTCGCCGCAGCCAATCTCCAGCACCGTCTCGGGTCGTGGCAGGTGGGTGGCGATCATCCTGTTGGTCCAGGCAAAGCGCGCCTGTTCCTGAGCCGAATCCATCCGCCACGGGTTCTCGACCCGGTACAATAGGTCGAGCTTGCGGGTGCGATCGGCGAAATGCACCCGGCGCAAGCCCCAGCGCACCCAGCAATCGCGCAGAATCGGCGTGGGAAATTGATCCAAGAGGCTCATGGGGCCGGCGAAATCCTCGCCAGCGCGTAAGGAGCGGGCCGGGCCGCCACTCGCGCTGATCGCCGCGCTTCGGCGCCGCTGGCGCGGAATATGGTCAATTCGCGCCCGAGATAGGTCAGTACCGCGACGAAAAGCGCAAACATCAGCCGGCCTGGCCGGAAGAACTCGAACTCGCTCAAATTCTCGAAGAAACTGCCCGCGACCAGCGCGAGGCAGAACGCGACATGCTCGGCATGCGGTGCGGTGGCGACACGCAAAATCCGGTAAATCGCGGCGAGCCACGCGAAAGCGGCGATCGCCACACCGACAATGCCGATCCCAAGCGCCAGCTCGAGCCAGCTGTTATGCGCATGCGGGGTCTTGAAGCCGAGCGCCGCCCAGAAAATGTTGGTGTCGGCGCTGTCGGCGCGCCAGAACCCGCCATAGCCATAGCCGAACCATGGGCGGTGGCCGATGTATTCGAGCGCGAGCTGCCAGATGCGGGTGCGGTTGGTGAAAGTCGGGTCGCGACCGAGCGCCGCCAGCACGTCCTGCCAGTCGACCGCGAGCAGCGCCGTTCCGGCCAGGCCGCCGACTAGCAGCACATAGCCGACAATAAGCCCGGCCCCGCTCCGGCGGCGCAAGGCCAGCACCAGGATCGCGGCATAGAGCGCCGCCAGCATCACGACGATTGGGGTCTTCGACTCCGAGCCGTAGAGAAGGACGAGAAACGCGATGATGTTAAAGCCGGCGAGCCAACGCGGGCCGTAGCCGCGGCGATAGGCGTAGGCCGAGAGAATGAGCGCCTCGGCGCAGGCCATGCCGAGTTCGTTCTTGTCGGTGAAGGCGCCGCGCCAAGCATGGGTGTAATAGTCGCCCGTCACCGTCGCCGCCTGCGGCAAGAGGGCGATCGCGATGAACGAGGCGATTGCGGCGATCGCATAGACCTTGACCAGGCTTGCTACGAGCTCGCTGAAATCGCCACGCGCGGCTAGGTAGACGCCGAACAGGGTCGATGCCGTCACCGTTCCGGCGCGGCGAACCACGAGCGCGGGCGCATCCGACCAGAAGGCGCTAAGAAACGCGAAACCCGCCAGCGCGAGCAGCGGCCAGGCCCAGACCGCCAGCCGCGGCACGTCGCGCCGACAGGCGAGGAAGCCGAGCGTCAGGAACGGCAGCAGCAGCGCAAATTCCATGAAGTCCCAGATGTTCGATGCGCCTTGCGGGGTCAGCATCTCGCCGGCGAAATAGGTATTCGGCGGCCACATGATCCCGGCGAAGACGATAAGGAACAGGAAGGTGGCGCCGCGCTCGACGGACCGGGCGGCGCGGTTCATCGCCCGGCCTCGCACACCCCCGTGGCCGGCGTGACGGCATTGCGCCCTGTGCGCTGGGGTGACAGCTTGGTGCCGCGATGGCCATCAAGACAATTCTCATGACAGCCGCGCTCATCGGCATCGCCACGCCGGCCTTTGCCGACGGCACGGTGCTGCGCGCCAACGGATGCGGCGACAAGATTTTTGCCGGGTCCGAAAACGGCTATTCGGTGTTGATCGCGTCGCAACCGGGCGCCGTCGACGATGGCGACACGATCGTCGGTGACCTCAACCGGGTCGGCTTTGGCTCGTTTTACGACAGCAAATCCGGGCGGCCTTTCACCGCGAGCGTCGATGAACGCGGTCTCAGCAAATCCGAGGTCGGCGTGCGCATCACTGCGAGCTGCCGGTCGCAAACCGCCTACAATCTCGCCAGCGGCCAAGTCGAGCATGCCGACGGTTGCGGCAACAAGATTTTCGTCAACACGCCGCAGGGCTACGCGATCCTCGAACGCTTGTCGGGAGGTATTGTCGCCAACGGCGACACGCTGACTGGCGATTTCAATCGCGCCGGCCGCGCCACCGTCAAAAACCTGCAGACCGGCGCAGAGTTCGTCGTCTTTGTCGACGACTTCCAGCTGCCCAAATCGGCCGCTGCCCGCAAGATCGCCGAGAGCTGCCGCTAGGGCGCTCACCACGGTGGTGGCGGTCATCCCGCGATCGCCGGCTCGAGAATGCGCCCCAGCGCCTCGCCGCCCGCGGTCAGCGAGAAGAAGCGGCGATAGCGCTCGTAGGCTGCCTCGCCCATCGCCGCGCTGGTCTTGGGGTCGCCTTCGATGCGGTCGATCGCAGCGGGAAGGTCGCGCTCGATATCCTTGACGAGGAGCCCCGACTCACCATCGACGATGTAGCCGCGAACGCTGCCGAAATCGGTGGCGATGATGGCTTTGCGGTTGCGCATCAGCCGCAGCATCACGCTCTGCCCTGAGGCGCCGGTATCGTGCTTTAGCGGGATGATGCAGGCCTTGGCGTCGCGGACATAGACATCGAACTGATCGCCCGGCAAGTCGCGCAGGATCGTCACGTTCGGCGGGATGTCGATGGTGTCCAATTCCTTGTTGAGCGCCGAACAGACGATGAGGAGCTGCGCCGGGATGTTGCGGAATGCGGCGATCAGCGCCGGATAGTCGCGATTGCTGTAGCCGCCGGCGAAATAATAATTGCCCGCATCGGAATCCGGCTCGGCTGGGCTTGCCGGCTCATCCGCGCCCGACCAGTCGCCATAGGGCAGGAAATGCATGCGCTCGGCGTCGATGCCGAGATTGGCTTGGTAGAGACCGATCTCCCATTCGCTGAAAACGATGTAGTGATCGCCGTTAGAATCGAGCCGGCTCAGGGCGCGGAATACCGGAAACCAGCGGGGCGAGCGGACATGCCAGCCCAGGCAGAAGGATTTCTCGTAGCGGATCAGGCGGAGGCGCTTTAGCAGCTTGATCAGGTATGAGATCGGGCCGATGGCGATGACGACGCGGCAGCGCCTCAAGCGGCGCAGCGAGCGGACGAGATCGACGGACTGCCAGATCAGGCCACGCAGGTGGGCACATTTGCTTTGGGCGCGGTGAATCTCGTAGTCGCTCAGCTGCAGCAAGTCGAAGCCGAAATGCTCGCTGATATACGCGCTCATATCGGGAAAAGCGTTGCGGCCTGGCTGAACGAGAATTCGCTTTCCGGCGGCGTTTGCGACGATGCTCATAACCGGCCGAATTTTCGGCCCGAGAGCTTAAGAAACGGTGGAGTGCGAGCTATTCGTCAGCGCGCAAAGCCGACCATCGCCGGAGGCGGGCTGGCGCGATCGGCCCGATGCCGTAGGCCGAAGCCGGGCAGGCCGAGCCGCCGCCGGCGGAAGCCCGCTTTGCCGTTCATTCCGATGAATTCCCGCACCGCGCCTTCGGCAAGCTTGCTACCAACCGGCTGCTGACCGGCGCCAAGCCCGGTGATGAGCACGTTGTCGGCGAGGATGTTGATCGAACGCGGGATCCCGCCCGACGCCTCGGCGATGCGGCAGGCGGCGCCGGGCGACATGATCTGGGCCAGATCCTCGGCGCCGCTCGCCAACAGCCGGTGCTCGATATATTCGATGCTCTCGGCGAGGCTGAGCGGCGCCAAGCGGGCGCGCATCGCGATCCGCTGGTTGACCTGGCGCATGTCGCGGCGCGCCAGGGTGGCGTCGAGCTCGGGCTGACCGACCAGCACGATCTGGATCAGCTTCTCGCGGTCGGTCTCGAAATTGCTGAGCAAGCGGAGGAATTCGAGCGTCTCGGGCGGCAGCAGTTGCGCCTCGTCGATCATCAGCACGACCGTGCGGCCGCTTTCATAGATTTCGAGCAGCTTCCACGACAGCCGGGGCACCGCGGCGAAGACGCTCGGCGGGTCTTCTTCACCCAATTCGCGGCAGATATGGGTCGCCATCTCGAGCGGCCCGATTTGTGGCGTGAAAGTGTAGATGATCTCGAAGCTGTCGCTGCGCGCCAAGTCGAAGAACGCCCGCACGACGGTGGTCTTGCCGGTGCCGACCTCGCCGGTGCAAACGATGAAGCCTTTGCGAGTTTCGATGCCATAAACGATCGTCGCCAGCGCCTCGCGGTGCACGCGGCTCATGTAGAGAAGGCTCGGATCCGGTGTCACCGCGAATGGCGCACGAAACAGGCCGTAAAATTGCTCGTACATGGGGAGCCTCACGCCTTATCCGGCGCCGATCCCAAGCGGCGCGGAGGGGGAGCGAGTAGACTATAGGCCGGGGTATTCGCGCGCCAGACCCGTGATGCCGGACGACGGCTGGAATTTCATTCAGCTAGATCAACATGTTCCGGCTGGGTTCGATCGCGCCGACCGAAGATCGGGTGGCGGACCTTCGCCCAGGCGGCGTCATAAGCCGCGAGCAGATGCGGCACCGAATACTCGAACGCGACGGTATTGCGCAGCCGGTTTTGGCCGAATTCGCCCATCCTCTGGCGCAGCGCCGAGTCGTCGAGCAGCGTAGCGATGCCTTTCGCCATCGCCGATGCATCGCCGGGCGCGACGTAGAGCGCGGCGGCGTCCGCCGACACCCGCGCCTCGGTCAGCTCGCCGACGACGATCGGCAGCCCGAAGAACATGTATTCGAGCACCTTGTTCATCGTGCTGCGATCCGACCAGCCGTTCTTCGGCAGCGGGTCGACGGCGACATCGCCCGAAGACAAAATCCGACATAGCGTCTCGTCGCTGACGATGCCGGTGAAGGTGCATAGATTGGCGACGCCGATCTCCTCAGCGTAGGCGGCGACGGTCGGCTGATAGGTGCCGCCGCCGATGAGCACGCAGTGGAAATCGTCGCGGCCGAACTCGTCGTGCAGCGCCTTCAGCGCGCGGATCAGATTGTCGACGCCGTCCTGCGGTCCCATCTCGCCGAGATAGAGGACAAGATGCGGCTTGCCTTTCTTGAAGGACGGGTCGGGCTCGTAAACCTTGAACTTCGTCAGCGATGGCGCCGAGCGCACGATGAAGATATCCTCCGCGCGCTTGCCGCCGCGCTCGATGGCGATCTTTTTGTAGCTCTCATTGGTGGCGACGACGATCTGCGCCGCCTTGAAGCTCAGCCGTTCCAGCAACAGCAAGAGCGACATGATGATGCCGTCGCCGGCGCCAAACTTGGCCGCGGCAAGCTCGGGCGACAGGTCGCGGTGATCCCAGATGAACACCTTGCCGAACGCGCGCCAGAACCAGGCGATCGGCCAGTAGATTTCCGGCGGGTTGCAGATGTGCAGGATGTCGAAGCCGCGTCCGAACAGGGCCACCCGCAGCGACAGGAGGAAAGTCGCGAAAAAGCACCACAGCGACTCGGCGATAAAGGCGAGCTTGCCCTCGCCTTCCAAGGGGCGCCAATAGCGGTAGATGTCGACCCCCTCGCGCTCCTCGCGCGACAGGTCGTAGCCGCGGCCTTTCGGGCAGATAAAGCTGACCGAGTAGCCGTTGGCGGCGAGGGTTGTCGCGTGCAGCCAGGCGCGCCGGTCGAACGGCACCGGCAGACCTTGCAAGACGTAGAGGACGCGGCGGTGTTCGGAGCCGAGGCTCATGGCGGGGGGCGGTCCATCAGGGAGGGCCGATAATCCCCCGCCGACCCTTAAGAACTGGTTTGCCGCCTGCCGTTTCGACTATCGCTCTGGCGGTCGAGCCCCTACCGACGCCACTACCGGCAAGCCGATCAGACGCTCGACGCTTTCGACCGTGATCAGCGTCTCGCGGAAGACGAGGTAATAGAGCAACAGCCCGGCGGAACCGACGAGGCCAATGAGGATGCCGGCAAGCGCGAAGGGTAGGTGACGCGGACCAGCCGGGCGCGCCGGCGCGTCGGGATGCTGAATGACGCTGATGCTCACCACGCGGTCGCGATCGAGATCCTCGTTCATCCGCGCTTCTTCATAACGGGTACGATAAGTATGGACCAATTCCTCGAGCACCCGCCGCTCGCGTTCGAGATCGGCGATTGCGGTGGCGCCCTCCTCGAGGTCGCGCAGACGCGCGTCGATCGTCTGCGCCTGTTTCTCCCGCAGCTCGATCTGCTGGTCGAGCGGCGCCGCGTCGGCCATCGCCCGGTTGAGCGCAACCACCATATCGTCGTAGGCGGTATTGCGCTGCGACCATTCCTTGCGGTTCAGCGGATCGTTGCGCGCCAGAAATTCCTTCAGCCTGGCGATCTCGGCCTCGGTATCCTGCATCGGCTTGACGTCGCCGACATAGCGATCGTGCAGTTGCTGCGACTTGACCTGCAGGTCGAGAAGCCGGGCCTTGGCCTGCTCGACGGCGTCGGCCGGGGCGACCCCGGCCGTGATCAGCGGCGGCGTGGTCTTCAGCCGACTGTTGAGGAAATCGATGCGCTGATGCGTGTCGATCGACTGGCTGCGCAGTTGCTCCAGGATCGAGGTGGTCGCGGCGCGGTCGTCCAACAGCTTGGCGCGCTGCGCGTCGACATCGAACAGCGATTTGGCGCTGCGGATATCGGCCTCTTTCTTGACCACGGCATCGAGCTGGTCCTGGTACTGCTTGGTTTGCACATCGAGGAATTTGTAGCGCGGGTCGGCGAACATCTCGGCGTGCTTCTGCTGATAGAGCTCGACGACGGCGTTGAGCGCAGCGATCGCGACGCCGCGATCGCGGTTCCTGTAGGAGACGTCGATAACGTCGGCCTGTTCGACCGGCGCGACCTTGAGATCGCTCTGGAAATCGCGCACCGCGATATCCGCGCTGGCGCCGGGATAGAGCTTGTCGGCGCCGATGCGGTCGATGACCGCCTGGGCCAGATCACGGCTGGTGAGGATCTGGATTTCGGAGTTGACGATCTCCTGCTTGGTTGAGCTTGGCACCGCGACGATCGGCTGGTTGGGGTCGGAACGGGTCTGGAACTCGCGGCCGGTTTTAACCAGCAGCCGGGTCGTCGCCTCGTAATAAGGCGGCAAGAGATAGGAATAGGCGACCACGAGCACGCATAGCCCGACAAACACCAGGATCAGCTTGAGCCGTTCCCGGAACAGGATGCTCAACAGCTCGCGGGTGGTTAGATCATAGGGGTTGGCGGCCATACGGGGGTCCTGGAGGGGCGCCTTGTCGTCACATGGGCTCCGAGAGGGGTTACGGCGGAATGGTGTAGCTCACGTAGAACGGAATGTTCTTGACGTAATTGGCAAGGAAGTCCTGAACCGATCCGAACAGGTTTTTCGGCACATAGACGACATCATAGGAGGAGAGTAGCGGGTCCTCGCCGCCGGCACCGCCATAATTTCCGAGCGCCACTTGATAGTAGTGGATCACGCCATCGGGGGTGCGGCGCAATACCAGGATCGCATCGGTATGAGCGCCCGATTTGGTGCCGCCGGCCTGGGCGATGGCGCGCGACACCGTCAACGGCACATCGCTGCGCACCAGCCCCGGGTTGGTGACCCAGCCATCGACAAAGATTTGCTGCGGCGAATATGCGCGCACCGTGATCGTCGCCTGCGGTTCGCGGATCACCTTGCCGTAGCGCTCGTTCAAGAGCTTGGTTGCCTCGGCGACGGTGAGCCCACCAACCGCTACCGTGTTGATGAGCTGCAGCGACAACCGCCCGTCGGGACCGATCGTCACCCGGTCGTTGAGGTCGGGATAGAACGGGAAGCGGAGCTCGAATTCGTCACCCGACGACAGGACGTGCTCGGAGGTGAGCGGTACTCCGCCTGCCACCACGTCGGGCCCGGTCAGGCTCGGCGCCGACGGTGCGCAGGCGGCGACGAGCCCGAGCAGCAAGCCGGCGATCGCGGCCATCCACACCATCCTCACTCTTGCGGCTCCCCCGGCTCCGGCGAGGCGCGGAGTATCCGCGAACCGGGACTTAGCCGGCAAGTGGCGAAACGGGCGGCGATAAGCGCCGGCAAGTTGGAGCCTCCGGCGATGGAGAGCGTGCTCCCGGCCGAACAAGGGCTAGTACGCGTGCCGGCGCCCGAAGACGATGAAGAGGGTTCTTAGCAGGATACGGATGTCGAACCACAGTGACCAATTGTTGATGTAGTCGAGGTCGTAGGTGACGCGCTCGTGCAGCGCGTGTTCGGTGTCGACCGGCCCGTGGTAGCCGTTGACCTGAGCCCAGCCGGTGATCCCGGGCTTGACGTGATGGCGCAGCGCGTAATCGGGAACGATGTCCTCGTTACGGCGCTGCCGGACACGCATGCTGACTGCATGGGGGCGTGGGCCAACGAGCGACAGCTCGCCGCGCAGTACATTGAGGAGCTGCGGCAGTTCGTCGATACTCGATCGCCGCAGGAAGCCGCCGATCCGAGTGATGCGGGGGTCGTTGACTGCAGTCTGCCTTTCGCCATTGGCGTCGGCCGCTTCGGCTTTCATCGTGCGGAATTTGTAGACTCCGATCACCCGGTCGCCAAAGCCGTAGCGGTTCTGGCGGAACAGCACCGGGCCCTTGCTGTCGAGCTTGATCGCGGCGGCGACAAGGAGGAGTAGGGGCGACAGGGCGATGAGGCCCAACGCCGCGGCAGTGCGGTCGAACGCCGTCTTGATCAAGCTCTGGCCGAAACTCAAGGGTCGGCCGTAGACATCGAGCAGCGGCAGTCCGCCGAATTCCTCGTCGTCCTTGGCCGCCAGGCTGAACCCGACCATGTCCGGGGCGAGGCTAATCTCGACCGGCATCTTGTGCAGCTTGCGCAGGATCTCGAGCAGGCGCTGCTCCGCCGAGTGCGGCAGGGCGACGACGATCCGGTCGATCTCAAATTCCCGCGACAACTCGACAAGCTCGGCGGTGGTGCCGTGCGCCAGCTCGCGGAGGCCCGGGCCGGCGATGCGGCGGGCGCTGCGGTCGTCGAAGACGCCGACAATTTCGATGCTCTCCGGACACGACGCAGCAAGGCGCTCGACCAGCCGTTCGGCCAGGTCGCCGGTCCCGTAGACCGCGACCAGCTGCTTCAATCGACCGGCTACGCGCCAGCGCTTCACCAGCTGCGCGAGGACAAGCCGCACCGCAATGATCCCGCCGAGCGCCAGCAGCACCCAGACGCAGAGATATTGGATGAACGGGATGCGTTCCGCGGAATTCGGTTGGGACACCGCGAGCACGGCGAGCAAGGCAAAGGAGAAGGCAGTGAGCGCGTGCACCGCTCCATCGACAATCTGTTTCGGCAGGCTGCGTCGGAGCAGCGCTCGCGGCTGGCGCGGGCCGGGTTCCAGGGCGCGCATCATCAGCAACAGCACCAGGGCGCCAGCGGCCATGGGGAGGCCGTTGAGCGGCCAGCGGTAAACCGGGTGCAGCGCCAGGGCGGCCGCGCCGGATACCAGCACGACGAGAAAGTCGGCGAGCTGGATCGACGACAGGAGCGCGCCCGGATGGATGCGCCGCGGCGGTGCGGCGTCGAGGGGGAAGGGTTGCGGGACAAAAACCGGTGCATTATCGCGGCGCGTTACGGGGTCCGCGATGCGCTTGCCGCGCGTCTCCGACTCGCGGAGCCGCGCCACCAGTCGCTTGTGGTCGATGTCGAGACCCGAGGCCGGCGACGCTCGGAAAGCGGTCGAGGCAGCGGCGCTGGGTGGCGTATTCGGCAGGGTCGTCATCGCGGCGAATACCTTGTGGGGGACGAATCTATCGTAGCGACTTGCCGAGACTGACCAATGTTCGGATGCCAAAAACTAACTAGAACTTGAATTGAATTCACTCCAATTGTTGGTTAATTAATAGTTGTTTACTTCACGACTTGGTAACCATAAGGAATCGGCCGATGCGGCTAGCTGGTCAAACACTCTCGGGGTAAGGCGTTGCTAGACCCTTTACACCGCCGAGATTTGTTTCGTCCGTTGCTTCTGGCGATGACGCTGGCCGCCCTGGCATGGCCAGCCGCGGCTGATGAAGCGCGGCACGGCATGATCGTCTCGGCGCAGCGCGAGGCAAGCGAAGCGGGGCTCGCTATTCTCAAGGCCGGCGGCAACGCGGTCGATGCCGCGGTCGCGGTTGGCTATGCGCTGGCGGTGGTCGACCCGTGCTGCGGCAATATTGGCGGCGGTGGGTTCATGCTGATCCGCCGCCCCGACGGGAACGCGACGTTTATCAATTTTCGCGAGACCGCGCCCGCGGCGGCGACGGCGGATATGTACCTCGACTCGGCTGGCAAGCCGATCCGTGAGGCGAGCCTCTACGGCTACCGCGCCGTGGCCGTGCCGGGCACGGTCAGGGGGCTCGATCTGGCGCTGTCGCGCTACGGGCGGCTCAAGCGTGATGTGGTGATGGCCCCGGCGATCGCGCTGGCCCGCGACGGGTTTGTCCTGGCCGAGCCGGATGCGGCGATCATCGCGCGCTCGGCCACGCATCTCGCCGCCGACCCCGAAGCGGCGCGGATTTTTCTGCATCCCGACGGGACGCCCTACAAGGCCGGCGAACGGTTCATCCAGCCCGATCTGGCCGCAACCCTCGGCCGGATCGCCAACGAGGGGCCGGATGGGTTTTATCGCGGCCCCGTCGCCGCTGCGATTAACACCGCAATGGCTGCGCATGGCGGACTGATCACCGAGGCCGATCTGGCGGGCTATACGGCGGCCGAACTGCCGCCGCTAACGTGCCGATATCGCGGTTATGGCATTGTCTCGGCTCCGCCGCCGAGCAGCGGCGGCACGACCCTGTGTGAAATACTGAACGTCCTTTCCGGCTGGGAGATCGACGCGGCCGGGTTCGGCTCACCGCGTGCCGTGCATTTGTCGGTCGAGGCGATGCGGCATGCGTTCTACGACCGAAACAGCAAATTGGGCGATCCGGCCTTCGTCGCCAACCCGCTAGGGAAGCTGTTGTCGCCTGAACATGCGGCGGCGATCCGCGCCGTGATCGACCCCGACAAGGCGACCCCGTCGGCGGCGCTTGGTTCCCTGACCGGCAACGGCGAGAAGCCGCAGACGACGCATTATTCGGTGGTCGATGGCGAGGGGAACGCGGTTTCGGTCACCTACACGCTCAACGGCAATTTCGGCGCTTCGGTAGTCGCGCCCGGCACTGGCGTCTTGCTCAACAACGAGATGGACGATTTCGCGGTGAAGCCCGGCGCCGCGAACCAATTCGGCCTCGTCCAGGGGGATCCGAATTCGATCCAACCCGGCAAACGGCCGCTATCCTCGATGACGCCTACCATCGTCGAGAAAGATGGGCGCCCGGTCTACGTGCTCGGCAGCCCGGGCGGGCCGCGCATTATCACCGCGGTGTTGGAGACGCTGATGAATCTCGTCGATTTCGGTATGGCGCCGGACGCGGCGGTGGCCGCGCCGCGTTTCCATCAGCAATACCTGCCGGACACCGTGTTTTACGAGAAGGACGGCTTGATGCCGCAAACGGCGAACGCACTGGACGCCATGGGCTACAGCCTAAAGGAACAGCCGCCCTGGGGCGCGGTCGAACTGATCGCGATTGCCCCGGACAGCAGCTTGATCGGGGTCAACGACCCCCGCCGCCCGGCCGGTGCCGCCTTGGGCTATTAGCTACTCGGCCTCGCGCTCGGCGACCCAGTCGGCGATCACCGCATCGGGTATTTTGAAACTTTCGTCGAGGACCTCGGCGGAGACGATCCGGTCGGTGCGGAAGTGGCGGACGCCGCCGCGCAGCTCGCACCATGCGCAGACCAGCGTCGCTTCGACATAATAGGCCACGGCGAAGGGCTGGATCACCCGCCCGGTGCGGTTGCCGTCGCCATCCTCATAGGCGATCCGCATCTTGCGGTTGTCGCGGATCGCATGGCGGATCGTCGCCGGGAGATCGCGCTGTTCCGGCACTGGCGCGCCGCTTTTCGAGACATAGACCGGCGCGGTGTTGAGGTAGTCGCGCAGCGGGTCGGGAACCACCAGCGTCACCTTCGAGAGCACGTTCTCGGCCGCCTTTTGCAGGCCCGGATCGCCGGTGCGGGCGAGCATCCGAACCCCGACGGCGATCGCCTCCGCTTCGTCCTCGGTGAACATCAGTGGCGGCAGGTCGAAGCCGCGCCGCAGCACATAGCCGATGCCGGCCGCGCCCTCGATCGGGATGCGCCGCGCCTGCATTGTCGCGACGTCGCGATAGACGGTGCGCACCGTCACCTCCAATTCGTCGGCGATCGAAGCGGCGGTAACCGGGTCTTTGGCGCTGCGTAGAATCCGCAGGATGTCGAACAGACGATCGGCGCGGCGCAGCGGCATGGTTCACTCCTGACAAAACGCTGTCAGTAGGGTGAGCCTACACTCGCCACATTCCCTGACAAGGAGGATGACGGTGACATCGATTCAGCCGAGCTTCGCGGCGTTTCGCGGACCGGTCGAGCGCGAGGTTTTTGAACCTGGTTTTGGCCTGTGGCAGCGGTTGAGCGGGCCGCTGAGCCGGCTCTGGCTTGCGGCAATCACCCTGCCTGATCGCGGCGCGGGTAGCCGGCCCGACGATGTGCCGCCCGAATTTTATCGCTTCCCGCCATTTTAGGAGGACGCAATGACGACGATCCGAACCGATTATGAAGCGATGCCGTGGTCGCCCTGCACCGAAATGTTTGGCGCGGCGGCGCTCTACGATGGCGCGCCGATCATCGAGGCGAAGACGCTGACCGACCGCCGCGCCGAAGGCGGCGGCATCAGCTTTCTGCTGCGGTTTCGTCCGCCTCAGGGCAAGTTGATCAAGGTGGTCGCGGTCGCCCGTTCGGACGAGCACATTTTCAACCTCTCCGCCGGGCGGACGACCAAAGCGGGGCAGCCGGTCGCCGCGGCCGGGGGCTATTCGATCAACCCCGAGGGCCAGCCGCACAGCGCGATGATCGCCGCCGAGACGACGGCGCTGGTCATCTACACGGGAGAGCCCGACGAGGTGACCTCGGTCGAGGTGCTCGACATCGAGCCGGCGGCGGGAGAGGTGGCGTGACCGGTGATCCCGTCCTAACCCTCGCGGAGAAGCGCGACCCGCAAGGCTAAGCGGTGGTGACGGGCGGTCTCGCGGATTACAACCGCGAGACCTTCGGTCGCGTCGACACAAGCACGCTCGATATTCTTGTGCATGACGAGAAGACCGGCGAGATCGTCGGCGGGCTGCTCGGCCGCAGCTCGCTCGGCCTGTTCTTCCTCGATCTCTTCTACCTGCCGAAATCGTTGCGCCGGGGCGGGCTCGGCAGCCGGATCATGGCGCGCGCCGAAGACGAGGCGCGGCGGCGCGGTTGCACCGCCGCCTTCGTCTATACCGTCACGTTTCAGGCGCCCGAGTTCTACGAGAAGCACGGCTATCGCCGGTTTGGCGAGATCGCCTGTCCACCCGACGGGGCGACCCGTATCTTTCTGAGCAAGGCGCTCGCCTGAGCGCTATCGCACAGGCTGGAAACACGGGCGATAGACCAGGCTGTTGAGCGTGTAAATGCCGCACAACAGTCCGTTGTCGATATGCATGTCGGTGTAATGCGGGCAATCGAAGGTGTGGCGGTCGTACTTGATCGAGCAGACCTTGGGCCGGTCGTAAAAATACGGCTGATAGCCCGCGGGCTGCTGTTCCTTCGGCAGCGGTTGCATCACCTGGCCGGAGATGTGGACATTGACCTCGGTCGATGACACCTGATCGATGTTGAAATCGACCATCGTCCCGCCCATCGCCCCGCGCCAAATGCCCGTGTGGAGTGGCTGCCGGATCCCGAGCGGGCCGGCCGGACCGGAGGGCGTCGGCTCCGGATTGCAACCGGCAAGCAGCAGCGCCACGGCGATAAGAACTCTCGTTTTCAGCATCTCAACCCTGAGAAATATGCGATCCCATCCAAAACGCCGGCGCCGGGGATCAAGTCCGAAGAAAAGATCAGTGCCCCGCGTGCCCGTCCTTCGGCATCTTGGCGAGTTCGAAGAGCAGGTTGCCGGTCGCCTTCGGGTCGATAAAGGCGATACGGCAATTGCCGTGTCCGATCACCGGCGTCTCGTGGATCAGCGGCGTGCCCTTGGCTTTGAGCTCGGCGAGCGCGGCGTCGATGTCCTCGACCTCGAAGCAGATGTGAAAGAGGCTCTGGCCATTTTCGGCG
>DASYXG010000024.1:0-22385 GCA_035935235.1 Allostellaceae bacterium
TTTCAAGGCCGAGCTGTTCGACGGCGCCTATCACGAGGTCGATTCAAGCGTGCTGGCCTTCGAGATCGCCTCGCGCGCCGCGTTCAAGGACGGCGTGGTCAAGGCGGCGCCGCGGCTGCTCGAACCGATCATGCGGGTCGAGGTGGTGACCCCGGATGACTACATGGGCGACGTGATCGGCGACCTCAACAGCCGGCAAGGTCGAATCACCGGCATGGATTCGCGCGGCAATGCTCGCGTCATCGAGGCGATCGTGCCGCTCGCCAACATGTTCGGCTATTCCAATACGCTCCACTCGATCGGCCACGGCCAGGCCGCGTTCACCATGGACTTCATGCATTATGCCCTGGTTCCCGACTCCTTCGACGGCAACCCACCCCCAGCGGTCGCCATGCGAGCCTAGATGACGGCGCCAAATGGCCTATCGCGCCGTGCCGTCAGGTCGTTTATCCGCCCACTGACACGCCGTCTCATAGAGTGCGGCGGCGCGTAATAGCCGTGCATCGCCCATATGCGGGCCCACCAGCTGCAACCCGATCGGCAGGCCGTCGGCCCCGAACCCGCACGGCAGGGTCACCGCCGGGCTGCCCGACAGGTTGAACGGCAAGGTATAGGGGTACCAGGCCTGCCGTACCGTCCCCGACAGCTCGCCGTCGATCTCGATCGGCGCGAAGAAATCGTGGTCGATCGGCAATGCGGTGCGCGACAGGGTCGGGGTCGCCACCAGGTCGCAGCTCGCGAACCAGGCCTCGATCTGGCGGAACACCCGGGTGCGCTCGAACACCGCCTCCTGCAACGCGACCGCGCTATGCGCCGCGCCGGTGTCCATCTGGCGGATCAGCGTCTCGCTCATCTGGTTGCCGAATTGCGCGACATAGCGGCGAAACCGCGCGTTCCAAAACGATTGCGTCAACAGCAGCCAGATCGGCTCCGTGGTCTGGAACTCGTCCTCGACCGGTTCGATGATCGCTCCCAACGCCTCGAATGCTTCGAGCGCCGCTTCGCACGCCTCGCGCACCTCGGCGGAGAGCTTGTCGTTGCCGAGATAGGGCCGCCAGGCGATGCGAACTCCCGCGAGGTCGCCCTCGGGCCGCGCCGCGCTGACGAAATCCGGTACCGTCAGCCCGAGCGAATGTGGGTCGCACGGGTCGGGGCCGGCCATCGCCTCAAGCATCAACGCACTGTCCATCACCGTGCGCGTCATCGGGGTGATGTGCGACTGGTTGCCGAACCCATCGGGGGTCAGATCGTGCGGCACCAGGCCCAGCGTCTGCTTGAACCCGACGACACCGCAGCACGCCGCTGGGATGCGGCTCGATCCGCCGCCATCGGTGCCGATCCCGATCGGGACCAGCCCCGCCGCGACGGCAGCCGCCGCGCCGCCGCTCGACCCGCCGCATGTGCGCGAGAGATCCCACGGATTGGCGGTGCGCCCGAAGAGCGGCGCCTCGGTAAAGCATTTGTGGCCGAATTCCGGGGTGGTGGTCTTGCCGACGAGAATCGCCCCCGCCGCCTTCAACCGCGCCACCGAGGGCGAATCGGCCACCGGCACGTTATCGGCGAGCGCGACCGAGCCGAATGTGGTCTTCACCCCGGCGGTGTTGACCAAATCCTTGACCGCGAAAGGCACGCCGTGGAGCGGCGGCAGCGGATCACCCAGCATCACCGCCGCCTCGGCCTCCCACGCCGCCGCGCGTGCTTCTTCGGCGCATACAGTGATGAAGGCATTGAGCGAGGGTTGCGAGGCCTCGATTCGCGTGAGCGCGTCCTCGACGAGCTCGACCGGCGACACGTTCCGGCTGGCGACGAGCGCGGCGAGTTCGGCGGCTGAGGCAAAGGCGAGATCGGCCATCGCGGCTCCTTTCGCGCGCTGGCGCCGCGTTGCGGCATGCCGGTTAGAGTGACACAACCTGCGAGCGAATGAAGCAAATTCAAATGCCGGCGGCAGCAGCGGCTGCTGAGAACGACCCCCTGTTGCTATAAAGGGGCGACCCGCATCACCTTCGCAGAAGGGAGCGTCCATGCGCCGCTTTTTCGCCGGCCTTGCCATAACGGTTGGCGTCATTGTCCTGATTGTCGGCGGCCTGACCTTCATCGTCGCGCATATCAGGGGCAAAACCGCGCAGCTGCCCGAGACCATCGTGCTCACCGTCGACCTAACCGGGGGCCTGGTCGACAGCGCCGAGCCCGACCCGATGTCGCGCCTTTTGTTTGGGCAGAAGACGACATTGCGCGACTTCGTCGACGCGCTGGAACGGGCCGGCAACGATCCGCGGGTCAAGGCGCTCTATATCCAGCTCGGCGACGATTCGCTGGCGCTGGCCAAAACCCAGCAGGTCCGCGACGCGATCGCCGCGTTTCGCGCCAAAGGCAAGTTCGCGATCGCCTTCGCCGACACGTTTGGCGAGGGTGCGCCGGGCACCCGGCCTTACTATCTCGCCACCGCCTGCGACGAGATCTGGCTGCAACCGCTGGGCGAGGTCGGCATCACCGGCCTGCGCAGCGAACAGGACTTCTTCAAGGGTCTCCTCGACAAGCTCGGCATCGCCGCCAGCTTTCAGCATCGCGAAGAATTCAAGACCGCGATGAACAGCCTCACCGAGGTCCAAATGACCGCGGCGCAGCGTGAGGAGATCGAGGCGATGCTGACCTCGATGCAGAATCAGATCAACCGAGGCATCGCCGCCGCGCGCAAGATGCAGGCCGCCGACGTCGCCGCGCTCGTCGACCGCGCGCCACTCACCGCCGACGCGGCTAAGGCCGCCGGGCTTATTGACCGCATCGCCTATCGCGATGAGGCGCTGTGGCGCGCACAGTTGCGTGCCGGCGCCGGCGCCAAGACGATGGCGCTATCGCGTTACCTTGCCGCTGCCGGCCGGCCGCACAAGAGCGGCGCCAGGATCGCCCTCATCTATGGCACCGGGCTCATCACCCGTACGAGCAGCGAGACCGGCGCGCTGACCCATGACACCGAGTTCACCGCGCGGGCGATCGAGCGCGCCTTCAACGCTGCGGTCCGCGATAAGAACGTGCGCGCCATCATCTTCCGTATCGACAGCCCGGGTGGCTCGGCGACCGCGTCCGAGACGATCTGGCGCGACGTAGTGCGGGCACACCAGAACGGCAAACCGATCATCGTCTCGATGGGCGATCTCGCCGCGTCGGGCGGATATTACGTCGCCGCGCCGGCCGACAAGATCGTCGCCGAGCCGGCGACCCTGACCGGCTCCATCGGCGTGCTTGGCGGCAAGATCGTCATCGCCGGGCTGCTCGACAAACTCGGCATCACCACCGACGCGGTTCAGAAGGGCGCCAACTCCGACATGTTCAGCGTGACGCGGGATTTCTCGCCGCCAGCGCGTCAGCATCTCGCCGATGAACTCGACAACACCTATCGCGGCTTCAAGGACCGCGTCGCCAGCGGGCGGCATCTCAGCCCCGAGGCGGTCGAGGCGGCGGCGAAGGGCCGGGTATGGACCGGCGAGGATGCCCTGCGATTGGGCCTCGTCGATGCGCTCGGCGGCTACGATACCGCGCTGAGCCTGGCGCGGCAGGCAGCGAGCCTGCCGGCGGATGCGCCGATCGACATCGTCGTCTACCCGCGCGAACGCGGCCTCGCGGCGCTGCTCTTCGGCCGCCTCGCCGATCGCGACGACGATGAAGCCGCTGCGCCGGCGGCACTCCAGAAGAGCCTCGCCGCGCTCCACGTCCTTGCTGCAGCAATCGACGCGGTGTCCAGCGATCCCGGCATCCTGCGGATGGTCCCGATTGGCGACATCCGCTGAACCTGCGCGGTTCTGCCGGCTGCTCATCGTTTCGCGGCGCGCTATGATGCGACCGCACCGCCACGCATGACCGGTGGAGGGGAGAGGTGAGGCGAGCATTTCTGCTAGTGACGGTGGCGCTGCCGCTGTGCGGTTGCAGCTGGTTTGGACACAAGGACGCGGACCAGCCACCTCCCGCCAACGGTCCGGCTCAGACCTCGGACGAAATCCTCCGGAAAGACTGCAACGACCCGCAGTGGAAACAGCAGAACCTCGGTTTGTGGTACTCGGTCTGCCGCCAGCCGATGCAGTGGTGATACGCCCTACCGCCCGGGCGGGATCACCGGCAGCACCAGGTGCGATGGGCGGGCAGAGTCGACAAAGATCTGGGTTGTCGCCACCCGCTTGCGTTCCATCGATCCTTCCGCCTCGCCCGAGTTCGGGTTGATGTCGAAATGCGGAAAATTGCTGCCCGCGAGATCAAGGCGCAGCCGGTGGCCGCGCTTGAACAGATTGGCGCATGGGAACATGGCGACGGTGACGGCATAGACCCGAGCTGGCTCGAGCAGAGCTGGCGTTTCCCACGACCCGTGGTAGCGCAGACGCAACAGGCCCTCGCATAAATTCATCGCAAAACCTTGCGGCCAGTCCTCGCTCGGCGGGTAGAAGTCGATCAGTTTGGCGTGGACATCGGCGTCCGGGCCGTCGGTCGCGACCCAGAGCTTCAATTCGATCGGCCCGGCGATCTCCAGATCCTGCGGCAGCGGCGGCGTTTGCAACACCAGCACGTCGGCCCTGTCAGCGAGCGGGCCGTAGGGCGGCCTCGCACCAAAAATCTTCGGCCCGGTGCGCTGGTCATAGACGCCGCCATACATCACTGGCCCGCCCGAGGAGAGCGCGCCGCCAATCGTCGTCACCGGATTCTCTGGATCGGCGGTGAAACTCAGCGACGTGTCGCTCTCGCCTGGCTTTGCAATCAGCAGCGAGCGACCAGGATGCAGATAGAAACGGGTGAACGCAGTCTGCGGCAGCGGCCAGGCGTCGGCATCGCGCCAGACCCCGCCATGATCGAGCCTACCTTCCGCGGTCCGCCGTCCCGAGCCGCCACCCATGACAAAGACCCGCACCGCCGGTTCCTCGGCGACGCCGTTGTCGATGCCCTTGACCCAACGGTCGAACCAACGCCGCCGCACCGCGAAGAAATCGTCACCGAGATTGCCGTCGAGCGTCGCCGTGGGGCCGAACTCGACGTCGCCCGCGAATGACAGCGAGCGATCGCCATGCGTCCAAGGTCCGAGCACCAACCGCACCGGTCCCCGTTTGCGCGCGGCCAGCCCAGCGAAGTTTTCCATCGCGGTGCGCGCATAGGGATCGTACCAGCCGGACAAATGCACCATCGGCACATCGGCGTAGCGGTCGTAGGACCCCTCGGCGTAAATCCCCGGCTGCTGCCAGAATTCGTCGAATTCACCATGCGACCATTGCTCGAACAGGTAATCCTCGTACTCCGGCGCGGCCGTCAGCGGCGAATCCCCCTTCCGCCATGGCATCCGCGCCATCCAGCGAGCGATGTCCTGGGCCTCGAGCGCGGCCTTCACCGCAGGGTCCCGCGCGTCGGCGAGGGCGTTGCGATAGGCCCAGGTCGCCTGCTTCAAATCGAACGCCCCGCCATGGCGGATGCCGCTGCGATAGGCGTTGGAAAAGCCGCCGCAATCGAGGTATTGCGCGGCCAGGCCGGGCGGATCGAGGCAGCCCAACGCCATTTGCGCATGCGCCGCGTAAGAGAGCCCCATCGTCGCGATGCGGCCATTGCACTAGTCCTGGCCGACCAGCCAGGCGCACGTATCGTAGCCGTCGGCAGCCTCGCTCAGATACTTGGTGAAGCTGCCCTCGGAACGATAGCGGCCGCGGCAATCCTGATAGGCGACCGCATAACCGGCATCGACGAAATACTGCGCCACCGCCGCGCGCGAGCGCAGCCTCGGATCGGCGGCGCTGATCTCGGAGCGGCTCGGCGCCGATTTGTCGTAGGGCGTGCGTTCGAGGACCACCGGAAACGCCCCGGCGCCCTCGGGCCGGTAGATATCGGTCGCCAGGCGTATCCCGTCGCGGACCGCGACCATCACATCACGCTCGACTATCATCGCTGCTCCAAGGCGTCCATCTCGCGCCCTTCGCTTGCCGCCGCCGGGGTTTCGGGTTACATCGTCGCCCTCGTTCGGCCAAATCCCATTGGCATGGCGACGGGCGCGTAGCTCAGCGGGAGAGCACTACGTTGACATCGTAGGGGTCACTGGTTCAATCCCAGTCGCGCCCACCATGCCATCGGGGTTTGGACACGCGGCAGGCCGGAAGAGGACTCGATAGATGCGGCTCGCGGCATTGGGGGTGTTGGCGGCAGCGGCGGCGCTGTCCGGTTGCTATGGGCCGCATCTCGTCGACCCGCAGGACGCGGCCGAGCGGATGGTGGCCGGTGCAACGCTCGGCACGGCGCTGGGCACAGGCTTTGGAGCCACCTTCGCGATCAACCCCGGGATCGGCGCGGTCATCGGCGCCGAGACCGGCGCGGCGCTCGGGGCTCTCACTGGGATCATGACCGCGGCGCCGGTGCCGGCCTACCATCCGGTCGCGGTGCCGGCTCAGGCCGTCATCCCGCATTTCTACGATGGCTGGCCGCCCGGCTATCACGCACCGCCGGGCAATTCCGAGACACAGCCGCCGCCGGCCGGCTAACGCCGAGGCGCGGCTTGGCGGCGGGTGACGCGCCGTCTATAAGCCGCGGCGATGCCGCTCTTTGCGATCCCTTTTCCGGCGATCGACCCGGTCGCGATCTCGTTGGGGCCGTTCGCGATCCGCTGGTACGCGCTCGCGTATATCGTTGGGCTGATCATTGGCTGGCGTTACTGCCTGACGCTCGCCGACAGGCCGCCCAACCTCGTGACCCGCAAGGAGATTGACGACTTCCTCGTTTGGGCGACGCTCGGCGTCGTGCTCGGGGGGCGCATCGGTTACGTGCTGTTCTACAATCTGCCGTACTACACCGAGCACCCGATCCAGGCGCTCTATCTGTGGCATGGCGGAATGTCGTTCCACGGCGGGGCGCTCGGGGTCACCTTGGCGATCGTCCTCTTTGCCCGCCGGCGCAAGCTATCGATCCTCGCGCTTGCCGACATCGTCATCGAAGCGGTGCCGATCGGTCTTTTCTTCGGCCGCATCGCCAATTTTATCAATGGCGAACTCTATGGCCGCGAGACCGACGTGCCGTGGGCAATGGTCTTCCCAGGCGGCGGGCCGCTACCGCGCCATCCGAGTCAGCTCTATGAGGCCGCCTGCGAAGGTCTCCTCCTGTTTCTGCTGCTTTTTGTCGCCGAGTATCGCGGCGCGCGGCGGCGACCGGGGCTCGAAACCGGCATCTTCCTTGGTGGCTATGCGGTCGCTCGCATGTCAGGCGAGCTGTTCCGTCAGCCCGACGCGCAGCTCGGCTTCTTGATCTTCGGCACGACAATGGGGCAGCTGTTGTCTATCCCGGTACTGATCGCCGGCGGCATTTTCATTTGGTGCGCCTGGCGACGGCCGTCGCCCGAGCGATGAGCGTCCCCGACTTTCGCGAGCGGCTCGTTAGACACATTCGCGTGCACGGGCCGATGACGGTCGCGGCCTACATGGCGATGGCGCTACACGACCCCGATTGCGGGTACTACGCCCGGCGGAACCCGTTGGGCGCCCACGGTGACTTCGTGACCGCGCCGGAAATCAGCCAGATTTTCGGTGAGCTGATCGGGCTATGGTGCGTCGATCGCTGGCAGCTTATGGGATCGCCCAACCCCGTCATTGTGGCCGAACTCGGCCCTGGTCGCGGCACACTGATGGCGGATTTCCTGCGCGCCACCCGGCGGATTGCCGGATTTCGCGAAGCCCAGCGCCTGTATCTCGTCGAAGCCAGCCCATTGCTGCGCGAAACGCAACGACACGCGCTGAGTGGCCTCGATCCGATCTGGGTTTCCAGTCTGGATGAAGTGTCGGAGGGACGGCTATTGCTCGTCGCCAACGAGTTCCTGGACGCGCTGCCGATCCGGCAATTGGTGCGAGGCCACGCCCACTGGGCAGAACGCATGGTCGCCGCGGACGCAAGGGGCTGCCTGGCGTTCACCAATGGTCCCGAAAGCCCGGCGCTGGGCCTGTTAGTGCCGCCAGACAGGCGCAACGCCGACCTTGGAACAGTCGTGGAGATTTGCCCCGCCGCCGCGACGTTGGCGGGCGCGCTCGCGGAGCGGCTCACCCGGCATCCTGGGGCAGCGCTGTTCATCGATTACGGCTACGCCAAAGCGGCGTCGGGCGACACCCTGACCGCGATCAGCGGACACCGCGGCGCCGATGCGCTCGGCGATCCGGGCGCCGCCGATCTTTCGGCGCATGTCGATTTCACCGCCTTCGCCGAAGCTGCGCGAGACGCTGGCGCCGCCGCGCATGGTCCGGTGACGCAGCGCGCCTTTCTCACCACGCTTGGCGCCGAGGCGCGGCTCGCGGCGCTGCTGCCGCAAGCGGCGCCGGCACAGCGCGATGCCCTCGAAACCGGGCTGCGGCGCTTGATCGATCCGCACGAGATGGGCACCTTGTTCAAGGTGCTGGCCTTGACCTCGCCCGGTCTGCCGGCGCCGGCCGGTTTTGACGGGGAACCATGCTGACCCTGGACGTACTCCGCAGCGCCACGATCCGTCATGCCTTCTTCACCCGCGACGGCGGGGTCAGCGAAGGGCTGTTCGCCTCGTTGAATTGCGGCTTCGGCTCGGGCGACGACCCGAAGAACGTCGCGCGCAACCGCGCCCTTGCGATGGAGCGGCTTGGCCTCGCCGAAGACCGGCTCGTCACCTGCTATCAGATCCACAGCGCCAAGGTCTTGAAGGTGGAGACGCCCTGGCGGCGCGAGGACTCTCCTCGCGCCGACGGCATGGTGACGACGGCGCCCGGCATCGCGCTTGGGGTGCTGGCGGCGGATTGCGCGCCGATCCTCTTCGCCGACACCGAAGCCGGGGTCATTGGCGCGGCGCATGGCGGCTGGCGCGGCGCGCTCGACGGAGTTGGCGAGGCGACCGTCGCGGAGATGGAGGCGGCGGGAGCCCGGCGAAAGCACATTCGCGCCGCGATCGGACCGTGCATCGGCCAGCAATCTTACGAGGTCGGACCGGAATTTCCGCCGCGTTTCGCGGAGACCGATCCCGACAGCGGCGTCTTTTTCGTACCGGCGACGCGACCCGGCCATTTCCACTTCGATCTCGGCGGCTACATCGCGCATCGCCTGGCGCGGCTCGGACTGGCGGCGATCGAGCGGGCACCGCATGACACGGTCGCCGACCCTGACCGGTTTTTCAGCTATCGGCGCGCCTGTCTCACCGGCGAGCGCGATTACGGCCGCGCGCTGGCGGCGATCGCCCTGGCGGGCTAAGCGTCCGATGCCTTATCTGATTCTCTTCGCCGGGGCATGCCTGCTCGGTTTGCTTGTCACCTGCGCGATGATCCTGTGACGCGGCGACGCTGGAGTACCGTGGTGACCGGGTTCGCCCTTGTCACCGTCACCGCCTGCCAGCCGCTGCCGCACCCATTTGCCGACGACCGCCCGCCGGCCGCGTTGTTGCAGGTGCCGGGCAGCATCGACATCGCGGTCGGCAGTTTCGACGGAGAGCCCCGGGCCACGGCGACAAAGCTGAGCGCCGCGATCGCCGCGGAATTGTTGAAGCACGACATTACCGCCAGCGCGACAGCGACAAGTCACTCGGGCTACGCACTCGACGGGCGGATCGAGGAAGGGCCGCCGCAGGCCGGCACGGCGACAATCACCGTGTTCTGGCGACTGCACGACTCCGCCGGCAAGATCGTCACTGAGCAGCGGGTCCAGCTTTCCGGCTCGGTCAGCGATTGGCAGCAGGGCACCGACGCGCGGGTCAATGAGCTTGCTGCGGCCGGGGCCAATTTACTGGCCTCGATGGTCACCGAAACAAGGCCGCCGGAGCAGCAACAACAGCAGGCGAGCGGGCGAGTGCGGGTCGCGGTCCGTACCGTCGCCGGCGCGCCCGGTGACGGCAACGACTCGCTGACCGCATCGATGATGGCGGTGCTAAAGCACGCCGATGTCGAACTGGTGGACGCCACAAAAGGTCAGCCCGACCTCGATGTCGACGCAAATGTCTCGGTCGATGCCAAGGGCGACAAGCAGCACGTCAAGATCGTATGGCGAGTCCTGCGCGCGAGCGGCGCCGAGATCGGGACGGTAGCGCAGGAAAATGACGTGCCGCGGGGCCGGCTCGACGGACCATGGGGCGATATCGCCTATACCGTCGCGATCGCTGCGGGCAACGGCATCATGCAGCTGGTCGATCGCGGCGCCCCGCCGGTGAAACTCGGCGCCGCGGCGACCCCGCCACCGCCGCCCGCGACCGCACTACCGGCGGCGGATCCGACCTTGCCATCGGTTCCGCCAAACGCGCCGCCGGCGCCCGGCAACATCGCGTCGCCCGCCGTCAATCTGCCACCGGTCAATGTCGGCCCTACCCCCGATGCGCAAACCGATGTTCCGGTGCAGCTGCCAAATCGCGGCGTCTATCTGCCGCATTGAGTTTAGGATGAGGGGCGAACCCGTGAGGAGAAAGTGATGGCCCATCTGACCACCGATGACGGCGTCAAACTCTATTACGAGGAAACCGGCAGCGGCACGCCGGTCGTCTTTGTCCATGAGTTCGCCGGCGACCTACGCAGCTACGAGCCGCAGGTTCGCTATTTCTCGCGACGCTATCGTTGCGTCGTCTACAACGCGCGCGGCTACCTGCCCTCGGATGTGCCCGATAGCTTCGAGCGCTACTCGCAAGAGCGCGCGCGCGACGACATCCGCGCCGTGCTCGACGGGCTGAAGATCGAGAAAGCGCATGTCGTCGGCATTTCCATGGGCGGGTTCGCGGTGCTGCATTTCGGCTTCCAATACCCCGAGCGCGCCTTGTCACTGGTCGTCGCCGGCTGCGGCTATGGCGCCTCTCCCGACAAGCGCCAACAATTCCATGACGAAACCGCGCGCACTGCGGCGCAGATCGCCGAGAAGGGCATGCCCGAGGTCGCCAAGACCTACGGCGCCGGCCCCACTCGGGTGCAATACGCCCACAAGGACCCGCGCGGCCACGCCGAATTCATGAGCCAGCTCGCCGAGCATTCGACGCCCGGATCGGCCAACACGATGCGCGGGGTCCAGGCGCGGCGGCCGTCGCTGTGGGACCTCACCGACAAGATGAAGGCGCTCGATGTGCCGACCCTTGTCGCCACCGGCGACGAGGACGACCCCTGCCTCGAACCGGGGCTGCTGATGAAGCGCCACATCAAGAGCGCGGCGCTGGTCGTCTTCCCCAATACCGGGCACGCCCTCAATCTCGAGGAACCCGACCTTTTCAATCGCGCCTGCGACGATTTCTTTCATCAGGTCGAGAGCGGGCGCTGGCCGCGGCGAGACCCCCGCGCCACCACGGGATCGATCTTGGGGATGTGAGGAGAGCTACTCCACCGGGACGAAGATGCAGTTGCGGATCTTGCCTTCTACAGCCTGAGAAAGATGGCCCTTGCCGCTGGTGTCCTCGACCAGGATCACCTCGCCCGCCTTGATGATGCGCGCTTCGCCGTCGCTCGCGGTGATCTTCACCCCGGCGTCGAGATTGATGATGTATTGCCGGCGCGGCGCCGGATGCCAGTCGAGGTCGTAATCGGGCTGCACCTCGCGGAAGATGATGCCGGTCGCCGGCAGTCGCTTTGACAATTTGCCGGCGTTGGTTTGTTCAGCCCACTCGATCTCGATGTCGCGGAAATGCGTTTCGCCCTGGGCGTCGACGTAAAGATTGTGGACCCGCATCGCGGCGCTCCTCTCCAATGGTTCGCCGCATACTAGCGGTGCGATGGAGAGAGGCGCCAGCGTCGTTCGGGGCTTAGTTGTTGGTCGCGGCCGGTGCAGGCGGTCCGTAATAATAGCCCGGCGGCGCATAGTAGTTGGGTGGCGGATAATAATAGCCCGGCGCTGGATAGTACGCGGGTGGCGGGGCGAATGCCCGGAACGGGGCGGTTGCAATCGTTGCGGCGCCCGCGACGGCGGTGCCGGCGATAACGAACGGCAAGGCGAGCAATCCCGGTCCACAATGCCAGCCCCAGCCATTGTTCCAGCATCGCGCCGATGCCTCGGACATCGGCAGCAGGGCCGCACCCGTTGCCACCAGCGCCACAGCCGCTCCGCGCAAGTACCGCATCGTCTGGCCTCCCTAACGGCGAAGGCGACTTTCCGCCTCCTAAACGGATATACGCGGCGAGGCGAGAAAACATTCCTACCCCGGTGCGTTTTGCGGTCAGCCCTGCGCAACCCGCGCTTGCGCCGGCGGCAACGCTCATGCTGAGCTAGACGCGGACGTAGGTTGGAGTCGACGCGATGGAGTTCGGCACGTTTATGGAATTTCCGCCGGTTGGCGCGGCGGGCGAAGCCGCCGCCTTTGACCAGGCCATGGGCGAGGTCGCGGCGGCGGATAAATGGGGCCTCGACGCGGTGTGGCTGGCCGAGCTGCACGGCGCTCCCGAGCGCTCGGTGCTCTCGGCGCCGATGATGGTGGCGAGCGCAATCGCCGCCTGCACCGAGCGGGTCCGCATTGGGTTGGCCGTGCAGGTGTTGCCGCTGTCGCACCCGCTACGCCTTGCCGAAGAGGCCGCGACGGTTGATCAAGTCAGCCACGGCCGGCTGATCTATGGCATCGGCCGTAGCGGCGTCGTGCGCACCTACGAGGAATACGGCATCTCTTACGACGAGAGCCGCGAGCGCTTCGCCGAGACGCTCGACATCCTCAAGCTGGCTTGGACCCAGGAACGCTTCTCGTATCAGGGCAAATACCATAGCTTCGACAATGTAGCGTTGTCGCCGAAGCCCTATCAGAAGCCGTGGCCGGAGATGCGCATGGCTGGGGCGACACCGGAGACCTTCCCGGCAATCGGCGGGCTCGGCTTCCCGGTCTTCGTCGCCGTTCGGCAAGGGCCGTTCAAGCAGCTCGTGCCCTATATCGAGGCCTACCGCGCCGCATATAAGGAAGCCGGCCACCCCGGCAACGGTCAGGTCTATTTGCGCGTGCCGGCCTATCTCGCCGACACCGAGGAGCGCGCTCGCGCCGAACTGAAGGACAGCCTGATGAGCTTTTTCGCCTATCAGGCCGAATTGGGCCGCGACTCGGCCCGCCGTGCCGGCGGCGAGGTCGCGCTGCAGCGCCTCAAGCGGGTCGAGCGGCTGGAGGCGCTGACCTTCGACGAGGCCCTGGCGACCCAGGTCATCTGCGGCACCCCCGACGGCTTCACCGCGCGTCTTCGTGAGGTACAGGAAGAAATCGGCCTCGACGGCATCCTCGCCGAACTCAATTGCGGCGGCAAAATTCCGCATGACGGGGTGATGCGCGCGCTACAGCTCCTCTGCGAGGACGTGAAACCGCGCTTCCATTGATACAATCCCAACCGATCGGCGAGGGGCGATGGCAGCAGCGGACGCAGGAACGTCATCGAGCCTGGCGAGGCGTTGGCCGGCGGCGGGGCCGACGCGTGTCCCCAACTGGGTTTATACCGACCCCGACATCTTCGCGCGCGAGCAGGAGCGCATCTTCGACGGGCCAAATTGGCTGTATGTCTGCCTCGACGCCGAAATCCCAAACCCGGGCGACTTCACCCGCAGCCGGCTCGGCACCCGCGAGGTTGTTGCCGTGCGTGCGGCCGACGGCTCGGTCAATGTGCTGCTCAACCGCTGCGCCCATCGCAGCATGCAGTTCTGTACCGCCAACCGCGGCACGGTGAAGGAATTCATCTGCCCCTATCACCAATGGACCTACGATCTTGGGGGCAAGCTGCTCGGCGTACCGTTTCGACGCGGATTGCGCGGCAATGGCGGAATGCCCGAGGATTTCCGCCCCGAAGAGCATGGTCTACAGCGGCTCGCGGTCGCCTCGCGCCACGGCGTCATCTTCGCCAGCTTCGCCCAGCCGAACGAGACGCTGGAAGAGTATTTTGGGCCCAAAATCCTTGGCTTATTCGACCGCACTTTCGATGGCCGCGAGTTGAAGGTGCTCGGCTATCAGCGCCAGCGCCTCCCGGGCAACTGGAAGCTTTATCTCGAGAACAATCGCGACCCCTATCACGCCAGCTTGCTGCACGTGTTCCTGGTGACCTTCGGCCTGTTTCGGCTCGACCAGAGATCGGCAACCGAGATGGACGAGACCGGCCGCCACGCGGCGCTGGTCAATCAGCGCGGCGAGCAGAAGCTGAATGACGCAACCGCACAGATGCGCGCCTTTCACGAGGGACTGAAGCTGGCCGACCCACGCCTCATCGATCCGGTCCGCGAATATCCCGGCGAGGCGACTGTGGTTATCCAGACGCTATGGCCTAATCTCGTCGTTCAACAGCAGTCGAACGGTCTGGCGATGCGCCAGGTCGTGCCGCTCGACGCCCAAAATTTCGATCTTGTCTGGACCCATTTCGGTTATGCCGACGATCCCCCGGAGATGACCGAGCGCCGGATTCGCCAGGCCAATCTGTTCGGACCTGCCGGCTATGTTTCGGTCGATGACGGCGAGGCGATGCTGCTGTCGCAAGCCGGCATCGTCACCGACGACAACGCCGAGTGCCTGGTCGAGATGGGCGGGCGTGACACCGCCAGCGCTCCGCATACCGTCACCGAGACGGCGATACGCGGGCTCTATAAGCACTACCGCGCGGTGATGGGGCTGTAGGCGGCGGTGATTGGCGTCGCTCCAGGGCTCAACGCGCCGGCGCGGCTGCGCGAGCGCCTCGCCGATCTCTACGGCGCTTACGACGAAGCGCTCGGCGAAGGCGAGTACGAGCGCTGGCCTGAGTTTTTTACCGAGGCCTGCGTCTACAAGATCACCTCACGCGAGAACCACGCGGCGGGTCTTCCAATCGGCTTGGTCACCGCCGAGAGCCGGGCGATGCTGGCCGACCGGGTCGCGGCGATGCGCAAGACCATGCTCTACGCACCGCGAATCATGCGCAACATGACTACCGGCATCGTGTTGCGCGCGTCCGCGGCCGACGGGATGCGACTTTCGGCCAGCTTCGCGGTATTTCAGACGCTGCTCAATGAGCCCTCCGCCGTGTTCCTCTGCGGCCGTTATTACGACCGCGTGGTTGAGGACAGCGGTGAGCTGCGCTTCGCCGAGCGGATTTGCGTCACCGACGCGACCTTGGTCCCAACCTCGCTGATCTTTCCGCTCTGAGGATCGTTCAAGAACCCCGCCTGCGGTGCTACATAAGACCCAGCACTGGAGGATCCCGATGGACGACAAGACCCGCACCGAACTCGAAGCCGCCACCTTCCGCGCCCTCGTTGCGCATCTGCGTGAGCGCACCGATGTGCAGAACATCGACCTGATGAACCTCGCCGGCTTCTGCCGCAATTGCCTGTCGAAATGGTATCGCGCCGCCGCCGAGGACAAAGGCGTCGAGCTTTCCGACCCGCAGGCCCGCGAGATTGTCTACGGCATGCCCTACGACGAATGGCGCAAGCAGTACCAGAAAGAGGCAAACGCCGAGCAGAAGGCCACCTTCGCCGCCTCGCAGCACAAGCATTAAAGGGACGTCATGCCCGATATCGGGGGGATCGCCGGCGACCGGCTCAAAAGCTTTATCGAACGCATCGAACGGCTCGAAGAGGAGCGCCGCGCGCTCGGTGCCGACATCAAGGAAGTCTACGCCGAGGCCAAAGGTACCGGCTTTGACACCAAGATCATGCGCCAAGTGATCCGTCTGCGGCGCATGGACAAGGACGATCTCGACGAGCAGGAGAGCCTGCTTGATGTCTACAAACGCGCGCTCGGCATGCTACCGGCGGAAAGTGAGGCGGCCGAGTAGCTATTCCGCTGCTTTGGCCGGCGCAGCGCAGTGACGTTTTAGCGAGGCGACGAGAGCGTCGGCCTCAGCGTCGGTCACGTCGAAGCGGCAGACGAAACGAGCGAGCGTGGCGCTGCGTCGATAGAACTGGAACCCGTCCGCCTCGAGCCCGTCCATGGCGCCGTCGGGCAATTCGAGGAAGATCTCATTGGCCTCGACCGGCGGCACCAGTTTCAGCCCTGGTGCACCCTCGATCCCAGCGGCGATCCTTGCCGCCGCGCGGTTCGATTGTGTCGCCAAGCGCAGCCACAGCCCATTTTCGATGTAAGCCATCAGCTGCGCCGAGGCGAAACGCATCTTCGACCAGACCTGACCGGCGCGGCGCAGTTGCACCGCGAGCCCGTCGGCGATCTCGGGCTTGAACACGACAATCGCGTCCGCGAGCGCGCCGCCATTCTTGGTCGCGCCGAACGACAGGATGTCGACACCGGCGCGCCATGATAAATCGGCCGGGCTGCACTGGAGCCGCGCCACCGCGTTGGCGAAACGCGCGCCGTCCATATGCGTAAGGAGACCGCGCGCCTTGGCGATTTCGGCCACCGCGCGCACCTCGTCGAGCCGGTAGACCGCTCCGAGATCGCTCGCCTGGGTCAGGCTGACCGCGGCCGGCTGGCCACGATGCAGCTGGCCGGGGGGGGAAGCCCGTGAGCACCTGCGCCAGCGCCCCGGCATCGACCTTGCCATACTCGCCCGCCACAGGCGCGAGCTTGAGCCCGCCGCCAAAGAACCCGGCGGCATTGGCCTCGGAGGTGTTGATGTGCGCCGCGGCGCTGCAGAAAACGAGGCCCCAGGATGGCGCGATCGCCGCCAGGGAAAGCGCGTTGGCAGCCGTGCCGGTGGCCACCGGGAACACCCGGACGCGCGTCTCGAACAAATCGGAATAGCGGTCCTGCAGCTGCGCCGTCCACTCGTCGGCCCCATAGCCGAGCGTGGTGCCGTCGTTGGCGGAGATCAGCGCGTCAAGAATTTCGGGCGCGGCTCGCCCGGTATTGTCGCTGCGAAAATCGATCATTGAGGCACTCGCCAATTAGGGGAGTTGCGCCCCTCCGCGGGCGGCGGCGAGGTGCCGGCGATTATGCGTCGAAGCGGTCGCCGTCGTCGATGGTGTGGGGTGCGGCCGCGCCGGCATGGCCTCCGCGGCGCGCCAATGATGCGTCGCCGATACCGCGGCGCGCGGCACCTTCCTGCTCGCGGCGCGCATCAGGATGTCGTGGATGCGCGCGATCTGCGTCTGCCGAACCCGCGCCTGCGGCGTCAGTTGCGGAGCCGGCTTCTCCACCGGCGTCACCACTGCGACGCGCTCGGCCACCACCGGCGCCGGCTCCGCCGTCGCGACGAAAGCGGTTCCGCCATTGCCCACCGGCGGAATATTGAGCGCGCCCTGGATCATCGGCGCATCGTCGAGACGCCATTCGGGGAACTCGAGCAGCGACGCCTGGACCGGCTTACCGCTGGCGAAGACCGCGCGCGGCACGATGCTCGCGGCGCGGCGGTTATGGTCGTGAATACCGGGGTCATTCAGCTTCTCACCCGGCGCCAGCGGAAACCACGCGATTGCGGCGCCGTCATTTCCTGGCCGGCTGATCCCGATACCGGCCGTGCCGAGAAAGCCGACAACCGCCGGGCTGTAGGCGAGTTCGTCCACGGACGACCCGGGCGCCCAGGCCCAACGCCCGTCAAGCCTCACCCAAGCACCGTAATGGGACGGCGCGAACCCCCAGTCCGCCGCGTCGACCCAAGTCCAGCCCCAAGGCGGCAGATAGCGCCACGAGCCGTAGCGATAGGGCATCCAATCGACCGGCAAATCTCTCGGGTACCAGATGTCGCCGTAGATCGAGTTGTGGGCCCAATCGCCAGTCGCGGCGAGAGCCTCGCCGCCGGTAATGCTGAACGGCAAATGCGCCGTGTCGTCGCCAGGACCGCTCGCACTGCGCCACGCGGCGATGTCGAAAGCATCGGGCGCGGTCGCGACGATGACGCTGTCATCGAGCCCGCCGCCCAAAGTTGCCTGACCCGCGAAGACTTTGACGCGCGCCGAATCGTGCGCGTCCGCCGCGACGATGACGATATCGTAGTCGCCCGGCGCGGCGAGCCACAACCCGCCGCCGGGGAGATCGACCTCGACGGTCTTGGCGAGGCTTCCAGGCGCGACATGCAGAAACATCCGGCCCTGCGGCAAGCCGATCTGAACGGCATCGCTGTCGAGTTGCGCGATTTGCAGCTCGCTCGACGAATCGAGCGCCAGCAGACTATCGCCGATGCGGATCGCGACCGTGGCGCCGCGCGAGCTACGCACCCCGACCCCGGCGCCAACCGGCTCGTTGACCACCGCCACCGACCAGTTGCCCGCTGGAGAATGATATTGCACCGCGCCCGAGACGACGCTCAGCCGGCCGATCCGTACAGCCGCTGGTTCATCAGCCGAGACGGCCGACGAAATCAAGCTCAGGCTGCAAGCAACACCTAGTAGTACGCACCCTCGCAACATCGGTTGATCATAGCACATCTAGCTCGATTCGACAGTTTTTCTCAGTGTTGAATTAGAATTCAATCATCGGATGCGGCGTGATGGAGATTAAACAACTCATCGTCGCCGAGTTCTTCACGATGGCGCGCTTCTAATTCGCGGTAATAACGACGCAGTGCAAAAGCCTCGCTCAGATACCCTTGGACACGACGGTCGCGGGAGTTATCGACGACCGCCAGCGTCTCCGCCGCGGAGGCGATAAAATGATCGAGCGTCTCGCGCACCGGCTGGCCTGGAGTGAGGAAATGTTCCGCCCCACGCGCGACATCGCCGGCGCGCAGCTTACCCTCGGCGTCGCGCAACGCCGCCCCATACGCCTCGATCAGCTCGATATTGCCCTGATATCCGCCCTTGTCATCGATGACAAATATCCGCGTCGGCGCGCTGATCGGAAACTGGCGGCATAGCTCCTGCAGCGGCAGATCGACGGGGACCACAGCGAAGTCGCGCCGCATCAGGCTCGCCACCTGTAGATCGTGCAGCCAACCAACATCATGCGGGCTGTGCAAAACGACGCCACGCAGATGGAAGCGCCAAGTCGCGAACGAGTAACCAAAGCCGTGGCGCACCACCAGGATCGAGATGATAACCGCGACCGTGACCCCGAGCGCCGCCGAGAAATCGGAAGTCGACTCGAGTACCAGGAGGATCATCGTCACCGGCGCGCCGACCACGCCCGCGGCCACCGCGCCCATCCCGGCAAGGATGTAGATCGTCCCGCTAAACGCCAGTCCCGGCATCAGCTGGTGCAGAATCAGCGCAACCGCCGAGCCGTAAAGCGCGCCGAGGAACAGCGAGGAGCTGAACATGCCGCCGCGAAACCCGCTACCGATCGACACGGCCGAGCCGATCATCTTGGCTAAGATCAGCAGCAGGAGGAGGGGCAGCGCGTAGGCATCCGGACCGGACGCGATCGTGCTTTCGATACCGCCGTGGCCGCTGCCCAGAACCTGCGGAAAAAACCAGGCGAGATTGCCGAGGATCAGTCCGCCCAATGCCGGCCGGACCCAGGTTGGCAGCGCCGCCCGCTTCGACCATTGCTCGACAAAGGTGACGCCGACCATCGCCCCGATCGACAACAAACCGGCGACGAGACCGACGACGGCGAGGACCAGGTAATTGGCCGCGACCGAATCGATATGCGCATAGGCGACAAAGATCGGCTGCTCGCCGAACAGGGTGCGAGTCACCAAGGTGGCCATGATCGCGGCGACGACCACCGGCACCAATGTCGTCAGCGTGTAGGAGCCGATGATCAGCTCGAACGCGTAGAAAGCGCCGGCCAGCGGCGCGTTGAAGGCGGCGGCGATCGCCGCGGCGGCGCCGCACCCGACATAGGTCCGCAGGTCTCCACGACGCAAATGTAGCTGCCGGCCGATACGCGAGGCGATCCCAGCGCCAAGCTGGGTATAGGCCGCCTCGAGCCCGACCGAGGCGCCGACACCGGCGGAAAGCACCGTAAGGCCGGTGAGCCGCAGGCTGTCGCTTAGCGACATATGTCCGCCATGCAGCGCATTGGCTTCGATGGCGTCGACGATATCGCGCGGCTTCCACCGCCACAGGGCATAGGCGACCAAGCCGTAGACAATACCGCCGAGACACGGGACCAGAAGCAGCCGCCACCGCGCGATCTCGACGATCCCGCTCAACCGCTGCTCCAGGCGCACGCCGTAGAGCAAATGATGGAATTCGGCGACGGCGAGGCCGGTGAGCGCCACCCCGAATGCGATGACCACGCCGATCCCCGCGGCGACGACGGTCATGCCGATATCGCTGTTGCGAATGTTGTGGCGGGCGAAGAGCCGCACCCTCGTTTTCAGATTGGAGGCGAAACCGCGGCGATGATGGAGTTCTTGCTCTTCCGTTAGGATCAACGCCGGGCCCTCGACCGCCAGCAAGCGACGCACGCAGAATGTGCAACGCCGCTCCCGCGGGGCGGCACCCCACGGGACCGATGCCAATCTACAAGATGGGACTAAGTACTACCGGCGCAAGCGTTAATTCGGCTCTAATTGTCGCAACCACTGCGCAATCCCAGCCGCGTCGCGTACCGGCCCCACTAGCGCATCGTCGGCATCACGTATTCGGCGCCGGCGCGGATGCCGGTGGGCCAGCGCGCGGTCACGGTCTTGAGCCTCGTGTAGAACCGCACGCCCTCGGTGCCGTACACCGCCATATCGCCGAACAGCGAGCGCTTCCAGCCGCCAAAGCTGTGGAAAGCCATCGGCACCGGGATCGGCACATTGACCCCGATCATGCCGATCTGCACCCGGTTGGAAAACTCGCGCGCTGCATCGCCGTCGCGGGTGAAGATCGCCGCTCCGTTGCCGTATTCATGGTCGCTGACCAGTTTCGTCGCTTCGTCGAAAGTGTCGGCGCGCACCACCGACAGGACCGGCCCGAAGATCTCCTCCTTGTAGATGCGCATCTCGGGCTTGACCTCGTCGAACACGCAGCCGCCGAGGAAATAGCCGTTCTCGTAACCCTGTAGCTTGAGGCCGCGCCCGTCGACGACGAGTTTGGCGCCCTCCTTGACCCCGAGATCGACATAGGAGCGCACCTTGTCGTAGTGCTGTTTGGTGACGAGGGGGCCCATCTCGGCCTCGGGATCGGTGCCGGGGCCGATCTTCAGCGCCCGTACCCGCGGCACGAGTTTGTCGAGGAGCTTGTCCCCGACCCCGCCGACCGTGACCGCCACTGACACCGCCATGCAGCGCTCGCCGGCGGCGCCATAGGCCGCGCCCATTAGCGCGTCGGTCGCTTGGTCGAGATCGGCGTCCGGCATCACCACCATGTGGTTCTTGGCGCCGCCCAACGCCTGCACCCGTTTCCCAGCCGCCGCGGCGGTGGTGTAGATGTACTCGGCGATCGCGGTCGAGCCGACAAAGCTCACGGCCGCGATTCCAGGATGTTGCAGAATCGCGTCGACCGCCTCCTTGTCGCCGTTGACGACATTAAAGACGCCCGGCGGCAGCCCCGCCTCGGTCAGTAGCTCGGCAATGCGGTAGCCAACCGAGGGGTCGCGCTCCGACGGCTTCAGGATGAAGCAATTCCCGGTGGCGAGCGCCATCGGGAACATCCACATCGGCACCATCGCCGGGAAATTGAACGGGGTGATGCCGGCGCACACGCCCAATGGCTGGCGCACCGACCAGGAATCGATGCCGCGTCCGACCTGCTCGGTGAACTCACCCTTCAGCAGATGCGGGATGCCGCAGGCGAACTCGACGACCTCGACGCCGCGGGTAATCTCGCCCTGCGCGTCGGAGAACACCTTGCCGTGTTCTTCGGAGATGACCCGCGCCAGATTGTCGTGCTCGCGCGCCAGCAGTTCGAGAAACTTGAAGAGGATGCGCGCACGGGTCAGCGGCGGGGTCGCCGCCCAGCCGGGAAATGCTTTAGCGGCGGATTGCACCGCGGCATCGACCTCCGCGCCATTGGCGAAATCGACCCGCCGGACCTTCTCCCCCGTTGCCGGGTTGAAGACGTCGCCGCCGCGCCCGCTTTTGCCGGCGACACGCTTGCCGTCGATGTAATGGCTGATATCGGTCATGAGCCGCTCGTTTGCTGACGATTGCCAGAGCGCATCATAAGCCGCCCGCGCGCCGCCCGGCAGCGGTTTTGTTGATCCGTCGGCCCTCCCCGCCCCGGCAATTGGCTTCGCCGTCAACGGGGAGTATCATCGCGCCGAGGTTGTAACACCGGTGGGAGACGGCATCTTGGACAGCACGACGACCGTCATCCTGCTCATACTGATCCTGGTCCTTTACATGCTGCCAACCCTGATCGCCTACAGCCGCGAGCACTCGCGGCGCGTGGGGGTCGCCGTCTTCAACATCTTCCTGGGTTGGACGCTGATCGGCTGGATCGCAGTATTCCTCTGGGCGTCGCTGGCCAGGGTCGAAGAACAGCCCGCTTAATCCATTAGAGCGTAGAGGGCCACGGCTGCGGCGGTCGATACGTTGAGGCTCGGCATCGCGGCACTCGTCGGCAGCCGTGCCAGGTGATCGCAGTGCTCGCGCACGAGCCGCCGAAGGCCGCTGCCCTCGGCTCCCAGCACCAGCGCCACCAGCGGTCCGAGATCGAGCTCGCCGAGTAGCTGCGGCGCATGCTCGTCGAGCCCGCAGCACCAGAACCCCGCC
>DASYXG010000025.1:0-4955 GCA_035935235.1 Allostellaceae bacterium
CAGCACCGCCATCAGCCCACCGATCGGCAAGGTCGCGCCGGGTTGGGCAACGATGCGGCGCAAGGTGCCGGTCTCGCCCGCCTCCATCACATTGGTGATCTTCGGGGTCTCGATCTCCAGCAGCTCGTCGCTCGCCGCGACGGCGTCGCCCTCATGCTTGAGCCATTCGAGGATTTTCCCCTCGGTCATGGTCAAGCCCCATTTGGGCATAGTGATCGCGGTGATGTCGGCCATCAGCTGCATTCCCGTGAGTGCATCCTTCGAGGCTCCCCTTCATCCTGAGGAGCCGCCGCGAGGCGGCGTCTCGAAGGGCGGTCGCGCCTCAGGGTGAGGAGTGTTTTGGATGGCATCTGCTGACGATCCTCTTCCTGAGGTGCTTCGTGCAGCGAAGCCTCGAAGGACGCAAGTCGCTTCCCCAACCCTATCTCCCGTATCCGTGCACCTCGCGGACCGCGGCGGCGATCTTCTCCGGGCTGGGGATATAGAGCTTTTCGAGGTCGGGGGCGAATGGCACCGGCGTGTGCGGCGCGGTCACCCGACGGATCGGCGCCTTGAGCGCATCGAACGCCTTGTCGGCGACCAAAGCGGCGATGTCGGTGGCGATACTGCAGCGCGGGGTCGCCTCGTCGACGATCACCAGCCGCCCGGTGCGCTCGACGCTTTCGAGGATCGTGTCCTCGTCGAGCGGCGAGGTGGTGCGCGGGTCGATCAATTCGATCTCGATCCCATCCTTCTCCAGCTCGTCGGCCGCGGTATTCGCGTAGTGCACCATGCGGGCGAGCGCGACCACGGTCACATCGTCGCCGTCGCGCACCACATTCGCCTCGCCAAAGGGGATCGCGTACGGCTCGTCCGGCACCTCGGTGCGGAGGTCGTACATCAGCTTGTGCTCGCAGAAGATCACCGGGTCGTCGTCGCGGATCGCCTGGATCAACAAGCCCTTGGCGTCATAGGCGTTCGACGGGACGACGCATTTCAGCCCCGGCACCGCGGTGAAAATGCCGTAGGGGCTCTGCGAATGCTGGGCGGCGGCGCTGCGCCCGGCGCCGACCATCGTGCGGATCACCAGCGGGGTCTTGGCCTTGCCGCCGAACATGTAGCGGAACTTGGCGGCCTGGTTGAAAATTTGGTCGAAGCAGACCCCAAAGAAGTCGCTGAACATCAGTTCGGCGACCGGCCTCAATCCGGTGACTGCTGCGCCGGCCGCGGCGCCCATGATCGCCGACTCGGTGATCGGCGTGTCGATCACTCGCGCCTCGCCGAATTCGCCGATGAGGCCCTTGGTGACCCCGAGCACGCCGCCATAGGCGTCACGCTGTCCTTCGCTGCCGGCGCCGCCGGCGACATCCTCGCCGATGACGACAATGGTCGGGTCGCGGCGCATCTCCTGGGCGAGTGCCTCGTTGAGCGCCTGGCGGATTGATTTCAATGGCATGATGAGCCCCGCCTAGTACGACACGTAAACGTCGGTGAGCAGCTGCGCCGCGTCGGGCCCCTCGGCGGCCCTCGCATCGGAGATCGCCCGGTCGACCAGCGCCGCGACCTCGGCATCGACCGCGTCGAGCGCGTCCGCTTCGAGCAGCGCCGCCTCGGACACGCGGGCGCGAAAATGCTTCAGGCAGTCCCGCTGCTCGCGCAGGTTCTTGACCTCGTCCTTGCCGCGATAGAGCTGCGCGTCGCCCGAGTGGTGGCCGTAAAAGCGGCAGGTATCGACCTCGATCGCCGACGGCCCGCCGCCCGAGCGGGCGCGTTCGATCGCTTCGCCCGCGGCGTCGTGCACCTCGAAGAAATTGTCGCCGTTGACCTTGATCGCCGGCATGCCGAACCCGGCGGCGCGGCCGGCAATGTCGCGGCTGCCGCAATGGTAGGAGAAGCCGGTGCCCTCGCCGTATTGATTGTTTTCGAACACGAAAACCGCCGGCAGCTTGAGCACCACCGCCATGTTGAGCGCCTCGAAGGTGGTACCCTGGTTGGAGGCGCCGTCGCCCGAGAAGCACACTGCGACATGGCCGTTGCCCAGCGTCTTGGCGGTGAGCGCCGCGCCGACCACCAACGGCGGGCCGCCGCCGACAATGCCGTTGGCGCCAAGCATCCCCTGGTCGAGGTCGGCGATGTGCATCGACCCGCCCTTGCCGCCGCAGAGCCCGCCCTTCTTGGCGAACAGCTCCTTCATCATCCCGCCGACATCGCAGCCTTTGGCGATCGAATGACCATGGCCGCGATGCGTCGAGGCGATGTAGTCCTTGGGCCCGAGGTGCTGGCACACCCCGACCGCCGAGGCTTCCTCGCCGGCATAGAGATGGACAAAGCCGGGGATGCCGCCCTTGGAGAATTCCTCCTGCACCCGCTCCTCGAAGCGGCGGATCGTTGCCATCGAGCGGTAGGCGCGGATGAGGTCGTCGCGGTTCAGCTGTGTCGGCATGGCGTTCCCCTCAGGCGTCGAAGCCGTAAAGCTTGGCGGCGTTGCCGCGGGTGATCTTGAAGCGGTCCTCGGCGCTGGCGCTCTTGAAGTCGCGCTCGACGACCTCCTGCGAGTGCGGCCAGGACGAGGCCTGGTGCGGGTAGTCGCTCGACCACATCATGCGGTCGACGCCGATGAAGTCGCGGCTCGCCACCCCGACAAAATCGTCGATATAGGTCGCCCACATCTGGCGGCGGAAATATTCGCTCGGCTTCAATTTTTGGGTGAACCCGGCGGCGGCGCGCGAGCGCTCGGCGACCCGGTCCATGCGCTGCAGGTAATAGGGAATCCAGCCGACATTGTTCTCGGCCGAGACGATCTGCAGCTTGGGGAAGCGGTCGAGCACGCCGGAGAAGATCAGCACGCTGAAACTCTTCTCGACCTCGTAGCCGAGCACCGTGGTGCGCATATAGCGCTCGCCCCAGTTCCACTGGCTCTCGACCCCCATGCCGGTGATCGCGTGAAGGCTGATCGGCATCTTCATCTCTTCCGCCGCGGCCCAGAACGGGTCGTAGATATCCGAGCTGTACGGTGCGTCCTGCGGCGGCGAGCACCAGATCATCGCGCCCTTCAATCCCATCTTGGCGCAGCGTTCGAGTTCGCGGGCGCCGGCCTTCGGGTCGTAGAGCGAGATCATCGCCAGCCCCGCCATCTTTTTCGGCGCATAGGCGATGAATTCGGCGAGCCAATCGTTATAGGCGCGGAAGCAATCGGCCTGCAGACCAGCGTCCTTGAGCCAGAAGATGCGGAACCCGAGCGTCGTATAGAGGACGTCAGCCTCGACCCCGTCGAGCGCGTTGTCCTTCATTCGCTCGGCCGGGTCCCAGCCGCCAGGCCTTGCATCGGCGTAGGTCGCCTTGGTGAGGAACTCCTTCAGCTCCTCCGGGCTCTTGCCGGCGCCGAGACCGATACCGATGGGATGCGGCGCGTAGCCCTCGTAGAGGAAGTACGCGCCGGGCTTATCCGGCAGATCGGTGACGAGGCGCGGCGCGCGGTCGCGATATCGCTTGTCGACCCGGCTCGTCCACAGGTCTGGCGGCTCGCTGACGTGCGAATCGGCGGAGATCAGCTGATAATCGGGCATGGGCGTGCCTCCCTCTTGGAGCCGAGCGGCCGTCGGGGAAGCCTCATGCGAAGGCGAGCCCGCCGAAACCGCATCGCTTCCCGCCATCTTGCGCCGTTTGAGGGGCCCGATCCACGGCTTTTGAAGCGAAAGAAGCGCCATCACGAAGCTGCGATTTCGCGTATTGATTTCTCGGTGGCATCGTTAGGGACAGTATCGCGATCAAATTTTTGTGAGGTCTGCTAGGCTGCTCTAGGGTAGGGGGAGAGAGCCATGGAAGAGCCGCCGACGGTGTTCCTCAGCCGGTTGATTGGGCTGGTGTCGCTGATCGTCGCCGTGCCGATGGTACTCGACAAGCCGTCGATGATGGCGACCTTCGGCCTTCTTGTCGAAGACCGCGGCCTGATGCTGGTTCTCGGCATCGCCAGCGTCGTCGCCGGCGCCGCGATCGTGCTGCTGCACAATGTTTGGAACAAGGGGTTGTGGCCGCTCATCGTGACGTTGTGCGGATGGGCGCTGCTGATGCGCGGCGTGCTGATCCTGTTTCTGCCCGCTGACGTGCTCAGCAGCTGGCTGGCGACCCTGCACGTCGCCGACTACTTCTATGCCTACGCGGTCGTCCCGATGCTGATCGGCGCCTATCTCTGTTTTCGCGGCTTCACCGCCACCCCGGCGCCCGACAAGGCCGCCCCACCGCCGCAGCCCATCGCCAAGCCGCAAGGCCCGGTCCGTCGCCGGCGGCGTCGCTAGCGCCGATCGGTTCGACGCACTCCGAAACAACTCGGCCGCGGTCGAAACAAAAGAACCTCCGCCTGAGTCTTGATGTCCTCTCCAGTAGCGGCGCTCACCCGGGCGCACCGAAAGGAGAGACGCGATGCTGACACTGTGCATTCGCTACACGTTCAACCCCGATCGCCTTACCGATTTCCAGGCTTATGTCGAAGCCGAGCAGCCCGTCATCGAGCGCAGCGGCGGTCGGATCCTGGGCTATTTTCTGCCGACCGACTTCGCCGGCGCGACCAACGAGGCAATGGGCCTGATCGATCTGCCTTCGCTCTCCGCCTACGAGCAGTACCGGCAGAAATTGGCCGATGATCCGGAGCACCAGAAGAACATCGCCCGTTTGGAGCAGAGCGGCGCCGCGGTGGCAATGAACCGCTCGATCATTCGCCGCGTCAGCTGAGGGGCGCGGCCATGATTGGATTTTCCAACGACGCGCCGCAGCTCGACCCGCGCGAGGCGCATTTCCGCATTCCGAGTCCGCATCCGGGCTTGTCGCTATTCCTGCGCCATCTGCCGAGGCGCGAGACGGCGCCGCCGCAACCCCGCGCGATTCTTTACGTGCACGGCGGCACCTTCCCGTCGGCATTGTCGATTGCCCATCGCTTCGACGGGCGATCGTGGCGCGATTCGCTCTGCGATGCGGGGTTT
>DASYXG010000026.1:0-9679 GCA_035935235.1 Allostellaceae bacterium
TCCCACCAGGGGTGGAAGTCGCGGCCGAGGTCCACTCGGTCCCGGCGGATATCTCTCACATCGCCAGCAATGTCGGCTCGATCTCTGGCGACTTGAGCGGGAGTACCGAACCTCAGGTCGCGATCAAGCATTCGAAAGTCCTGTCGAACGTCAATCCGGTCGCGAAACAGATCGCGACGATCAGCCCGAATATCTCCGGCAGGGAAGCCGCCCGGGAAGCCATTGAAGAAGCGAGGTCCGCCGAAGAAGCGCGACCCTCCGAGCCCACCTGGAAAGCCGGCGGCAAAGTGCGGCCCGTTGAACCCAGCCGAAAACCCGCCACCGGGTCCCCAAGCATCCGCGTCTGGTGAGATCACCGCCATACCCAAGGCAGCGGCGACGAGGCCGATAATTGTCCTGCATGCCATGCGTTTCCTCCCTTTGGGGGTAAAAGGAGTAAAGCAGACCTAGTGTACGAAACGGTGGCGTTTCCTGCTAATCGAGATTTCGTGATCGCTCGGCGTCACGACCCAGGCGAGGACCGCCCTTGCTCGAACTTTGGGAGCGGCGCGTTGATCTGACCTATCAGCTTCACCTGATCAGAGCGTACCGCGTGCCCAAGAGGGCCGCCGAGCTGAACCGTCACATCGCCGAGATTAATGCGCGCCTGATGCGAGCGTAACGCTCGGCGCGAAAAACCGCGGCGCCTGTCGCCCAGTCAGCGCGGCGAGGCGTCGTCGGTTGAGCTCGAGGGGGCAAACGTTTGTGCACGAAGGTGCACGTTTATATATTACACAGAAATTACACAGACCTTCGGCTCGCTGCCTCTATTATCTTGATTTAATTGGCGTCCCCTACCGGATTCGAACCGGTGTTGCCGCCGTGAGAGGGCGGTGTCCTAGGCCTCTAGACGAAGGGGACGCAGAGGCTCCGGTTAGATAGCGGTTGGGCGCGCCGCGATCAAGCGCCGCCCGTCTTTCCGGGCTAATCGCGAAAGTTCAGGTATTGCAGCGGCTGTTCGACCTTGAGCCCGCGCAGCACCGTGATCGCCGCTTGAAGGTCATCGCGTTTCTTGCCGGTCACGCGCAGCTCGGCGCCCTGGATCGCCACCTGGACCTTCAATTTGCTGTCCTTGACAGCGCGCACCAGCTTGCGCGCCAGCTCGACATCGACCCCTTGGCGCAGCGTGATCGATTGGCGGATCGTATTGCCGCTCGCTTTTTCCGGCGGTTTGAAGTCGAGCGCACCGGAATCGACCTTGCGCCGGGTGAGGTGCACCTTCAGCAACTCGTGCATCTGCCGCAGCTTGAGATCGTCGTCAGCGACGAGATTGATCGCGCCCTCTTCGCGTTTCACCTGGCATTTGCTGCCCTTGAAATCGAAACGCGTGGCGATCTCGCGGTCGATCCCGGCGATCGCATTGTCGACCTCGGCGAGGTCGAGGCGGGAGACGATATCGAAGCTCGGCATTCGGCAGCCTTCAGGCGTGAAAACTTGGCCCTGCGATATAGGACGGGTTTGCGCCGATTTACAGTCGCTTGGCAAAGGCGCGCGCGGTTTCCGCGAGGGCGAACGGGACGCCGACAGCGAATTTCCATCCCATCAAAGTGCGGGTCGACGAATCGTCGACCTGAAGTGAAAGAGTCAGCGATGACATTTTCAGCCCGATCCCGGGCAGCGCGCGCAACGCCGAGAACAGCATGTTGGGCACGGGGAACAAGCGCGCTCTCTTTCCGAGGCCCGCCGCCAGCGCTTCGATCAATTGCGGCGTCGACAGGTCAAAGCCGTCGCGCGCCAGAAGGATTTGCCCAGCCGCGGCCGGATGGGTCGCGGCGAGCGCGATCAAGTCGACGAGATTGTCGCGGGCGATCAGGCTGCGGCAGTTGTCGATCGCGGCGAAAGGCAGCGGCAGCCCGCTCCCCGCCAGCCGCATCAGCGTCGCAAAATTCGCCTTTACCCCGGGTCCGTAAACCAGCGGCGGGCGGATGATGACGAGCTCCAACCCAGCTCCCCGAGCAGCCTCGCTCGCCGCCGTTTCGCTTGCCAGTTTGGCCCGGCCATAAGCGTCTACCGGGCGCGGTTCATGGTCGAAGCGGAAGGGACGATGTGGCTCGGTCGTCTCGCCCATCGCCTTGATCGAGCTCAACAGCACCAGGCGCTTCGCCCCGGCGGCTGCGGCGGCGTGGGCGAGTGTGGCGGTCGCTTCAGGCTCCTCGGCGAGCGTTTTCGCGTCGGGTCCCGCATGGGCGCGCTGGGCGAGGTGGATGACGACTTCGATGTCGCGCAGCGCCGCGGACCAATCGGTTCCTGGGCCGATAGCGCCGAGTACCCTCGGCTCCGTATCCGCGGGCGTTTGCCTGGGGCGGCGCAACCCGGCAACGACATCATGCCCGCGCGCGGCGAGTGCCGGGCATAGCCCCGTACCGATAAAGCCGGCCGCGCCGGTGACCAGGATGCGCGCCACGATTTTCGTCCGCTTCAGCTAATTCTCTCGGCGATCGCGCGGTGTTGCATTAAGGGAGGCGCGATTGCAACCCAACGCTGTTGGCACTCGCCGCGTGGCCCCGCCCAAGCTGCTCTTCCTGGTCACCGAAGATTGGTATTTCTGCTCGCACCGGCTGCCGGTGGCGCGGGCGGCGCGCGATGCCGGTTTCGCGGTGGCGGTCGCGACGCGGGTCCGCGAGCATGGCGAGGCGATCCAGGCGGAGGGCTTCTCACTGCATCCGCTCCGCTGGCGTCGGCGTGGCAGCGGAGTCCTGGGTCATCTGCGCGCTCTATCGGAGATCGTCTCGCTCTACCGGGCCGAGAAGCCCGACCTCCTCTACCATGTTGCGCTAAAGCCGGTGCTGTTCGGCGGCATCGCCGCGCGCTTGGCATTTCGCGCCGGCAGGCGGCCAGCGCTGGTGTCGGCGGTGATGGGTCTTGGTGCTAGCGCGAAGACTGGGTGGGCGCGGCGAACGCTCGGCGCCGCGCTGCGCTATGCCGCTGCCGCCGGCGCCATCGTCGTGCAGAATCCGGAAGACCGGAGCGCACTCGTTGGTTTCGGCCTTAACCCCATGCGCATTGCGCTGATCAGCGGCTCCGGGGTCGATACGGTGCATTTCACCGCGCTGCCGCAGCCGCTGGAGGAGCCCGTTACCGTCGCGCTGGTCGGTCGCATGTTGAAGAGCAAGGGGGTTCTCGATGCCGCATCGGCGATCCGCAAACTCCGGGCGGAAGGAGAGGCCGTCGAACTGCTTCTCGCCGGGACGCCCGATTCCGACAGCGGCGATTCTTTGAGCGAAGCCGAGATGCGAGAGTTGGCGGGTGCGCCGGGGGTCGAATGGCTTGGCTATGTTCGGGACGTACGCGAGGTGTGGCGGCGCGCGGCGATCGCGGTGTTGCCGTCGAGCTATGGTGAGGGGGTGCCGAAATCGCTGCTGGAAGCCGCGTCCTGCGCCAGGCCGATCGTCGCCACCGATATGCCGGGCTGCCGCCAAGTGGTGGCGCCCGGCGTGACTGGTCTGCTGGTGCCGCCAAATGACGAGCCGGCGCTGGTGCGGGCGATCGGGATGCTCGCCGGCGATCCCCAGCTTCGCCGGCGCATGGGCGAGGCCGGGCGCGCCAAAATCTGCGCCGAGTTCGCCGACGAGATGGTCGCCGACGCGACCCTGGCAGTCTGCCAAGCCGAGTTAGAGCGGCGCCGATGATCCGGCTGTGGCTTTTCGTCGCCGGGGTCGGCGGCATGGCCTCGGTCATCGCTGGTGCGGCGGCGGCGCATCTCGCAGACGACCCCGCCACGGCGACGCTGCTTGCCAATGGCGCGCTTTACGGGATGATCCACTCCGCCGCGCTGATCGCGGTAATCGCGTTGGCGCAAGGCCGCGAGCCGCGGCGTGGCGCCGCCTTTCTTGCCGGGCTGTTCTTCTCGCTCGGCATCGTCCTGTTCAGCCTGGCGCAGTTCGCGCACGCGCTGACCGGATTGCGGCAATTTGCTTGGGCCGTCCCGGTCGGCGGCACCGCGTTTATTTTCGGCTGGGCCGCACTGGCGATTCTTGCCTTCCGCCGACGTTGAAGGTGTAAGGTCGGCTTGCGCTGGCAGGTTGCGCGACACGCCCATCAATTCGAGTTCCGATGACGACCCTGCTCTACACCCATCCTTCGTGCATCGAGCACGATCCTGGCCAGTATCACCCGGAAACGCCGGCGCGGCTCGAGGCGGTGTTGGCGGCGCTGGCGATGCCCGAATTCGCCGCGCTCGAGCGGCGCGAGGCCCCGGAAGCGGCGCTCGACGATCTGATCCGTGTCCACCCGCCGCGCTTTGTCGAGCGCCTGCTGGCCGCGGTACCGCAAGCAGGGCATGTCGGGATCGATGCCGACACCGTGATGTCGCCGGCCTCGGGCCAGGCGGCGCTGCGCGCGGTGGGCGCGGTGGCGGCGGCGGTCGATGCGGTGATTGGCGGCGAAGCGGAGAATGCCTTCTGCGCAGTGCGCCCGCCCGGCCATCACGCCGAGCCGAACCGGGCCATGGGGTTCTGTCTCTTCAACAACGTCGCCGTGGGTGCTCTGCGGGCCAAACAGGTGCACGGGCTCGGCCGCGTCGCGGTCGTCGATTTCGACGTCCACCACGGCAACGGCACACAGGCCTGCTTCTGGGACGATGCTGACCTGTTCTACGGCTCGACCCATCAATCGCCGCTCTATCCCGGCACTGGCGCTTCCGGTGAAACCGGCGCCGCCAACAACATCGTCAACGTGCCGCTGCCGCCGATGTCGGGGTCGATGCATTTCCGCAACGGGATGATGCGTGTGCTGCTGCCGGCGCTCGACGCCTTCCGGCCCGAGATGGTGCTGATTTCCGCCGGATTTGACGCCCATCGAAGCGATCCGCTCGCTCAACTGATGCTCGACGAGGCCGACTACACCTGGGCGACCGAGCAGCTTCTCGACATCGCTGGCCGTCATGCCGGTGGGCGGGTGGTCTCGACCCTCGAGGGCGGGTATGATCTTGCCGCGCTCGGCGCGAGCGCCGCCGCGCATGTCCGCGCGCTCATGTCGGCGTAAGCGGAGAGTGCAGGTCCGATGAGCGAGTCCAACCTACCCGCTGACATTGCCGCGATGAGTTTCGAGGACGCGCTCGCCGAGCTCGAAGGGATCGTGCGTCGGCTGGAAGGCGGCCAGGTCAAGCTCGATGAGGCGATCCAATCCTACGAGCGCGGCGCGCAGCTCAAACGCCATTGCGAACAAAAACTCAATGAGGCACAGCAGCGGGTCGACCGCATTGTCATCGGAACCGATGGTGCGGTGACGGTCGAGCCGGCCAAGCTGGATTGAAGGGGGGGACGAGCGGATCTTGACCGAAGGCCTATGGCCGGATTCGGCCTCCGTCGACGAGGCGGCGGCGGTGACGGCAACGCTTACCGATTCCCTACTCGAACGGCTCTTGAAACCGCCGCCAGGGCTTGAGGCGCGCGTCTACGAGGCGATGGCCTATTCGGCACTGGCGCCGGGCAAGCGGCTGCGCCCGCTCCTGGTGCTGGCGGGCTCGCGACTGTTTGGGGTGTCGCGCACTTGCGCGCTGCAGGTTGCCGCGGCGATCGAAATGGTCCACGCCTATTCGCTAATTCATGACGATTTGCCGGCGATGGATAACAGCGATTTGCGTCGCGGCCGGCCCACTTGCCACAAGGCGTTCGACGATGCCACGGCGGTCCTCGCCGGGGACGGACTCCTCACCATGGCCTTCGAGGTGCTTTCGCATCCCGATACACATGGCGATCCGGCGGTGCGCTGCGAGCTCGTCGCCGCGCTCGCCGCCGCGGCCGGCAGTGCCGGCATGGTCGGCGGCCAGATGATCGATTTGATCGCCGAGACCCGCACCCTCGATATCGGCGCCATAACCCGGTTGCAGCGCATGAAGACCGGGGCGCTGATCGCTTTTTCCTGCGAGGCCGGGGCGATTCTCGCCAAGGCCTCGCCAGAGCTACGCACCGCACTTAGGGGCTACGCGCACGACCTCGGTTTGGCCTTTCAAATCGCCGACGATCTCCTCGACGTTGAGGGCTCCTCTGCCGAAACCGGCAAGCCCGTCGGCGCCGACGCCGCGGCCGGAAAGGCAACGTTTGTCTCAATTCTTGGGGTGGAACGGGCCCGCGCGCAGGCCCAGTTATTGGTCGACCAGGCGGTCGCGCATCTTGATTTGTTCGAGCAAAGAGCGGAACTTTTACGACAGGTGGCGCGATTTGTCGTAAACCGACGCACCTGAGGAGCAAAGAGTGGATCAACCGCAAAGCCCCCGCATCTCGAACCGTACGCCGCTCTTGGATAAGATCGACGTTCCGGCCGATTTGCGTAAGCTGCCCGAGTCCGTTTTGCGCCAGGTGGCCGACGAACTGCGCACCGAGTTGATTGATGCGGTATCGATCACCGGTGGGCATTTCGGCGCCGGGCTCGGCGTCGTCGAACTGACCGTCGCGCTGCACTACGTCTTCGATACCCCGCACGACCGGCTGATCTGGGATGTCGGCCATCAGGCTTATCCGCACAAGATATTGACCGGGCGGCGCGACCGCATCCGCACCATTCGCCAGGGCGGCGGTCTCTCCGGCTTCACCAAGCGTTCGGAAAGCGAATACGACCCGTTCGGCGCCGCGCACAGCTCGACCTCGATCTCTGCCGGGCTCGGCATGGCGGTAGCGCGCGACTTCAAGGGCGACAAGCGCGATGTGATCGCGGTCATCGGCGACGGGGCGATGAGCGCCGGCATGGCCTATGAGGCGATGAACAACGCTGGGTCGATGGATTCCCGGCTCATCGTCATCCTCAACGACAACGACATGTCGATCGCGCCGCCGGTCGGCGCATTGAGCTTCTATCTGTCGCGGCTGTTGTCGTCGAAATCGTTCAGTTCGCTGCGCCATCTCGCCGGTGGCATCGCCCGCCACCTACCCAAGCGGCTCGAGCATATGGGGCGGCGCGCTGAGGAGTTGGCGCGCAGCTTTGTCACCGGCGGCACGTTGTTCGAGGAGATGGGGTTCTACTATGTCGGCCCGATCGACGGTCACAATGTCGATCATCTCGTGCCGGTGCTGAAGAACGTCCGCGACCTTAAGGAAACCGGTCCGGTGTTGATCCATGTCGTGACCGAGAAGGGCCACGGCTATCTCTCGGCCGAGCAATCCGACGACAAGTGGCACAGCGTTTCAAAGTTCGATGTCATCACCGGAAACCAGGCCAAGTCGTCGTCGAAGGCGCCGTCCTATACCAGTGTCTTCGCCAAGTCGCTGATCAAGGAGGCCGAGGCCGACGACAAGATCGTCGCCATCACCGCGGCGATGCCGTCGGGCACCGGGCTTAACCTGTTCGGCGACAAATTCCCCAATCGCACATTCGATGTCGGCATTGCCGAGCAGCACGCGGTGACCTTTGCTGCCGGCCTCGCGACGGAGGGGATGAAGCCATTCGCGGCGATCTATTCGACCTTCCTGCAGCGTGCCTACGACCAGGTCGTCCACGACGTCGCGATCCAGAAACTGCCGGTGCGCTTCGCGATCGACCGCGCTGGCCTCGTCGGCAATGACGGTCAGACCCATGCCGGTTCGTTCGACATTGGCTATCTCGGCACTTTGCCGGGCTTTGTGCTAATGGCCGCCGCCGACGAAGCCGAGCTTGTCCACATGGTCTCGACCGCCGTGGCGATCGACGACGCGCCCTCGGCGCTGCGCTTCCCGCGCGGCGACGGCATCGGCGTCGAACTGCCCGAGAAGGGCGTGCCGCTCGAGATCGGCCGCGGCCGCATCGTCAAGGAAGGCACGACGATCGCTCTCCTCAGCTACGGCGCGCGCTTGCAAGAATGTCTGAAGGCGGCGCAGGAACTCGGGACCTACGGGCTTTCCACGACGGTCGCCGATGCACGCTTTGCCAAGCCGCTCGACACCGGTCTCATCAATCGCCTCGTGCGCGAGCACGAAGTGGTTATCACCATCGAGGAAGGTGCGATCGGCGGCTTCGGCAGCTTTGTGCTGAATTATCTGGCGCAAAGCGGCCAGCTCGACCAGGGCCTGAAGATCCGTTCGATGGCGCTGCCGGACATCTTCATCGATCACGACTCGCAGGGCGCGCAATACGATGTCGCCGGGCTCAACGCCAAGCACATTGTCGCCACCGCGCTCGCCGCGCTCGGCCGCGACGTCGCCGAGCAGCCAGCCAGGGCGTAAAAGGGCCTTGGCCTGACCAAGCGCCGCGCCGATCAGCTTCTCGTCGATCGCGGCCTTGCCGAAAGCCGACAGCGCGCCCAGGCGCTGATCCTCGCCGGTCTCGTCTACTCCGGCGAGCGGCGCATCGACAAAGCTGGCGAGACGGTCGCGGGCGAGACCCCGCTGCAAGTGCGTGGCCGCGACCATCCCTGGGTGTCGCGTGGCGGGATCAAACTCGCCCATGCGCTCGATCACTTCGCGATCGATGTTGAGGGTCTCGTCGCACTTGATGTCGGCGCCTCGACCGGCGGCTTCACCGATGTGCTGCTGACCCGCGGTGCGGCGCGGGTCTACGCGGTCGATGTCGGGCGCGGCCAGCTCGCTTGGAAGCTGCGCCAGGACCCGCGCGTCATCGTGCATGAAGGCGTCAACGCCCGCTATCTGACCGCCGAGGAAATCCCCGAACCGGTGGACATCGTCACCTGCGACGCCAGTTTTATCGGCCTGGCCACGGTGCTTCCGGCCGCGTTTCCTCTCACCAAGTCAACAGCGCAGCTGGTCGCACTGATCAAGCCGCAATTCGAGGCTGGCCCGAAGGCGGTCGGCAAGGGCGGGGTGGTGCGCGACCCGGAAGTCCATCGCCAGGTGTGCGAAGCGGCCGCCGCTTGGGTCGATGCTCAGCCGGGGTGGAAAGTCGTAGGGATCGTCGCGAGCCCGATCGAAGGTCCCGCCGGCAACCGCGAGTTCCTGCTCCATGCGCGTCGCGTCGCCGCTCAGGCACCGTCTGCGATTTGCTAGAACGGCGCGGTCACGTACTGATGCAGCAGGTACAACAAGCCCAAGATCACCGCGCCGGTGAGGACGACCAATTTCATTGGGCAACTCCTGAAAGCCCACGCGACGATCCGCAGATTGGATGAATGAAAGCTTAAGGTTGAGGCCTGGTGAAAACGAGACAGGACGGCGGGAAGACTTTGGTGACCGGATTCACCGGCTTCCGCCCGGCTGCGTTCGGCTTCTTTCGCGGCTTGGCGCGGCACAATGACCCGCTCTGGTTCAAGCCGCGCAAATCGATTTACGACACCGAGGTCCTGGCGCCGTTCCGCGCCTTGATCTTGTTATCGAGCGAAAAGCTCGAAGCCGCCGGCATTCCGCTCGTCGGCGATCCCGACCGCGGCATCTTTCGCCTGTATCGCGATGTGCGTTTCTCGGCCAATAAACAGCTCTACAAAACCCATGCCGGCGCGGTGCTGACCCGTTCAGGCGGCAAGGGCGATCCCGGCTTGCTTTATGTCCATATCGAGCCGGGCAAGTCCGAGGCAGGGGTCGGGTTCTGGCACCCCGAGCCCGCGCTCTTGACCAAGCTGCGCCGCTCGATCGCCGATGACCCCGACGGTTTCCTCGACATGGTGGGACGGCTCGACAAGCGCGGCTACAAGGTTGCGACCGACGCTCAGCTCGCGCGCCTGCCGCGCGGCTTCGAGGCGGCGAAGGGCACGCCTGCCGCCGACTATATTTGCTGGAAA
>DASYXG010000027.1:0-5812 GCA_035935235.1 Allostellaceae bacterium
CGCAATTCCCGATATCCGGCTTGTCTACCTGGGGAGGGCCGCTAAGATCGGCCCTGATCGATTTCCCCAACCTCCACAAAGGAGCGTTCCATGGCAGTCACGTTGTATAGCGGCTTTGTGCCGGTGTGCGTGCAGCTCTTGACCGGCCTCAAGACCGTGCTGAAGAAGGGCGAGGAACACGCCACCGCGCAAAAATGGGATACCGCCGTGGTGCTGAACCTGCGGTTCTATCCCGACATGTTCCCGCTCGAGCGTCAGGTCCGGCAGGTCTGCAATCACGCGCTCGGCGCCGCCCGGGTCGCCGGCATCGATCTGCCGTCGCTGCCCGACCAGGACAACAGCTTCGCCGAGATCCAGGCGCGCATCGACAAGGTCATCGACTGCCTGAAAGGGCTGCGGGCCAACCAGATCGACGGCAAGGACGACGCGCCGGTCACCGTGACCATCGGCGGCCAGCCGCAGACGCTCACGGGCCAGAACTACCTCTACCATTTCGCGATGCTGCAGGTGCAGTTCCACGCGACGACGGCCTACGACATCCTCCGCGGCGTCGGCGTCGCCATCGGCAAGCGCGACTATCTGGGCCCGCGGCCGACGAACTAGCGGCTCCCTTTCCGTCATGCCCGGCCCCCGGAACAGCCCGTTAGGGCTGGCTGTCCGGGGGTTCCGGGCATCCACGTGGATGGCCGGGACTTCCCGGCCATGACGGTTTGTGGGGTGAGCCCCTAACCCCGCCCGATATAGGGCATCTTGGTCGCCATCACCGTCATGAACTGGACGTTGGCGTCTAAGGGCAGGCTCGCCATATAGCGCACCCCGTTGGCGACATGGCGCACGTCGATCCGCGCCTCGGCCTCGACCTTGCCGGTCGCCTGCAGCCGGCCGACAGAGGTGTCGGTGTTGCGCTCGGTCGCGGCGTTGCCGATGTCGATCTGGCCGCAGGCGATGTCGAGCCCGCGCCCATCGAGCGACAGCGAGCGGGTGAGCCCGGTCAGCGCGTGCTTGGTCGCGACATAGGGGGTCGAGTTCCGCCGTGGCACATGCGCCGAGACCGAGCCGTTATTGATGATGCGGCCGCCACGCGGGTCCTGCTCCTTCATCATGCGGAACGCGTGCTGGGCGCAAAGGAATGAGCCGGTCAGGTTGGTCTGCACCACGTTCATCCATTGCTCATAGGTCAGATCCTCGAAGGGGATGCCGCGGGTGCTGGTTCCGGCATTGTTGAACAATAGATCGATCCGGCCATAGGTCTGCTTTACCGTATCGAACAGCGCCGCGATCGAGTCTTTGTCAGTGACATCGGTCGGCACTGCCAGCGTGCGCGGCGGCGGGGCGTTGGCGAGCGTCGCCGTCTCCTCGAGCATGTCCTTGCGCCGCCCGGCGAGAACCACGGTCCAGCCGTCTTCGAGCAGCGCATGCGCCGTGGCGCGGCCGATGCCGCTGCCGGCCCCGGTGATCACGGCGATTTGTCCTGGCGTCGCCATCCCTTGAACTCCCTTGTGGCTGGACCCTTGCGCGCCATCTTTCCGCGCGACTTGGCCCGAGGGCAATTGCCATGTGCCGCCCGATGCCCCACATCAAAGGCGGCACAGCGAGAAAGCCCACTCTATGAGCGAACCGTCGAACCGCCGGCCCGAGCCCGAGATCATCCCGCCCGGCGCGCCTTTGCCGCATGGCTCGCGGGTCTGGGTGGCGAGCGACATGCGCGGCACGCAGCAAATCTATGTCAGGCCAATCGGTCCGGTCGGCATGGCGTTGCTGGCGCTCGGGGCTGGTGTCATTGCCGCATTCTTGATTGTCTTTCTCCTGGGCGCCGCGGTGTTCGGCTTGGCGGCGATCGGCGTGCTGACGATTATCGGCATCATCGCAGGACTCTTGCGCGGGCCAGCACGCTAGTGTGCCGAATCCGAAATTCGTCAGGGCTCGGGGCAGGTTCAGTACGAATTTCGGATTCGAAAGCACACTAGTAACTTTAAGAAATCTCATGTGGTTTTCGGATTTGAAGTTCGCTAACGGGCCTGCCATCAACGCTATGCGAACTTCAAATCCACCACATGAGCCGTTACGCTAAGCCCCGCGACCAACCGGGGGAGTGTGCGGTGGCTGGGGTACTCGATGGCATCCGCGTCCTCGATTTCGGACGCTACATCGCCGGACCGTTTTGCGCGGCGCTGCTGGGCGATCTCGGCGCCGAGGTGATCCGCATCGAGCGGCGCGAAGGCGGCGAGGATCGCGGGATGATCCCGGTCGGCGCCGGGCCGGGCGGCGGCGGCGCGATGTTTATCGCGATGAACCGCAACAAGCTCGGGATGACCCTCGACCCCGCCGCGCCCAAGGGCCGCGAGATCGTCAAGAAACTGGTCGCCACCGCCGATGTCGTTGTCGCCAACCTGCCGCCGCGCGTGCTGCGCTCGCTGGCGCTCGACCTCGACAGCCTGCGCCAGACCAAGCCCGACATCATCCTTACCACCGTCACCGGCTTTGGCGCCGGTGGCCGGCTCAGCCACAAGCACGGCTTCGACGGCATCGGCCAGGCGATGAGCGGCGCGGTCTTCCTCTCGGGGTTCCCCGACCAGCCGATCATGACCAAGGTGCCGTGGGTCGATTTCGGCACCGCGTTCCTGTCGGCGTTCGGTACGCTGGCGGCGCTGATGGAGCGCGGCAAGACCGGGCGCGGGCAAAAGGTCGAGGGTGCGCTGTTGCGCACTGCGACCGCGATCTCGAACGCTGTGCTGATGGAGCAGGCGCTGACCGGGGTCAACCGGGTCGCGACCGTCAATCGCGGCTTCAACAACGCGCCGGGCGACGTCTATCGCTGCAAGGACGGCTGGATCGTCACCACCGTGATCGGCCCCTATATGTTCGGTCGCTGGTGCGAGATGGTCGGCGAGCCGGCTTGGGCCTCCGACCCGCGCTTTCAGGACGACCAGGCGCGCGCCGACAACGGCGCGGCAATTACCCAGCGGATGTCGGCGTGGTGCGCCGAGCGAAGCTGCCAGGAGGCGCTCGCCGCGCTCGAAAAGGCCAGCATCGTCGCCGGCCAGGTCTATTCGCCGCAGCAGGCGCTGGAGGAGCCGCACATCCGCGAGGCCGGGCTGCTCGCCGAGCGCGAATTTCCCGGTATTCCCGGCACCGTGCCGCTGGCGCCGACCCCGATCGACCTGTCGGAGACCCCCGGCGCCTATCGCCGCCGCGCTCCGCTCATTGGCGAGCATACGGATGAAATACTGGCGAGCTTAGGCTACCGCGCCGCCGAGATCGCGGCGTTGCACCAGGAGAAAATCGTCTAGGAGGAGGAACCCATGGCTGCCGACCCCAACAAGATCATCCTGACCGGCGAGAACCCGTTTATCCGCCTGTCGCCGACCGGCGCCGAGCCGTTCACCACCAACGCCAGCTTCTGGCGGATCATCACCTGTCCCGCCGGGCCGGGTCATGTGCTCTATCTCAAGAGCGAGCTGACCGAGAACCGCTGGCGTATTTACTCGGACAACATCGCCATGGCGCGCTGGCTGCAGACGACGGTGCAGGGGATGCTCAACCCCGAGACCGCCGACGTGACGATCCCGGTGCACGACGCCGAGTTCAGCAAATCCGGCGACCCGCGCTATTTCTGGACCGAGACTGCGCTGACCGGCGAGGGCGAGGTCAGCCTCACCTGGTACTGGATCGGCGAGCCGATGCTGATCCACACCAACCCGGGCGAAGGCGGGCGGAAATACGGCGTCTGCACGCTGCTGATCCCGGCCAACGGCGCGCGGCTGACCGTCGACGGCGTCCAAGCCGCCGGCAATGCGGTGCAGGTCGAGCGTGAAGGCCGGCCGTTCAGCACCTGCTGCCTGGCGTTCTCGGAGAGCTGGACTGAAGCCCAATGAGCCTCGCGCGCGACCTCGCCACGTTTTTCGCGCCGCTCGGATACGACGACCTGCCGCCGCGCGCCACCGATTACGCGGCGATGCTGATCGCCAGCACGCTCGCCAGCGCCGCGTGCGGCAAGGACATCGTCTCGGCGCGGATCGTGCGCGAGCTGGCGCGCGAGCGCGGCGGGGCACCGCAAGCCTCGCTATGGTTCGACGCCAGACCCAAGCTGCCTGCCGCCGAGGCGGCGCAGGTCAACGCGATCATGAGCGACGCCGCCGCGTCCGACGACAGCGATTTGCGCGCCATCGTCCATTGCGGCACGCCGCTGACCGCGACCGCGCTGGCGCTCGCGGAGCGCACCGGCGCTGCTGGACGCGAGGTGCTGGCGGCGATGGTGTGCGGTTACGAGGCGGCGGGACGGATCAGCGGCCCGGTCAGCCCGCAATTCCGCGAGCGCGGCCACCACGGCTCGACGATGGCGATTTTCGCCGCCGCGGTCGCGGCCGGAAAGCTGCTGAAGCTCGACGCCGACCGGCTGACCCAGACGATCGCGCTGGCCGCGACCTCGGCGAGCGGGCTGGTCAAGGCCGCGGACACCAGTGTCGCCCGCGAGTACCACGCGAGCCTCGTGACCCGCGCCGGGATCGACGCGGCGCTGGCGGCGCAAAAGGGTTTCATCGCCGAGGAAACCGTTCTCGAAGGTCCGACCGGCTTCCTCAAGGTCTATGGCGGCATCGATGTGACGAGCCTCGGCACATCCGCCGGCGACGATTGGGACATCCTCACCGACATGGCGGTCAAGCTAGTGCCGGGCGGGCATCCGTATCACGCCTTTGGCGAAGCCGCGGCCAACGCCGCGCGCGAGGGCAACATCGCCACGGAGGAGATCGAGAGCATCACCGTGTCGCGGCCGGGCCTCACCCGGCTCGGCGGCCCGAAGCACCCCAAAGACCTGATCGACATGGCGCACAGCCCGCATTACTTCACCGCCGCGGGCGCCGCCGACAAGCATTTCGGCTGGGTTCATTGCACACCGGAGAAGATCGCCGACCCCGTCATCCACCGGCTGATCGACAAGATCACCGTCGGCCCGCCACCAACCGAGAACGCCGGCCGCTACCGCCAGGGCGCGACGGTGACGATCCGCACCACCGACGGGCGCTCGTCCACCGCCACCGTATTCCTGCCGCATGGCTCGGCGGCACTCGGCATCGACTGGGCCGATATCGAGGCGAAATACCTGACGCTGATGCCGAATTCAGGGCTCAAGCAGAGCCAGATCGAGGCCAGTCTCGCGCTGATCCGCGATTTCCGGAACGCGACGACCGTCGCGCCGCTGATCGCAGAAATCACCACCCCGGCGTAGGCCGGGGCCTATCCGTCGATCGCACGAACGGCTGACAAATGGGTCCCGGCTTTCGCCGGGACGACAAGTGTAGGCGGAAAAGCGCAGCGCCCTCCGCCAAACGCGACGGATGACGCTTCGCTTACCGCCGCTACCGCTGTTTATAATATAATAGGTAATCCGCGGCGTCTTTGATTGTACGCTTCGGATTATCTTTGCAATAGGTCATTAAAAACTCGGTAATATTGAAGGAAATATTGGATTTATTTTTTTGCCAAACGTCTACTAGAGAGCCGTCCGAAGCGCTGTACCTAATATGTATCCCTCCGCCCAAGTTGTTGCGTCATAGTATAATTCATCAACCTCCGCACTTTCGCCCAAAAAGCTCTTAGCGGCAGTGGTGTAGGATTGGCATGAAGTTCGCCCGATTTTGGTTGGCTCATTGGCTAGTGCGGACAGCGAAAGAATCGACACGAATATGGCTACCGGCAACGCTCTCATAACGTCGGTAAGCCGCGGCTAAAAGAACGCCAGCGTCCTGATCTCGATGCTCTCGCGGAAGCGGGCGTTGGACGGCGAAGTCGGATCGTCGAAGGCGGTATGCGC
>DASYXG010000028.1:0-6125 GCA_035935235.1 Allostellaceae bacterium
GTCGGGAGGAATTCGAGCATCGGGGTAAAGCCCTGCTCCTGCTCGACGATCCGGTGGATGGTCATGTCGTTGACGGCGTAGGTCGTGCGCATCTGGGCTGCTCCCCAAAAGTCGTGGCCAGTTGCCAAGGATCGTAGCGCCCGGAAACGGGGAGGGCAAACCCAGGCGCCGACATTTCTCATTGTCATTCCGGGGCATCGCATAGCGATGAACCCGGAACCCACGAACACCGTTGATTGAGAATGAACACTGACGGCTGCGGTCAATCCGGTAAAGCCGGTGTGCATGGGTTCCCGCTTTCGCGGGAATGACAGAAGGGAGGGAAGAACGCCCGCCCCGCGCTAGATCTTCAGCGTATCCGGATCGATCGGCAGGCTGCGGACGCGCTTGCCGGTCGCGGCGAAGATGGCGTTGCACAACGCCGGGATGACCGGGGGCAGGCCCGGCTCGCCGAGACCGGTCGGCGGGTGGTCGGTGATGACAAAGCTCACCTCGACAGGCGGCGCCTGGTCGATGCGCAGCGGCTTCACCGCATCGAAATTGGCTTCGACCACGCGGCCGCGATCGATGGTGATCGCCTGGCCCAGCGCCGCGCCCAGCCCGTCGAGCGCCGCGCCCTGCACCTGGTTTTCGGCGCCGCTCGGATTGATGATCTGGCTGCCGACATCGGCGGCGATCCACACCTGCTCGGGCTTGACCGCGCCCGACGCGGCGACGCTTGCCTGCACCACTTCGGCGAAATAGCCGAAATGGCTGAAATAGCAGGCGATGCCCTTGCCGCTGCGCTTCGGCAGCGCCTGTCGGTTCGCCCAGTTCGACATCTCGGCCACAAGGTGCAAGACGTTGCGCATGCGGCCGGTATCGAAATCCCGCAACCCGGCGGGCTTGCCCGACGAAACGCCGAGCACCCGCGGTTCGCCCAGCAGCGCCAGGAGAAACTCCACCGGATCCTTGCCCGCCTGATGCGCCAGCTCGTCGAGAAACGACTGGAACACAAAACCCAGCGCGTTGGAGCGTGGCGCGCGCAGCGGCCCGGTCGGGATGCCCGACTCCATCACCGATTGCCCGTATTCGAGGTCGGCGACGAGCTGCGCCGGAAACTCGTTGGCGTCCATCATCGCCGAGTCGGCGGGTTTGCCGTGGCGGCCGACGGTGACGAAATGGTCGCTAAAGGCGACGAGTTTGCCGGTATCGTCGAGACCGGCCTTGAAGAAATGGAAGCCCGCCGGCCGGTAGAAATCGTGCTGCATGTCGTCTTGCCGGTTCCACAGCAACTTGACCGGCGTGCCCACCCGTTTGGCGATCCACGCCGCCTCGGCCATGAAGTCGTTGCGCAGCCGGCGGCCAAACCCACCGCCGATCCGGGTCATGTTGATGGTGATGTCGCTCTCGCCGATGCCGAGCGTCGCGGCGACCAGTTTCGCCCCCGGCCCGGGGTTCTGCGTCGGCGCCCAGAAGGTGATCTTGCCGTCCTGGAAATGCGCGGTGCAATTTTGCGGCTCGAGCGACATGTGCGGCAGGAACGGATAGGTGTAGGCCGCCTCGACGACATGCGTCGCGCCGCGCAGCGCCGCCGTCATGTCGCCGTCGCGCCGCAGATAGCCGGCCGGGGCTTGTGCCGCGAGCTTGCCGGCGTCCGCCGCGAAGCCGGCGCTGCTTTGCGCCGCGACCGGGCCCTCGTCCCAGGTGATGTCGAGTCTGTCGCGCGCCTGGTTGGCCAGCCACCAGCTTTTCGCGACGATCGCCACCCCATCCGCCACGCCTTGCGGATCGCCGCTCGGGTTGGCCTCGCTCGCCCGCACGATAAAGGCATCGACGATCCCCGGCAGCGCCTTTACCGCGTCGATATTGGCGCTCTTCACCGTGCCGCCGAACACCGGGCATTTCTCGAACACGGCATAGACCATGCCCGGCAACTCGACATCGATGCCGAAGAGCGGCTGGCCGGTGACGATCTTCGGGTTGTCGACGCCCGAAATCGGCTGGCCGATGATCTTGAAATCCTTCGGGTCTTTGAGCTGGACCGCGGCGAGATCGGGAACCGGCAGCCGCGCCGCATCGCTGGCCAGCGCGCCATAGGCGAGCGAGCGCTGGCTCTTGTCGTGGTAGACAACCCCGGCCTCGGTGCGGCACTCCTCCGGCGCGACGCCCCAGCCCTGCGCCGCGGCGGCGACCAGCATCTGCCGCGCCGCGGCGCCGACCCGGCGCAGCGGCTCGTAGTTGATCGGCGTCGCCTGGCTGCCGCCGGCGAATTGTCTTCCGTACTCGGCGGCGTCGAGAGGGGCCTGCTCGATGCCGATTTTCGCCCAATCGGCGTCGAGTTCCTCGGCGATCAGCATCGGCAGCATCGTCTTGACGCCTTGGCCGATCTCCGGGTTCTTCGCCATAATCGTGATGGCGCCGTCGGGCGCGATGCGGATAAAGGCGTTGAGCGCGGCGGCATCGGACGCCGCCATCGCCGGGCGCAGCAGCGGCGGCAGCACCGCCTGCAGCAGCAATCCGCCGCCGGCGGCGGTGCTCGCTTTGAGAAAGAACCGTCGCGACGGCGAGAACGACGCTGCGGCGCGGGGGAGGGTGGCGGTCACGCTCGCCATGGCTAGCGCTCCATCTCGGCGCTGCGCAGGTTCGCCGCTTTCTTGATCGCGGCGCGGATGCGCAGATAGGTGGCGCAACGGCAGATATTGCCGGCCATCGCCGCGTCGATCTCGTCGTCGCTGGGATGCGGATTCTTGGTCAGCAGCTCCGCCGCCGACATGATCTGGCCGGCCTGGCAATAGCCGCATTGCGGCACGTCGAGTTCCACCCACACCGTCTGCAGCTTCTTGCCGACCGGATCGGCGGCCATGCCCTCGATGGTGACGATGGCGGCGGTGCCGACCGTGGAAATCGGGGTCGCACAGCTGCGCGTCGGCTGCCCGTCGAGATGGACCGTGCAGGCGCCGCACAACGCCGCGCCGCAGCCGAACTTGGTGCCCTTAAGGCCAAGTCCGTCGCGCAACACCCACAACAGCGGCGTGTCGCCATCGACATCGACCGTCCGCGTCTCGCGGTTGACTTCGATCGTGTAAGCCATGCTCGGCACCCTCGAGGCCTGGGAGATTCCCCATCTCCAACCTTAACGCCCGGCGCGCCGAAAAGGCTCGCCCGGTCGTTCGGTGTCGTCCTTCAACCCTCCTGATCGACCCCGATCACCAAATGGCGGTCGCCGACCGGCTCACCGCAAATTTGCCTTTTCGGCGAGCCACGTCTTGATCAACGATTGATAGGGAACGTCGCGCTTGTTTGCTTCGATCTTGAGGCGTTCGAGGAGCGCTACCGGCAGCCGGAGCGAAATCGACCGCGTCGATGGCTTGAGGTTAGGTAGTCGTACGCGCTCGGCCCCGCTCCAATCCACATAGCCGCTTGAGTCGTGGCTCTCCCAAAATTGCCGTTCTTCCGCTTCGTCGCGGAAGGCGGGACGCTGCCTAGCGCTCTTGCTCATAGCGGACCCTCTCGTTCCGGTGCATTGGGCGTGCCGAGATGACCCTGATAAGTCGATCGTCGCGGCGCAGCGTGAAGGTCACGTGGAGCAGGCGCCGCGCGTCGGTCCGGCCCAAAGCGTGGAACCGCATCTCTTGACCGCTATGCTGCACATCCTCGATCACCAGCAGCGGCTCATTGAAGAACACCTCTTCAGCCTCTGTTTGACTGACGCTGTGTTTATCGACGCTTTTGCGGCTATTGCCGTCGTCCCATTCGAACCCCTCGATCCGTGCCCAGTCGATCATATAGGTATATTACCATAATATACAATCGGCGCTCGGGATCGTCCTTTCACCCCTCCTGGTCGACCCCCACCACCAAATGGCATTCGGCGACCTCGTCGCGCGGGATGCGGATCGTCTCGTCGGGATTGAGCTGGTGCAGCACCAGCGCGTCGTCGTTCCAGCCGACGAACTGCTTGATCAGCACCGCCTGGTTCTTCTTGTAGACCACGACGTCGCGCCCGCGGGTCGGCGGCTTGAACGGGTTGACGTGGAGCAGCCATCCCTGGATGTAGCGCGGCTCCATGCTGTCGCCGATCATGTAGATCGCGTAGGCGTCGCGCACCCCGGACAGGTTTGCCGGGCGCGGCGTGTAGCCGATCGGCCCGTCGCCGAGAAACATCTCCTGGTCGTTGCCGCCGCGCGCCGCGCTGCGGATCGGCAGCGGGTCTTGACGGTTGAGCCCAAACGCCGGGGCCGCCCGCGGCGGCCGGCCGCGCCGGGCCGGTTCGGTGGAGGGTGGAATCGTCGACGGATCGCCCGCGTGGCGCAGCACCTCTTCCTGCGACACGCCGAGGAAGGCGGCGGTCTGCACCGCCTCGAGCAGCTTCATCTGGCGCTCGCCCTTGAGCATGCGCGACACCGCCGAGGGCGCGAGAGCGAGATGACGGGCGAGATCGGCCTGGCTCACGCCGGCCTTGTCGAGCGCCCCTTGAAACCAATTTGTGTCCATCGCACGTTACCGCATTGACATTAAGTATGACGATAATATATGCGCCATGCGATAATTGCAATACCCAAGGGGGAGCGAAATCGTGGATGGGGGAGTATCGCAGGTTTTTGCCGGAAAACGCGACACGATAAATGAGGGCTGCGCCTTCATCCTCGACAGCGGCGCAACGTGCGGCGCCGAGCCCCGGGCGGGCTCGCCCTACTGTCGCACCCATCACGCGCTTTGCCGCCTGCCGGGCGGAAGCGCGCGCGAGCGCCGGCGGTTGGGGGAGGCCGAAGCCCTGGCGTCGGCGGTCGGCGGCCGGCAGGGACGCCAGGAGCGGCTGCCGCCCGACCCGTTCTTGCGCCGCTTGGAGAATATCGCGCGTGGCTTTTCACGCTCAAAGTGTTCACGTATTGTTCATGGAGGGGATCGATGAGCCGCAAGCGCCAGCCACGCAATGAGGCAAGCGAGCCGGTAGTAACCCCGGAACGGCTTCGCCAGGGGCCCGTTGAGTTAGTGCCAGCGACGATCGCCGACAGCGCCGGCCGTCCGTCGCGGCCGTACCGCGCGCTCGATACGCTGATGATCATGGAGCGCCGCGGCTCGATCACCGCGGGGATGCGGCAAGCCGGAGAGGATTTCCGCCATCGTTTCGCGCTCGCCCAACTCGACCCGTTGCGGGCGCTCAATCTGTCGCGGCTGAGCCTTGGCGACAAGCCGTCGCGGCGCGGCGATCACGCGCCGGGGCTACGGGCGGAAATGGCGCGCGTCGCGGTCTGGCGGGCGATCCGCGCGGTCGGCGGCATCGCTTCGCCCGCCGGCTCGTGCCTGTGGCACGTGGTCGGCTGGGAGCGGCCGCTGAAGCATTGGGCGCAAGAGCAAGGTTGGGCCGGACGCCGCGTCAGCCAGGAGGCCGCGTCCGGGATCTTGATCGCCGCGCTCGGCGCGCTGGAAATGCATTTCCGATAACAAAGATTGCGTGTCCCGCATTTTTCGCTTGACAAATCCGGATGGCAACGTTACACTTGACATACCTAGCCACCAGGGATAGAGTTGGTCTCAAGAACGGAGACCGACAATGCAATCGACCTTTGACGCCCCGCATTTCCACAACGAAGAAGCCGCCCTCGCGTTTGTAGAGGCACATCTGTGGCCGGATGGCCCGGTGTGCCCGCATTGCAGCGAGACGGAAAAGGTTGGGCGCCTGAACGGCAAGACGACGCGCCTCGGTCTCTGCAAATGCTATTCGTGCAAGAAACCGTTCACGGTGCGGATCGGCACGGTGTTTGAGGACAGCCATGCGCCGTTCCGCTATTGGCTTCAGGCGATCTATCTGTTGTGCGCCTGCAAGAAGGGAATCAGCACCCGCCAGCTTCAGCGCACGCTCAAATGCAGCATGAAAACCGCGTGGTTCTTGAACCATCGCATCCGATTGATGATGGCTCGCAAAGACGACCTGTTCCAGCCGCCGATGGGTGGCGCGGGCCAAATCATCGAGGCCGATGTCACCTACGTCGGGCGCAAGGCCGGAACGAAGGTCAATCGCGGTACCGGGCACGTAAACCCAGTGTTCGCGCTGGTTGAGCGTGACGGCATGGTGCGCTCGTTTCACATGCCGAATGTGCGCGGCGATACGCTGGCCTCGGTGCTGGCCGTCCACGCTTCCC
>DASYXG010000029.1:0-26827 GCA_035935235.1 Allostellaceae bacterium
ACATCCGCTCTATCGTTGGCGCTTGGGACGCGACGATGGAGGGACTTGGCCTTACCGGTCCACACGACCGGCTGCGCGATGCGATGCAGCACGCCCTCGACTGGCAGTGGCGCGGGGACAGCCGCTAGACTGCGCTCGACATCAAAGGAGAGTGCCGTGTTCCCAACCCTGAGCGACGAGCAGCGCCAATTTGTCGGCACGATCCGCGAACTGGCTCAGAGCGAGTTCCGCGAGCGCGCACCGCGCTACCAAGACGGCACCTTTCCCTGGGAGAACATGAAGCCTCTCGCCGAGTTGGGCGTCCTCGGTATGGCGGTGCCCGAGGAATATGGCGGGCTCGGCTTGCCGGTGTTCGACACCGCGCTCGTCCTCGAGGAGATCGCCAAAGTTTGCTACGTGACGGCGATGGCGGTGCTCGGCGAGGTCGGCGCACAGACCCGCATCATCGCCACCTATGCGCCGGACGCGATCAAGCAACGTGTGCTGCCGCAGGTGTGCAGCGGAGAATGCCTGTTGGCGATCTGCATGACCGAGCCGGATGCCGGCACCGATGTGGCCAACTACAAGACCAATGTCGACCGTGTCGGCAACAAGCTGCGCCTCAATGGGGTCAAAACGCTGATCAGCCGGGCCGAGGAGGCGGGCTGGTTCGTCGTCTTTACGCGCGTCGACAAGAAGCCCGGCCGCGAAGGCATCGGCTGCGTGCTGGTCGAGAAGGGCACGCCCGGTTTTACCGTCACCGGCAGCTACCACACGATGGGCGGCGAAAACCTCCACGAAATCCGCTTCGAGGATGTCGAGTTGCCGCCCGAGAACCTGGTGCTCGAAGACGGGTTTCGGAAGCTGCTCGGCGCCTTCAACACCCAGCGTTGCCTCAACCCCAGTATCTCGCTGGGCCTCGCCGAGGGCGCGCTCGAGGAGGCGATCAAGTACGCCAAGGACCGGCAAGTTTTTGGCCGCCCGGTCGCCGACTTTCAGGGGATGCGCTGGAAGCGCGCCGAAATGTATCGCGACATCGAGGCGAGCCGCTCGATCCTCTATCGCGCCTGCGCCACCGCCAACCCATTCCCCGACCCGCTGCTCGCCGCCGCGGCCAAGATCACGGTCAACGAGATGGCGCTGCGCGTCACCAGCGAGGCGATCCAGGTGCATGGCGGCTACGGCTTCACCGACGAGTTCCCCGTCTCGCGTTTCTATCGCGGCGCGCGCTACGGCACGCTCGGCGGCGGCACGACTGAAACCTTGAAGGATTTGATCGGCCGCCGGGTGCTCGCCGGCATCGACCCGGTCGACGGGATTTTGGGGCTGGGAGCGTTCTGACCGCCCGTCGTTGCGGGGCCGGAAGCTTCGGTGGTTTACTCGATCCCGCATGATTTCGGTGACGATCTTCCGACTGCCCGCCGCGACGCTGGCCGTTTTCGCCGTCCTGATGGCCGGCGGCTGCACTCCGCAGGCGAATTATGATGAGTTGCAAACGCGCTATCAGCAGGAGCAGGCGGCCAACCAGAAACTGCAAGCAGACAACGCGCAACTCCAAGCGGATTTGGTTCAACAGGGACCGCAGACCTACACCGTGGCTGCCGATCTCTTGTTCGCGCCGGGCAATTTCGACGTCACGCCAAACGGCCAAGCCGCGCTTAACGACATCGCGGGCAAGCTGAGCGTGCTGAAGAGCGGCAAGATCACCGTCAACGGCTATACCGACGATCAGGGGATCGGCGAAGCGCTCAAGAAGCAGGGCATCAAGAGCAATCTCGACCTGTCGTCGAAGCGCGCCGATGTCGTCGCCAATTACCTGCGGACGCACGGGGTAGACGCCAAGCTGATCTCAGCGAAGGGGCTCGGCGACACCCATCCGGCCGCTCCCAACAACACGGCGGCCGGGCGGGCGCAGAACCGCCGGATCGAGATCGTCGTCGAGGGTCCGGGCAACTGAAACCGACACGCCAGCGGCTTTCGATCTTCGCGGCGGCGCTCACGCTGCTTCTGACGGGTTGCGCACCGCAAGCGCCAAGCCTCAATGCGGGCGAAGTCGCGCTCGGCGGGCTGCCAGTGACCCCCGAGCACACTCTGTCGCCGGGCGACGTCTTCGAAATCCGCTTTCCGTTCTCGCCGGATCTCAACGACCGGGTCACGGTCGGCGAGGACGGCACGGTGGCGCCGAAATTGGTCGGCAGCGTCATCGTCGGCGGCCTTACCGTGCCCGAGGCGACGGCGCGGCTAAAGCCTCTCTACGCCAAGCGGCTCAAGGATTCCGAGATGTCGCTAACGGTGCGCCTCTATGCGCCCGAAGTGTTCTGGGTCGATGGCGACGTCGCGCATCCCGGCATCATCCGCAGCGCCCTGCCGCTTACCCTGGAACGCGCGGTAACCCAGGCCGGCGGCGCGAAACCCGGGGCGGCGACGGACGACGTGCTGGTGATCCGCCGCGACGAAACCGGCGCCGTGCAAGCCTATCGGGAAGCGCTCGCGCCGACGCCGGGCAGCAGCGACCCGCTGCTCAAATCATTCGACGTCGTCTACGTGCCGAAGACGGTGATCGGGTCGGTCAACGACTTCCTGGCGACCTACGCCAAGGGCCTGCCGTTCGCCGCGACGCTGCAAACGCCGACGACATCGACGACGCTGCCGCCGCAGCGGCTATCGCACTGAGCCGCGACTACTCCGCCGCGTCGGGCAGCAGGACCGCCTCGGCCGAATTGTCGGTGACGCAGGCGGTGTGGAAATACTTGATCTGCGGGTCCATGCCGTAGCGCTCGCGGATGCCGGCAAGCCACGGGCCCGAATAGAACGCCTCGGCATCGGCGCGGGTCTTCCACAGATAGACCCCGCCGGCCCAGCCATCCTCGGCATAGATGAACTGCTTGCGGATGAGGCCCGGCACGGCTCGGAAACCCTCAGCGATCTTGCGGAAATGCGCGGCGCAGGCTGCCTGGTCGATGCTCGGCGGCAGGCGGTATTGGACGATGGCAGTAATCATGGGCGGACCTCCCGACTGGCTCGGCGGATCATCACATCATCGTGGGCCGGTGCCAAGAAGCCGCTATCGGCGCGCGGCGGTTGTGCAGCACGTTCGTCCTTGGCATCGTTTCGGCTAATATACGGATCGAACAGGGAGGCAAGCATGCGGCGGTGGCAAATCTACATGGCGATGGCGGGGATTATCAGCCTGTCGCTCGGTGTTGGCGTGCAGGCGCAGACGCCGGTCGCGCAGCCGACCTCAGAGGGCCACCCGCATAAATGGCAGACGACCGACAAGAGCCTCTTCGACCTGGTCGCCGACGGCTACAAGCTCGTCACCGTCGCCTATGACACGTCGCAAACCGGGGCCGGGGCGGAGCCCGACGTCCACTACTTCCTCGAAAAGGGCAACACCATCGCCCGATGCGACTTCCGCAAGCGCGACCAGACCTCGTTCTACTGGTGCTACCAGCTCGCCAAGGCGAGCGGCCCGTAACGGCCCTTGGCCTTTCCGGTTGAGTTGAATCAGCGTCGCGAGGAAGCCCGTCCAGCGCTCATTGCCCTGGTTCACCGCGATGATCTTGTTGACCCGCGCCTGCGCGGCGGTGAGGCCGGCGTCCAGATCGCAATGCCCGGCCGCTAGGAACTTGATGTTGGGCAGCTGATATTCGAGGTGCTCGCCGGCATTCCAATCAAATTCGTCGCTCGCCGCCAGCTTTTGCAGCGCGTGGTCGTAGGCGGCGCAAAGGGTGGGCGTCGCTTCGAGATCGAATTCCCAAAGCTCCCGCAGCCGGTTGATCTCGCCCTGGTCGAGCATCTCGATCGCATCGTTCTGGCGCGTTTTCACCAGCCGCGCACCCGCCAACGCGGTGGCGTGCTCGGGATCGGTGCCTTCGGTGCTGTTGACGTAGTGGACGTAGTCGCTAAGCGGGGAATCGGGGGTTAGGGCCTTGAACCGCGCTTCTTCTTCCGCCCGCGCCTTGTCGGACGCGGCCTGCTCCTTGGCGATGCGCGCGTCGAGCCGCGCCGCGTCCGCCGCGACATGCGCCGGCAGGTCATGCAGGTCGAAAAAGCCGAGCGGGATCGCCGCGACGATAATAGTGCCACCCGCCACGAGCGCGACCTGGCTGACGCGGTTGGGCGACAGCAGCTCGAAGGCAGGCAGCCGCATTGTCGCGGCATAGCCGGCGATCAGCGGCGGCAGCAACGCGGGAACGATGACCGATACACCGCCATCCGCGTCGATATAGACCTGCGCAACTGCCCAGACCGTGATCGCCGCGGCGATGTGAAGGATCATGCTCCAGCCTCGGGCCCAGACCGGCATCCGGCCCGAGCGCGCAGCGGAAACCAACAGGCCGCCGACCGCGAACCATAAGGGGACGCCAAACAGCATCTCCCAGAATTCGATCCAGCCGAGCGAATAGTTGGCTTCGCCACTAGAGATCGCGGGGTCGCCTTCCGGCGAGCCGTAGATCGCCCCCACCATCGGGACGTAGAGCATACACGCGAGGATCAGCAGTAGGACAAAGCCCGCCGGAGCCTCGCGCGGGGCTTTCGGCTGTGGATTCGCGTCTATGCGCTACTCCATCGGTAGCCCGGCATGGGTGTTGCGCGAGTCGAGCGAGGTAAAGCCGCTCTGCAGCGACGGCATCGCCACCTCGGCGATGAGTTGCGGGGTCCAGCCGCCATTGTGATGGACCATTCGCACCGGACGCATGTGGCCGTAGAGCGAGAGCTCGGCGGCGCGCTGGTGGAACACCTGGCCGTTGACGTAGCTCGCCTGCTCGGAGGCGAGGAATACGCAGAGCGGCGCGATCGCGTCGGCACGGCTGCGGCGCAGGCGTTCCTCGCGCGCGGCCGCCGCAGCCGGGTCCTTGGGGGTCGGCACCGAGCGGGTCATGCGGGTGTCGGCGGAGGGCGCGATGACGTTGGCGGTGATGCCCTTCGATTGGTTCTCCATGGCGATGATCCGAGCCATCGCCACGACCCCCAGCTTGGCCGAGCCGTAATTGACCTGGCCGATATTGCCGAGCAGGCCCGAGGTCGAGGATACGAGGATCATGCGACCGTAATTCTGCTCGCGGAACAGGTTGATCGCGGCGCGGTTGATGTTGAAATGTCCGGTCAGGTGGACGTCGATCACCGCCTGCCAATCTTCCGGGAACATGTTGTGGAACATCTTGTCCCGCAGGATGCCGGCGGCGTTGAAGACGATGTGCAGCCCGCCCAGTTCGTCGCGGCATTGCTGCACCATCTTGAGGCAGTCCTCGAAACTGGCCACAGAGCCGAAATTGGCTGCCGCGACCCCGCCTTCGGCCTTGATCTCGTCGGCCATCGCCTGCGCGGGACGGGCATCGCCACCCTCGCCAGCCCCGCCGACGCCGGGATCGACGATGAGGATCTTGGCGCCCTCCTTCGCCATCAATTTCGCGACCTCGGCGCCCACTCCGCGCGCCGCGCCGGTGCAGATCGCCACTTTGCCTTCAAGCATCCCCGCCATCGTCGCGTCCCTCCAAGCCTTGTCGGCTTGCAGTTGACCCAGCCAGAAGCGGCTTTGTCAATTCGCCGGCGGGACCCGTTCCGGCGGTTTCTGCTGCTAAAACAGCTAATCAGCAGCAAATCCATTCCCGCCCCGACGACGGGCTCGCAGTGGAAGCCGGATCGCGCGATTGGCTAACGCATGATTTTGGCGAAATTAGCGTCGACGCCGCTCATGATTTTGATGCTTTGCAAAATATCATTGACTCAACCGGACCGAGCACTTATTTTGACATTCGTTCAAATCACAAAAGGTTGGCTGCGGTGGAGAAGATTGCCGCGATCGGTGCGCTCGGAGCGCTCGCTCAGGAAACACGCCTCGACCTCTATCGCCTGCTGGTGACAGTCGGGCCACAAGGGTTGCCGGCGGGGGTGATCGCCGAGCGGCTTGGGGTGCTGCCTGCCTCGCTGTCATTCCATCTGGCGCAGCTCGTCCATGCCGGCCTCATCACCCAACGACGCCTCGGCCGCCAGCTGATCTACTCGGCCGAATACGCGGCGATGAACGACCTCTTGGCCTACCTCACCGAAAATTGCTGCCAGGGCGCGTCGTGCGTCCCGGCCTGCGACCCCGCCGCCTCGTGCGGTGGCGCCAAATCCGACGTAACGGCGGCCTGAGCGGCCAAGGAGACCAAAAATGGACGATACGCAGATCAAGGAAATGGTGCGCGCCCGCTACGGTGGGATCGCGGCAAACAGCTCTTCGCCGTCGGCGGCTTCGTGCTGCGGTCAGACGGGCGATGACGCGTTTGCCGAGAAGGCGCGCCGCGTCGGCTATTCCGACACGGAACTGGGCGCGGTCCCCGAGGGGGCAAACCTCGGGCTTGGCTGCGGCAATCCGCAGGCGATCGCCGCGATGCGGCCTGGCGAAGTCGTCATCGACCTCGGCAGCGGCGCCGGTTTCGATTGCTTCCTGGCGGCGCAACAGGTCGGCACATCGGGCCGGGTCATCGGCGTTGACATGACCCACGAGATGCTCGCCAAGGCCCGCGAGAACGCTGGCAAGATCGGCGCGGCCAACGTCGAATTCCGTCTCGGCGAGCTCGAACACCTGCCCATCGCCGACAACACCGCCGACGTCATCATCTCGAACTGCGTCATCAATCTGGTTCCGGACAAGGCGCAGGTGTTCCGCGAGGCTTTTCGCGTGCTGAAGCCGGGCGGTCGGCTCGCGGTTTCCGACGTGATCAACGTCCGGCCCCTGCCGGCGGAGCTGCAAGCCGACACCGCGCTGTTGTGCGGCTGCGTCGCCGGGGCGGCGCCCGGCACCGAGATCGAGGCCTGGCTCGCCGCCGCAGGTTTCACCGGGGTACGCATCACCGAGAAGGTCGAAAGCCGCGCGCCGATCAGCAACTGGGCGCCGGGGCGCGGCATCGAGGACTACATCGTCTCGGCCATCATCGAGGCGCGCAAACCGGCACCGGATGAAGCCGTCGCATGCTGCGAGCCCTCCTGCTGCGCCGATTGACGATGGGGGAGAAGACCTACAACGTCCTGTTCCTCTGCACCGGCAATTCGGCGAGGAGCATCCTCGCCGAGGTTCTCATCCAGCATTGGGGCAAAGGCCGCTTTGTCGGGTACAGCGCGGGTAGCTTCCCGAAAGGCGAGGTCAACCCGCTCGCGCTCGATCTGATTGAGCGCTTGGGTTTGCGAACCGACGGCTTGCGCAGCAAGAGCTGGGGCGAATTCGCGAAGCCGGGAGCGCCGGTGATGGATTTTGTCTTCACGGTCTGCGATCAGGCCGCCGGCGAAACCTGCCCGATCTGGCCGGGCAATCCGGTCACCGCCCATTGGGGCGTGCCCGATCCGGCCTCCGTCGAGGGGACCGAAGAAGAGCGGCGGCAGGCGTTTCGCGACGCCCATCGCCAGCTGGAAACGCGGATCAAGCTGTTCACCGCGCTGCCGATTGACAAACTCGACCGCATGGCGGTCAAGCGTGAGGTCGATCGGATCGGTCACGTCGATCAGGCGACAGTTACCCGATGAGCGCCGTCGAAGCTCGCCCCGCCCCGCGCGCGGCCCTGGGACCGTTCGAGCGCTATCTCACTTTGTGGGTCGCGCTGTGCATCGTCGCCGGCATCGTGCTCGGCCGCCTGGTCCCGGGACCATTCCAGGCGCTCGGCCGGATGACGGTCGCCGAGGTCAACATCCCGGTCGCCGTGCTGATCTGGCTGATGATCGTGCCGATGCTGCTCAAGGTCGATTTCGGCGCGCTGCACCGCGTCGCCGAACAGTGGCGCGGCATCGCCGTGACGGTTGGGATCAACTGGCTGGTCAAGCCGTTCAGCATGGCACTGCTGGGGTGGCTGTTCATCGGCGGACTGTTCCGTCCGTTCTTGCCGCCGGGGCAGATCGACAGCTACATCGCCGGCCTGATCCTGCTCGCCGCGGCGCCGTGCACGGCGATGGTGTTCGTGTGGTCGAACCTGACGGATGGCGAACCGAACTTCACGCTCACCCAGGTCGCGCTTAACGACACCATCATGGTGTTTGCGTTTGCGCCCATTGTCGGGCTGCTGCTGGGTTTGTCGTCGATCACGGTGCCATGGCAGACCCTGTTCCTGTCGGTGGTGCTCTACATCGTCGTCCCGGTCATTGCGGCACAGGTCTGGCGCAATTCGCTGCTGCGCAACGGCGGTGCGCCGGCACTCGAGCGCACCCTGCGGACCTTGCAGCCGATTTCACTGGTCGCCTTGCTGACCACGCTGGTCCTGCTGTTCGGCTTTCAGGGCGAGCAGATCGTTCGGCAGCCGCTCGTCATCGTCCTCCTCGCGGTGCCGATCGTGATTCAGGTCTATCTCAATGCGGGCATCGCGTATTCGCTCAACCGCGCGCTCGGCGTGCCACACAACATCGCCTGCCCGTCGGCGCTGATCGGCGCCTCCAACTTCTTCGAGCTCGCGGTTGCTGCCGCGATCGCGCTGTTCGGTTTCCAGTCGGGAGCAGCGCTCGCGACCGTCGTCGGGGTGCTGGTGGAGGTGCCGGTGATGCTGTCGGTCGTGCGGATCGTGCTACGCACCCGCCGTTGGTATCAGGCCGGCTGAAACACCTTAATTCGGCCGCGCCATCGCCGCGGCGCGCAGGTCAAAGCTCATGTCGGCAGCCTCTTGCGGCGTCACGCCACGGCCGGCGGCGAGGAGACGGCGGGCGAAGGCGTGGTCGGCCGGCTTGTTGATCGACTCGATGCCGAGCAGCTTGTCGCCGGCATAACAGAAGGCCGAGTACTCGCCCTTTTCGCAATCGCCGCGCAGCACGACCTGCTGATACCCGGTGGTGAGGCCGGCGATCTGCAGACGCTGCGCACCCTGTTCACTCCAGAACCAAGGCAGCGCGGAATAAGGACCTCCCTTCCCCATCAGCCGGTCGGCGACGCAACGCGCATGGTCGGTCGCGTTCTGCACCGCCTCCAACCGCACCGGGTTCTTGAGCGAATGGCGCGAGGGAAACGAGGCGCAATCGCCAATCGCCGAGATATTAGGGTCGGCGGTCAGCAGATACTCGCTAACGACGATGCCGTTTTCGACCGCGAGACCGGCCGCGGCGGCGAGCTCTTCGTTGGGCATGACGCCGATGCTGACGATGACCAGGTCGGCAGGCAGGCTGCGCCCGTCTTGCAGCGCGACATGGGTGACGCGGCCGCCATCACCGCCCAGCCGCTCGACGCGCGCGCCAAAGCTGAACTCGACGCCGGTGGCGCGGTGCGCGTCGGCGAAATGGGCCGAGGTGTCGGGGCAGACGACGCGGGCCATCACCCGGTCGACCAGCTCGACGATATGCACTGGCTTACCCTTGCCGCGGGCGATGGCGGCGAATTCGAGGCCGATAAAGCCGGCCCCGATCACGACACAATGCTGAGCCGTGGCGAGGCGCTCCTTCAAATCCTCGGTCTCGGCGAGGTTGCGCAGATAGCAGACGCCGTCGAGCTCGATCCCGGGCAGCGGCAGCACGCGATTGCGCGCGCCGGTGGCGAGGACGAGATGGTCGTACTCGATGCGCGCCTTGCTGGAGAGGACGACGGCCTTGCCGGCGCGGTCGATCTCAGCGACGGCGCGGCCCGTCACCAGTTCGATGCGGTGCTCGTTGAAGAACGCTTCGGGCCGCATCAGCAGCAAGTCGAGGCTGATCTTGCCGTTGAGATAATCCTTGGAGAGCGGCGGGCGCTGATAGGGCAGAGACGGTTCGTCGCCGATCAGCGTGACGCTACCGTCATAGCCATGCTGGCGCAGCGAGGCGGCGAGCTGAAACCCGCCGTGCCCGGCGCCGACAACGACAACGCCGGCGCCACTCATCGACCCAGAGGGCATCAGGTCTGCGTCTCCGGCATATCGACGACGAGCCCATCCATCGCCGGGGTCATCACCAGCTGGCAGGAGAGCCGGCTGTTGGGGCGGCGCGGGCTGGCGGCGCCGTCGAGCATCGCGTCTTCGCCCAATTCCATCTCGGGCAGCTTGGAAAGATATTCCTCGCGGACGAAGACGTGGCAGGTCGCACACATGCACGAGCCGCCGCATTCGGCGACGATGCCATCGACCCCGTGCAGCACGGCCGCCTGCATCACGCTGGTGCCGACCGGCACGTCGAGCGTCGTCGATTTTCCGTCATAGCTCACATAGGTGACGCTCGGCATGTGCTGATGGTCCTGGCTTGTGGAGGGGAGAGCGGCGAGCATGGCGCGAACCGCCCGCCGGGGTCGAGCATTTTCAGCGACGCGAAAGCCGGTATATAAATCTCCGGAACAGGCACAGCGGGAGGCAAGTCATGAAGAACGGGTTCAAGGTCTGGGATTCCGACACCCATGTCGAGCCATCGGCCGAGGTCATCGACAAATATCTCGACCCGGGTTTCCGCAACCGCCTGCCCGAGCTGGCGCAGTACCGGGTGCCAATCCGTCCCGGCACGCCGGGCAGCTCGCCCGACCGCCACGTCTATCGTTTCGGCCAGATTTCCTACAAGCGCATCCTCGGCGAGGCGGCGCCGCGCACCGATCATTCGGGCCGCGACACGGTGTGGATGGGCACGCAAAAGCCGCGCGATGGCGTCCAGGACGATCAGGCGGCGAACCGCGTCGCCGACATGGATCTGGAAGGGGTCGATGCGCATTTCCTGATCCCGACCGCATGGACCAGCCTGGTCGGGCATGACGACCCATCGCTCGAGACCAATGTGATCCGCGCCTATCATCGGCACATGGAGGATTTCTGCGCCAACTACCCCGGGCGGCTCACCAGCATGATCGTCGCCTCGGCACGTGACCCCGAGGCCGCGGTCGCCGAGATCAAGAAATGGGGCAAGTCGAAATGGGCGGTCGCGGTGATGCCGCTGGTCACCAAGGACATCCCGGCCGACCACCCCGACCTCGAGCCGATCTGGAACGCCTGCGCCGAGCACGACCTGCCGGTGGCGCATCACAGCTTCACCTGGACCCCGCCCTATTTCCCCGGCTGCTTCGATCTGTGGGACAACATCTTCCTCGGGCGGCTCGCCTCGCACCCGTGGGGCGCCATGCGGTTCATCGCTTCGGTGATCGGCGGCGGGATCATGGACCGCCACCCCGATCTGCGCGTCGGCATCCTCGAATGCGGCTTTGGCTGGCTGCCGTTCTGGGGCCGGCGGATGAACGAGCAATACGAATATGTCGGCAGCACCGCCAAGCTGAAGCACCACCCCGAGGATTATCTGAAGAGCGGGCGGTTCTTCTGCTCGATCGAGCGGCACGAGGGTGAGGACATGTTCCAGCATGTCACCGGCTTCTTGGGCGACGACGTGCTGATGTATGCCTCCGACTATCCGCACTCGGAGTGTCAGTTCCCCAACACGGTGTCGAACATCCTCGACTGGAAGACCCTTAAACCGGAGACCCAAAAGAAGCTGCTGTGGGACAATGCCAGCCGCTTCTTCAGGCAGGCCTAGCCGGTTTCTTGGCCTTGGCGGCGGGCGCCGGTAACGGCCGGCGCCGCCTGACCGTCTCGCGCCACAGGATGTAGAGCCCGGAGGCGACGACGACCGCCGCGCCGATAAGCAGATGCGGCGTCGGGATGTCGCCCCAGATGGCGAGGCCTAAGAGGGTCGCCCAGACCAGCGACAGATAGTTGAACGGGACGATCGCCGAGGGCGGCGCCAAGGTCAGTGAGCGCGTCCACCAATATTGCGCGATGCCATTGCCGACCCCGGCGAGCGCGAGGGCGGCCGCGTCGATCCAGCCCGGCGGGGTGAACCCGAACGGCAGCAGAAAGAGGGTGCAGATGGTGATGACGATCATCTGGTAGAGGGTCAGTGTCTCGGTCGACTCGGTGACGCTCATCCGCCGTATCGCCACCGCGACCGAGGAGATCAGCACCGCATTGGCAAGCGCGAAGAGTGCGCCGGCCTGAAACGTGCCGCGGCCGGGTTCGGTGACGATGACGACGCCGATAAAGCCGACAACGAGCGCCGACCAACGGTGCACCCCGACCCGCTCCTTGAGCACGGTTGCGGATAGGAGGGTGGTGAACAGCGGCGCCGCGAAACTGATCGCCACCGCCGATCCCAGCGACATCAGGCTGAAGGCGAAGAACATGCAGGTCATCGAGCCGAATTGCGACACCCCACGCTGGAGATGCGCGAGATAGCGCCGCGTGCGGAAGACGCCGATGCCGGCGCGCGGCAGGATGATCATCGACACCGCGACGAGGGCAAAAAGCGCGCGATAGAACGCGACCTCGCCGACCGGGTACTTGCCGACTTCCCATTTGACGATGGCGTTGACCCCGGCGAACACCACGGTCGACGCGACCATATAGGCGATGCCGCGCGGAATCTGGTTCTGCCGCGCCAGCGGGTCGAGCGAACTCATTGGAGGTCAGCGGCGGCCGAACAGCCGCTCGATATCGGAGAGCGCCAGGGTGACGTAAGTCGGGCGGCCGTGATTGCATTGGCCGCTATTGGGGGTCGCCTCCATCTGGCGCAGCAGCGCGTCCATTTCGGCCTGCGACAGACGGTTTCCGGCGCGGACGCTGGTATGGCAGGCGAGCGTGCCACAGACGCTGTCGATGCGCTCCTTGAGCGAGAGCGCGTCGTCCCATTCGGCGAGCTCCTCGGCGAGGTCGCGCACGAGGGCGGCGATCTCGAGCCCGGGGATGAGGGCCGGCACCTCCCGCACGACCACCGCGCCAGCGCCGAAACCCTCAAGGATGAGGCCGAACTCGGCGAGCTCGTCGGCGCGGGCGACGAGTCGCGCCGCGAGCGTCGGATCGAGCTCGACGACCTCAGGCAGGAGCAGCACCTGACGCGCCACCCCGCGCGCGGCCAACGCTTCCTTCATTCGCTCGTGGACAATTCGCTCGTGCGCGGCGTGCTGATCGACCAGCACGATACCGTGCGATGTCTCGGCGAGGATGTAGGTACCGTGCAGCTGGGCGCGAGCGCTGCCGAGCGGGGCCTCCGCCTCGTCTTGCGCCGGTGCGGCGGCGGGTCCGCCGCCGACGCCGGGATCGGGCGCGAGAAAGGCGTTGCCGGTCTCGTAGAGCGCGCGGGGCACTGAAGGTGGTGGCAATGAAAAGCGGGGCATCGTCGCCGCGCCATTGCCTGGCGCGCGAAAGGCGGCAAGAGCGACGTCGGCGACGGTGGTCGAGGCGCGGTGCCCGGCGGCCTCAAGCGCATGGCGCAGCGCGCCGACGATAAGCCCGCGGATCAGCCCGGCGTCGCGAAAGCGGATCTCGGCCTTGGCCGGGTGGACGTTGACATCGATCTCGGCGGCCGGCCCGTCGACAAACAGCGCGACCACCGGGTGACGATCGCGCGCCAGCACATCCTGGTAGGCGGCACGCACCGCACCGGTCAACAGCCGGTCGCGCACCGGGCGGCCGTTGACGACGAGGTACTGGTCGCGCGGCAGGCCGCGATTGAGGGTGGGCAGGCCGATCCGCCCGGTCAGCCGGAAACCGCCGCGCTCGGCGTCGATCGCGACAGAATTCTCCGCGAAGTCGCGGCCCAAGAGCGCACCGAGCCGCGACTTGCGCGGATCGTCGCCCGACAGCGTTCCGGTCTCGGCGGCGAGGCGCAGCAGCACGCGGTCGTCGTCGCCGACCACGGTGAAGGCGATCCCGGGATAGGCCATCGCCAGACGCTTGACCGCATCGACCGCCTGATCGCGTTCGCTGCGCGGTGTCTTCATGAATTTGAGCCGGGCCGGGGTGGCGAAGAACAGGTCGCGCACCTCGACCCGTGTCCCGGGCGGATGCGCCGCCGGAATCGGCGCGCGCTTGGTCCCAGCCTCGACCGCGATCTCCCAGGCGCTGTCCGCGCCCGGCGGCCGCGAGACGATCGTCAAACGACTGACTGCGCCGATCGACGGCAACGCCTCGCCGCGGAAGCCGAGCGCGGCGATTTCGACGAGATCGTCGTTGGGGAGTTTCGAGGTGCAATGGCGTTCGACCGCGAGCGACAACTCGTCGGCGCTCATGCCGCCGCCGTTATCGGCGACCGCGATCAGCGCCTGACCGCCCTCGCGCAGGGTCACCTCGATTCGGTCGGCGCCAGCGTCAATGGCGTTCTCGACCAGCTCCTTCACCGCCGCCGCCGGCCGCTCGATGACCTCGCCCGCGGCGATGCGGTTCACGAGTACCAGCGGCAGTTGGCGGATTGGCATAGTGCGCGAGTTTACAGGAGCGGCGCGCGCGGGCGAATTGAGTTTCGCCCGCACGCGGCGGCCGCAATCCAGACAATGCAAAATTTTTCTCCTTAAGGTTTTGGCAACGATCCATTAACCGTTGTGTTCGCAGAATCGGCGTCGAGCCACGAGCAGATGACGATGCGGCAGGCACAAACCTATCTACGACGGCATTGGCCGAACCTGCAGGTTGCGGCGCTCGGCCTGGCGATCGGGCTGACGCTGTTTCTCGGCGTTCGCGCGATCAGCCCGCACCCTGGCGAGGCCTGCACCCAACTCGGGCAGATTCGCGAGGAATGGGAAATCGGGATGCCGACGCAGCAACTGATGTGCGTCGCTACACTCGACGGCGATCTGCGCTACGACCACATGATCCTGCCGCCGCCGAAAAAGAAACAGCCGGAATATTGATCGCGGCGCCCGAACGGGGCGCCAATTTCGCCGCCCGGCCCCGCGCCGGCTTCGCCTTGACATGCCCCGCGGTTCTCCTGTGGACTGGTTCTCCCGGCCGGCATAATCGGCTGGAGAAGGGCGAAAAAAATGGCGGCAGCGCTTCCGAAGAAAGCGGCGGAGGAACGGCAGAAGAGCGACCCGGGCAAAGTCGATTATGGCGCGCGGGTCAGGGCGCTGGCGCCGAGCCTCGCCGCGCACGCGCAGGAGATCGACAAGCGGCGCGAACTCCCGAAGGAGATCATCGACCGGATGGTCGACGCGGGGTTTTTCCGCCTGCTGCTGCCACGGGCGCTCGGCGGCGCCGAACTGCTGCCGGCGCAATACGTACCGATCATCGAGGCCTTCGCCGAGATCGACGCCAGCACCGCCTGGTGCCTCAACCAGAATTCCGGCTGCTCGATGACCGCGGCCTATCTTTCCGAAGAGGTGGCGAAGGAGATTTTCGCCAACCCGCGCGGCATCCTCGCTTGGGGACCGGGGCCGGGCGAGGCGCGGGTCGTCGCCGGCGGCTACAACGTCACCGCACGATGGGCCTTCGCCAGCGGCAGCCACCATGCGAGCTGGCTTGGCTGCCACGTGCCGGTGATCGAAGCGAATGGCCAGCCAAGGGTCGAAACCGACGGCACACCGGCGGTGCGCACCCTCTTCTTCCCGAAGAGCAAGACCACATTCACCGATATCTGGCACACCATGGGGCTGCGCGGCACCGGCAGCGACCAGTACTCGGTCAAGGATCTGTTCGTACCCGAGGCCTATTCGCTGCCGTCGATCGCCCGCAATACCCCCGAGCGACGGCGCGAGAAGGGCCTCACCTATTCGTTCTCCAGCCTGTCGATGTACGCCGCCGGCTTCGCCGGGGTGGCGACCGGATGCGCGCGTTCGACCATCGCCTCGTTCATCGAACTGGCGCGCGACAAGATCCCCCGCGGCGCCCGCGTCACCATGCGCAACAACCACGTGATCCAGAGCCAAGTGGCGCAGGCGAAGGTGCGCGTCGATGCGGCCTGGGGGCATCTGCTGCGCTCGCTGGAGGAGATCACCGAGGCGGTCAGGGAGCGCGGCCATATCACCCTCGACGAGCGAATGGCGATCCGCCTCAACTCGACGTACTGCATCCACACCGCGATGGAGGTGATCGACATCCTCTATCAGGCGGCGGGCGCGACCGCGATCTTCAACGAGAACCCGTTCGAGCGGCCGTGGCGCGACGTGCATTCAGTGTCGCAGCAGATCCAGGGCCGCCAAGCGCATTTCGAGACGGTCGGCGCCTATATGATGGGGCTCGAGGCGGATACGAGCTGGCTGTGAGGTCTAATCGCTGTTGCCGCGGTATTCGGCGCGCGCCCGATTACGGAGATTGGCAAGGCCGGCGGCGATGTAGCCGCCGTCGATGGCGATTTCGGCGCCGCTGATAAAGCTCGCCTCGTCGGAGGCGAGGAAGACCACCAGATCGGCGCACTCCTTAGGCAGACCCTGGCGGCCCATCGGGATCGCCAGCCGCGCCGCATGGGCGAAATCGGGGCCGCCGCTTTGGAAGAACCCGGTCTCGGCGATCTGTCCGGGATGGATCGAATTGACCCGGATGTTCCACGGCGAGAATTGCAGCACCGCTGTCTTGGTGAGGCCGCGCAGCGCCCATTTGGTCGCGGTATAGCCGGCATCGTCATGCGCGGTCATTCCGGCGGTCGACGAGATGTTGATGATCGAACCGCCGCCGCTGTCGCGGATTGCCGGCGCGCAGTGCTTCATGCCCAAGAGCGGGCCGGTGATGTTGACCGCGAGCGTGCGGTTCCACGCCTCGATTGTGGTGTTGACGATAGTCTGTCGGGCGATCGTGCCGGCGTTGTTGACCAGGATGTGCAGGCCGCCGAACGCGGCGACGGTCGCGGCGACGACCCGCTTCCATGCTTCCTCGTCAGCGACGTCCTGGACCATGAATTGCGCCTTGCCGCCGTCGCCGCGCAGCCGGGCGGCCAGCGCCTCGCCCGCGCCGGTATCGATATCGGTAAGCATCACCGCCGCGCCCTCGCGCACCATCAGCTCGGCGTCGGCGATGCCCTGACCGCCCGCGCCGCCGGTGATCAGCGCGACCTTGCCCGATAGTCGAGGCATAGGGACCTCCCGCGGCTAGGGTGAAACATGTTCGTCGCGCAGGCTCGGCTCATAGCCCTTGCGCGGGTATTCATCGGTGTACTGCCGGAGTCCGTGATGGCTCGCTTCGCTGTGCGGATGCGCGCGAAGCTTCGCAATATCGATATCGATTCCCAGCCCCGGCGCGGTCGGCAAATCGATCCAGCCATCTTTGACTGTCAGGCTCCTGGTGGCGATGTCGCGGCAGACGCCCTCGAAATTGACGAAATACTCGGTGATCTTGAAGTTGGGGATGACCGCCGAGACGGCGACGGTCGCGGCTAGGCCGACCAGCGGCGAATTATAATTGTGCGGCGACATGACCACCGCCTGCGGCTGGGCCATCACCGAAATGTCCAGCAGCGCCGAGATGCCGCCGATCGCGCAGATATCGGGATTGAGGATGTCGGCGGCGCGGCGCGACAGGCACTCGAAGAACGATTCCTTGGTGTAAAGGGCCTCGCCGGTGACGATCGGGATCGCCACCTTGTCGCGCACCTCGGCCAGCAGCGACAGGTTGTCGGCGAGGCAGGGCTCCTCGTACCACTCGATGCCAAGCGCCTCGAGGCGGCGACCGATGCGGATCGCGTGCTGTGGCGAAAAGCGGCGATGCGCCTCGACCAGGATCTCGAAATCCGGGCCGAGCGCCTCGCGCATCGCGGCGACGTAGCTTATGGCGAAATCCTCATCCTTGCGGTCGACATGGGTGCGCCACGGTCCGGGGAACGGGTCGAACTTGGCGGCGGTGAACCCCATCGCCTTGATTTTGCGGGCGCGCTCGACCCCGTCCTCGATGGTGCTGCGGCCGGCCCAGCCATTGGCGTAGATGCGCACCCGCTCGCGCGATGGGCCACCGAGCAGGTTGTAGACCGGCTGGCCGGCGATCTTGCCGATAATGTCCCACGAGGCGATCTCGATCGCGCTCCACGCCGACAAGAGCTCCATCGAGCCGCGCTTGATGGCGAAATCGTCGAACATGATCTGGCCGGTGTGGCGGATATTGAATACCGGCCGGCCGATGACATGCGGCGCCATCTTGTCGATGAGGACGGCGATGACCTCCTCGCGGCCATGGGTGACATAGGCCTCGCCCCAGCCATAGGTCCCGTCCTCGGTCTCGACCCGGCAGAGCAGCAAATCCTTCGAGCTGCCAGTGCCGAGGATGAAGTTTTCGATGCGGGCGATCTTCATGGGTTATCCCTCCACGCCTCGACGTCCAAGAACGTGCTTTGATAGGTCGCGCCGTCGCCAAGATCGGTGTAGCGGTCCGAGACCAGCATGTTGACCGTGCCGGACACGGTCTCGCCGGACGAGCGCTGACCCGGCACCAGCACGACCCCCGGCCGGACCTCGTCGCTGATCTTGAGAACCAGCCCCACCGCGCCACGTTCGTTGTGGAGGCGCACCTTGTCGCCATTCTTGAGCCCGCGCGCGGCGGCATCGTCGGGATGGAGAATGGCGATCGGCGCGCCCTCGCGGCGGCGCAGAAAATCGACCCCGGCATAGGCGGTGTGCGCCTGGAAATAGCCGGGGGCGGTCAGCAACCGCAGGGGCCAGCGCGCGGCGTCGCGTTCCTCGTCGGGGTCCGGCCGCCAATCCGGCATTGGCGCGAGCCCGACGGCGGCGAGTTGCTCGGAATAGAATTCGAGCTTCCCGGATGGGGTCGCGAAACGCTGGCCGTCGGGCGGAGCAAGGGAGAGAGGCTTGCCGTCTTTCAGCTTCACCGGGTCGAGCCCTGCGACCGCTCCCTTGGCGCCATCGAGCACCGCCGCGAGCGCCTCATCGGAAGACGCACGATATATGGATTCGTTCAAATCCATATGTCGCGCCAAATCCTGTGCCAGGCGGAAATTGGAGCGCGCCTCCTCTTGCGGCGGCACCGCGGCCGGCGCGTATTGCAGATAATAGGCACCGTAGGCGCGGTACAAATCCTCGGTTTCGAGATACGTCGTCGCTGGCAGCACGATATCGGCGTAGCGCGCCGTGTCGGTCATGAACGGGTCGTGGACGACGGTGAACAGATCGTCGCGCGCCAGGCCCTGGCGCACCGCGCCGGCGTCGGGGCAAGTCACCGCGGGATTGTTGGCGGCGACGAAAAGCGCCCGGATCGGCGGGTCTTTCATGTTGAGCAGCGCATCGCCGAGACGCAGATGATTGACGGCGCGGGCCTCGGGCGCACCCGAGGGGTTGCGCACCGCGTCGAAGTTGAACTGGTAGGCCGGGACGGTCAGCAGCAGCGCACCGCCGCCGCGGCGTCCATAAGCCCCGGTGACACCAGGTAGTAGCGCCACCGCACGCAACGCCTCGCCGCCGCGCATCAGCCGGGTCATCCCCTCTCCGAGGCGGATGAACGAGCGTTTGGCAGCGCCGTACATTGCCGCGAGCTTTTCAATATCGATAGCTTGCAACGACACGATGCCGGCGACGCGCTCCGGCGTGAAACGCGGCAGCACCTCCGCTTCGAGCCGGTCGAAACCGGTGGTGTGTGCGGCGATGTAATCGCGATCAACCAGCCCGTCTCGCGCCAGGATGTGCATGATGCCGAGCGCCAGAGCCGCGTCGGTGCCGATGCGGATCGGCAAATGCCAATCGGCTTGCGCCGCGGTGCGGCTGCGGCGCGGGTCGATGACGATGAGTTTGACGCCGCGCTTTTTGGCAGCCTCGACCCGGGCCCAGAAATGCACGTTGGTGGCGACGAGGTCGGCGCCCCAGGAAATAATCAGGTCGCTGTCGTCGACGCTTTCCGGATCGGCGCCGCCGACCGGACCGACCGTAACGTTCCATGCCTCCTCGCAGCACGTGTCGCAGACCGTGCCGGCGAGCAGCCGGGTTGCGCCGAGCGAGCGGAACAGGCCCAGCGGCAGGCCGCGATTCATGATCCCCTGGTGCGCGCTATAGGCGTAGCCGAGCAGCGCCTCTGGGCCTGACTCGGCGATGATCGCCTTCCAGCGACCGGCAATCTCGGCGAGCGCCTCGTCCCACGAGATCGTCGCGAACTCGCCTTTCCCCTTGGCGCCGGTGCGGCGCAGCGGCGTCCTCAGCCGCTGCGGGGAGTGCACCAGCTCGTGATCGCGGTTGACCTTGGCGCAAGCAAAACCGGCGGTGAAGGGCTGATCGGGATCACCCTTGATACGCTTGATCCGACCGGCTTCGACCTCGACCAGGAGCGAGCACATATCCGGGCAATCATGGGCGCAGGCGACGCGGATCGTTTCCATGGAGCCATCTTGTGTCATTGCGAGCGGAGCGAAGCAATCTCGCGCCGCCCCATTCGGTTCGTCGAGATTGCCGCGTTGCTGCGCTCCTCGCAATGACAGCCCGGGAAATCGGGTTATGATCCGTCAACCTCGCGAAGGAGAAGCGGATGCCCGATCTGTTGGAAGCCGTCGAAAACGGCATCGCCTGGCTGACCCTCAACCGCCCGGAACGGCTCAACGCGCTATCGCCGGAGATGACCGGCAGCCTGACCGAAACACTCAACCGGCTCGCCACCGACCGCGAGGTCGGCGCGATTGTCATCACCGGCGCCGGGCGCGGCTGGTGCTCCGGCGGCGATGTTAAGACCATGGAGAGCCGTGGCCGCGACCAGACGGTCGAGGACCGAGTCGAGGGGCTGCGCCGGGCGCACCAGCTGCCCCTGCTGATGCGCACCTGCCCAAAGGTGATCATCGCCGCGATCAACGGGCCGGTCGCCGGCGCCGGGCTGGGTTTGGCGCTGGCCTGCGATCTGCGCGTGGCGGGGAAGTCGGCGCGGTTCGGCACCGCCTTTGTCCGCATCGGCTACTCGGGCGATTACGGCGGGTCGTGGAGCCTGACCCGGCTGGTCGGCACCGCGAAGGCGCGCGAGATGTATCTGCTCGGCGACGTGATCGACGCAGAGGCGGCGGCGCGTCTCGGCATCGTCAACAGACTGGTCGATGACGATGCCCTGCGCGACGAAGCGATGGCCCTGGCGCGACGCGTCGCGGACGGGCCGCGCATCGCGCTCGGCTACATGAAAAGAAATCTGCTGGCCGCCGAAACCGAGCCGTTCCAAACCGTGCTCGAACTCGAGGCCGAGCACCAAGCGCGCTGCGCCTTCACCGAGGACCACAAGGAGGCGGTCGCCGCCTTTGTCGAGAAGCGCCGGCCGGTGTTCAAGGGGCGCTAGACGTGGCGGGGCTCTATTTCGAGGAGTTCTCCGAGGGACAGGTGTTCGAGCACGCGCTGACCCGCACGGTGACCGAGACGGACAACGTGCTGTTCACCACGATGACGATGAACCCGCAGCCGCTGCATCTCGACGCCGAATTCGCCAAGACCACCGAATTCGGTCGGCCGCTGGTCAACTCGATCTTCACCCTCGGGCTGGTGATCGGAATTTCGGTCGGCGACACGACGCTCGGCACCACCGTCGCCAATCTGGGGATGAGCGATGTGCGGTTTCCCAAACCGGTTTTTCACGGTGATACGGTACGGGCAAGGACGACGGTCATTTCGCTCCGGAAGAGCAAGTCGCGCGCGGATGCCGGGATCGTCGAGTTCGAGCATGTCGGGTTGAACCAACACGGCGACGTGGTGGCGATCTGCCGCCGCGCCGCCTTTATGAAGTGCCGGCCGGCATAGGGGAGACCGCATGCCAATCCGCTCATTCCTCTTCGTCCCCGCCGATAGCGAGCGCAAACTTTCCAAGGGGCTGGAGTCGGGCGCCGATGCGCTGATTCTCGACCTCGAGGATTCGGTGGCGGCGGCGAACCGGCCGACTGCGTGCAAGTTGGCGCGCGAATTTTTGGACGATGATAATTCGAATAAAATCGCACGATATGTCCGCATCAACCCACTCGCCAGCGGGCTGGCCCTCGACGACCTCGCCGCGACCGTCGCCGGCAAACCCGATGGCATCCTGCTGCCGAAATGCACGCCCGAGGATGTGCGAACGGTCGACCATTATCTCTCGGCTTTCGAGGCGGCGGCGGGCAACACGACCGGCGTCATCCGCATCGTCGCCATCGCCACCGAAACCGCCGAAGCGGTATTTGCGCTCGGCAATTACGCCGGCTCGTCGCCGCGGCTCGAGGCGATCACCTGGGGCGCCGAAGATCTGTCTGCCTGCATCGGCGGCAACAACCGCACCATCGATGGCGCCTATGACGGGCCGTACCAGTTGGCGCGTTCGCTGTGCCTGCTGGCGGCGTCGGCCGCCGGTGTCGCCGCGCTCGACACGATCTACACCGATTTCCGTGATCCCGAAGGCCTCAAGGCCGAAGCAGTCGCCGCACGCCGCTCGGGGTTCACCGGGAAGATGGCGATCCACCCGGCACAGCTCGCGATCATCAACGAGGTGTTCTCGACCAGCGCCGAGGAGCGTCAATGGGCCGAGGCGGTCATCGCCGCGTTCGCCGCTAACCCCAACGCCGGTACCCTCGCGCTCGACGGCAAGATGATCGACAAGCCGCATCTGGTGCTGGCGCGGCGCTTGTTGGGATTGCCGCCCGGCTGACGCCGTTAGCATTTAAACTGGGGATGGCCGAGTAGAATGCCGCTGTAAAATCTGCACCCAACCGCCATATGGCTGCGCATCATGGCGACAAGACGTTCATTTCTTCTCGGCGGCGCCTGTAGCGTCGCGCTGATCAAGGCGCTGCCGGCGCTGGCCGATACCGCCGACTCCGACCAGCAGATCATCCACATCGCCAATCGGCTCGGCTTTGGCCCGAATGCGGCCGATGTCGCGCATATCCGGCAGCTCGGCATCGACCGCTATATCGAAGAGCAGCTCCACCCCGCCGCGATCCCCGAACCGGCGGAGCTGGCCCAGCGGCTGGCGGCGCTCGACACGCTGCAGCTCGACCCGGTCCAGCTCTTCATTCAATACGGCCCGCAACTGCCGATCCTTAACGGCGGCGTCAAACCCACCCCGGAGGAGGCAAAGGCGCGGCGCGAGCGTGCCCGCATCATCGCCCAGCAGGCGTCCTGGGCACGAGTGTGGCGGGCGCTCTACAGCCCGCGCCAGCTACAAGAGGCGATGGTCGATTTCTGGTACAACCATTTCAATGTCTTCGCCGGCAAGGGCCTCGATCATTTGTGGATCGGCCATTTCGAGGACACGGCGATCCGACCCTATGCGCTCGGCCATTTCCGCGACCTGGTGCAGGCCACCGCGCATCACCCGGCGATGCTGTTCTACCTCGACAACCAGCTCAACACACAGCCGGGCAGCCCCGGCGCCCGCGGCGAGCAGACCGGCATCAACGAGAATTATGCCCGCGAGCTGATGGAGCTGCACACGCTCGGGGTCAATGGCGGTTACACTCAGGACGACGTCATCACCCTGGCGCATATCCTCACCGGCTGGGGGCTCGATCGGCCGGCGTTCCGCATCGGCCACGGGGCGGGGTTCCGCTTCGACCCGGGGCGGCATGATTTCGCCGCGAAGAATTTCCTCGGACACCCGATCGCGCCGGGCGGCGAGGAACAGGGCATCGCCGCGATCGATATCCTGGCGCGGAGCCCGGCGACCGCACGCCACATTTCCCTCCAGCTGGCGCAGTATTTTGTCGCCGACAACCCGCCACCGGCGCTGGTCGATCGGCTGGCGCAGCGCTTCGCCCAGACCGACGGCGACATCGCGGCGGTGCTGAAGGTGCTGTTCACCTCGCGCGAATTCCGCGACAGCGCCGGGCAGAAATACAAGACGCCGCACCAATACGTGCTATCGGCGGCGCGCGCCGCGGGGACCGAGGTCAACAACCCGCGGCCCCTTTTGGGCACGATGGCGCGGCTCGGCATGCCGCTCTATTTCTGTCCGACCCCGGACGGCTACAAGAACACCGAGGATGCCTGGCTAAGCCCGGACGCAACGACTTTGCGGGTCGGCTTCGCCACCGGGCTCGGCCGCGGTGTGCTGCCGCTGAAGAACCCGCCGCCCCCCGACGATCAGCCCGCCACCGCGATGGCGGCGCCCCCTAACAGTCCGGCGTTCAACATGGCGGCACCGCAGCTTATCTCGCAGCAGAACGAGCCGGCGGCGCCCGCCGGACCGAAGGGCGAACCGCTCGACCCCGCGGCGCTGCAGGCGCTGCTGGCGCCGATCCTCAGCCCGCACACCCAAGCAACGATCGCCGAGTGCCCGCCGGACCTGCAGGCGGCGCTGATCCTCGGCAGCCCCGATTTCATGCGCCGATAGGCATGATTGCGATCCGCGCGCTCGCCGCTCTGTGCGTCATCTGGTTGATCGCGCCGCTCCCGGCACGAGCGGATGCCGCCGCCGGCCGGCATATCATCCATGTCCTCAACCGGCTCGCGCTCGGCCCCACGGCCGAGGCGGTCGCGCACGTCAAGGCGGTCGGCATCGACCGCTATATCGACGAACAGCTCGATCCCGGCGCGCTGCCCGAGCCGGCGGTGCTGACCGACCGCCTGGCCACGCTCGACACGCAAGGGCTTAGCGCCTCGCAGCTTTTCGCCAAATACGGGCCACAGCCGGGCGAGACCATGGCGGGCGCGAAGCCGACGCAAGAGATGATCGACGCGCGGGTCAAGCGCGCCGACTCGATTCTCCAGCAGGCGCGCGCGGCGCGGGTCTATCGCGCGCTCTACGGCCCGCGACAGCTGCAGGAGGTGATGGTCGACTTCTGGTTCAACCACTTCAATGTCAACGCCTATAACGGCTTCGACATGTTGTGGGTCGGCAATTTCGAGAACGAGGCGATCCGGCCGCATGTGCTCGGCCATTTCCGCGATCTCGTGCTGGCCACCGCGCAGCACCCGGCGATGCTCTACTATCTCGATAATCAGGACAGCACCGCGCCCGGCAGCCCCAGTGCCAGCGTCCTGTTCAGCGACATCAACGAGAACTACGCCCGCGAGCTGATGGAGCTGCACACGCTCGGCGTCGATGGCGGCTACACCCAGCAGGATGTGACGACCCTGGCGCATATCCTCACCGGATGGGGTTTCAACTACCAGAGCCTGAGCGCAGGTTCGGGGCCGGCCTTCGCGTTCATCGCGTCGCGCCACGATCCGTCGGAGAAAACTTTCCTCGGCCAGCGCATCGCGCCGGGAGGTATCGAGCAGGGTATCGCGGCCATCGACATTCTGGCGAAAAGCCCCGCGACCGCGCATCACATCGCCTTCGAGCTGGCCCAGTATTTCGTCGCCGACCAACCGCCGCCCGCGCTGGTCGATCGGCTCACGCAGCAATTCCTCAGCGGCGACGGCGACATCAAGGCGGTGATGAAAGCCTTGCTGACCAGCCCGGAATTCCGCGACAGCGCCGGGCAGAAATACAAGACGCCGTATCAATACGTGCTGTCGGCGGTGCGCGCCACCGGCGGCAGGATCAAGAGCCCGACGCCGTTTCTCGGGACCATGGCCCAGCTCGGCATGCCGCTCTATCTCTGCCCGACGCCGGACGGATACAAGAACACGCAGGACGCGTGGCTCAGCCCCAGCGGCACGACAGACCGGACCAACTTCGCCACTCTGGTGGGCAGCGGTGCGCTGCTCAATTACGTCCCACCCGACGAGCAGGCGGTGCATGTGGTCGCTGCTTCCGCCGCACCCGACGCGGCAAAGCCGATCGCCGTCGATACCGAGGCGCTGCAAGCGCTGCTCAACCCGGTCCTTTCCGACCACACGCGCGCCGCGATCGCCGAGTCGCCGGCCACGCTGAAAGCCGCGCTCATTCTCGGCAGCCCCGATTTCATGCGCAGATAGGTGCGACCATGCTGAGGCGCGATCTTGTGAGACTGGCTGGCGGCGCGGCGCTCGGCGCCGTTGCTTCGCCAACACTTGGGCCGATCTGGGCGGCGCGCGCCGACGGCCCGCCCAAACGCGTGATCGTCGTCATGCTGCGCGGCGCGGTCGACGGGCTCAATGTCGTGGTGCCGTATGGCGAGGCCGCCTATTACGAGGCGCGCTCGACAATCGCCATCCAGAAACCCGGCACCGATAACGGCGCGCTGGAACTGGACGGGCATTTCGGCTTGCACCCGGCGCTTCAGCCATTGATGGCGATGTGGACGGACAAGAAGCTGGCCTTCATCCATGCCGCCGGCTCGCCCGACCCGAGCCGTTCCCATTTCGACGCGCAGCTCTATATCGAGAACGGCACCCCCGGGCATGCCACCACCCCGGACGGGTGGATGAACCGGCTGCTGGCGGCGCTGCCCGGGCCGCGCAGCCCGACCGACGCGCTCTCGGTCGGCCCGACTTTGCCGTACATCCTCAAGGGGCCGGTGGCGGTCGCCAATCTGCCGCTTGGTCCCAAGGCGGCGGCGCCGATGGCGATCGACCGGCCCGAGATCGCCAGCGCCTTTGACCGGCTTTACGACGGCAACGACAAGCAGAGCGAGGCCTATCGCCAGGGCCGCGCCGCACGCACCCAGCTTGTCGCCGACATGGCGAGCGACGAGCAGAAGATGGCCGATAACGGCGCCCCACCCGCCAACGGATTCCCGGCCATCGCGGCGAGGCTCGCGCAGCTGGTAACGCAGGACAAGCACATCCGTCTGGCGTTCGTCAGCCTGGGTGGCTGGGACACCCACGCGCGCCAAGGCAACGACAAGGGCCAGCTCGCCGGCAATCTTAAAGCTCTCGGTACCGGGCTCGCGGCGCTGCAGCAAGGGCTGGGGCAGGACTGGAACGACACGGTGATCACGGTGATCTCCGAGTTCGGCCGCACCGTGCACGAGAACGGCAATGGCGGCACCGATCACGGCCACGGCAATGTCATCTGGGTGATGGGCGGCCCGGTCAAGGGCGGCAAGGTCTACGGGCAATGGCCGGGCCTCGGCACGGCGCAGCTCTATCAGGCACGCGATCTGGCGGTGACCACCGATTACCGAAACCCGCTGGCGACGATCGCCGAGAAGCATCTGCGGCTCGACGACACGGCGCTGGCCAAGATCTTTCCCGGGCTGCCCTCGGCGCACGGCGATTTCGCTGATATCCTCGCGGCGTGAGCGAGCAAAATCCGTTTTTCGAGGAGTGGACGACCCCGTTCGGGCTGCCGCCCTTCGACCGCATTCGCCCTGAGCATTTCCCGCCGGCTTTCGACCGCTTCATGGACGAGGAGCTGGCCGAGATCGCGTCGCTAACCGGTGCGATCGAGGC